>DASVIS010000218.1:0-13592 GCA_036381995.1 Vicinamibacterales bacterium | reverse complement strand
TGCCATCCGCACCCAGGAGTTCCCGAAGGACGATCTCGAGGACGGTCAGCATGGCGAGAAGCTCGATGCTGGTGGCCTGCATCCGCGTCGAACCCGTCACGGCCATCGGGCCGGAGGTCAGGTTGACCTTCTCGATCCGCGGATCGTCGAGGATTTCCCGACTCCGACGGACGTGCACCCGCAGCACATCGTCCGGGTTGTTGTAGACGAAGAAGACCCGCGCGCCCGATTCCGCGCCCTGCCAGGCCGTGCCGATGACGAAAGAAGTCTCACCCCCCTCGGTGATCGCAAAGACGAGGTCGCCAGCTCCCAGACCGAGGTCGGCAACCTGCTTCCGACCGAATGGCACGAAGTCCTCGAACCCCTCGACGGACTTGATCAGCGCGTAGTCGCCACCCGCCATCGCGCTTCGCGTGCGATCCTCCCAACAGTCGGGAGGCGGCGCCGCCTGCCCGCGCGCCCGCCTGTCCTGCCAGAAGGCGCGCCATGTTGCGTCGAGTTGGACACTCAAGCGCCCGGTCGCGCCGCAGCCGGTGAAGAAGATGTGGCCGCCACGTCGCAACGCCTCGAGGGCCGCTCGCGCCATCCGGACAGGTTGGGCGGTCTGCGACCAGGCGCAGTACTTCCGAACGACATCGCGGTCGACGTCGAGGAGGGCGGACAGGCCGGCCTCGGCGCTGCGGCGCGCCACATCGCTCAGGTCAGCCGTTCGCGGGTGCGACGATTCGGTGAGGAGCGAGCCGAGGTCGAAATCTGGCGCGATTCCCAGGAACTGCTCGGCGCGCTCTTGTGCGGTCTCCGTAGGTGGTGACATCGCGGCCGCCCCCCGCAATCGAGACGCTCATACCGTTCAAGTTCGCTTGGAGCCGCAAGAGCAGGGCGCCGGCGAAGCAGAGGGCCGCCCGACGTGAATCGAGCGGCCCTTCAGAAACCTACCCGTTCTTCTTCTCGAACTCCTGCATGAACGACACGAGGACGTCCACGCCCGCCTCGGGGAAGGCGTTGTAGATCGACGCGCGCAGGCCGCCCACCGAGCGATGGCCCTTCAGGCCGTCGAGGCCAGCCGCCTTCGATTCCTTCACGAACTTCGCCTCGAGTTCCTCGTTCGGGAGACGGAACGTCACGTTCATTCGCGAGCGGCAGTCCTTCGCGGCGTGACCCTTGTAGAAGCCGGTCCGATCGATCTCGGCGTACAGCTTGCCGGCCTTGCGCTCGTTGATCTTGTCGATCGCCTCGAGGCCGCCGATCGAGACCAGCCACTTCATCACGAGGCCGATCATGTAGATCGCGAACACGGGCGGCGTGTTGTACAGCGACTTCTCCTGGGCGTGGATGCCGTACTGCAGCATCACCGGCAGGTTGGCGTAGGACGGCCGCTCGGCGGCCTTCTTCAGCACATCGTCGTTGACGATCACGAGCGTCGCGCCGGCCGGGCCGATGTTCTTCTGCGCGCCCGCGTAGATCAATCCGCACTTCGTCACGTCGATCGGGCGGCTGAACATGTGCGACGACGTGTCGGCCACCACGGTTGCGTCGCCGAAGGCCGGCAATTTGTGGAACTCGACGCCGTGGATCGTCTCGTTGGTCGTGATGTGCACGTAGGCGGCGCCCGGCGTGAGCTTCAGTTCTTCCTTCTTCGGGATCCGGACGTAGTTCTCCGCCTTGTCGTCGAACGCGATGTTGACCGCGCCGACCTTCTTCGCTTCCTTGACGGCCTTCGACGACCACGACCCGGTCACGATGTAGTCGGCCCACGAACCCGAGGGAAGCAGATTCATCGGCACCATCGAGAACTGGGTGGTCGCCCCGCCCTGGAGGAACAGCACGTGATAGTTGTCGGGAATGCCGGCCAGTTTGCGGATGTTGGCCTCACATTCGCCGATGATCGCCTCGAACGTCTTCGACCGGTGGCTGATCTCGAGCACCGACATGCCAACGCCCGGCAGTGCCACCAGGTCGCGCTGCGCCTCCTCGAGCGCGGGCAGCGGCAGGATGGCTGGCCCGGCCGCGAAGTTGAAGACTCGGGTGGTCGTCACCATTGGGATGATCTCCTCAGAAGAACCGGTTGATGAACACAGGAACTGGAACTCTCCGCCGCAATCCGGCTGGCGGCTGTCACGACTACCCTACCCGACCAACTCGACCACGTTGACCTCCATGATGCCGTTGCAGGTCTTCAGCGATTCGACGAGGTCGGCCGGCGGCGCCTTGTCCACGTTGATCCGGACGATCGCCGCTTCCGCGCTCTCGAACACGATGTTCTCGGTCTCGTGCGCGTTGATGCCCGCGCTGCCCAGCTTGCCGAACACGCACCCGAGCACGCCCGGCTGATCCTTGTGGCGAACGATCATCGAGTACTTGGCCGGGGTCTTCTTGGCCAGGTTCACGACGTTCGGCACGCGGCCGGTTTCCTTGAAGGCCGTCACGATGCGGACGGTCTCGGCGGCGATCGCCTCCTGTGCCTGGTTGGTGGACGCGCCGATGTGGTGGGTGCCGTACACGCCAGGCAGCCCCAGCAGTTCCTGCGTGAAGTCGCCGGCGGCGCTCGTCGGCTCACCCGGGTACACGTCGAGGCCGACGCGAACGCCCTTCTCCTTCACCACGTGTGCGAGGGCCTTGTAGTCCAACACGTCGGGGCGGGCGGTGTTGATGACAAACGCGCCCGGCTTCAGCTTGCCCAGCACCTCGGCGTTGACGATGTTCTTCGTCAGCGGGCTGGCGGCCAGGTGGATGCTGAGGATGTCGCACTTCTCTGCCACTTCGGCCGGCGTCTGGACGACCGTGATGCGCTCCTCGATCAGCGCGCCCGCCCCGGGCCTGACCTGCAGCATGAGCGGCAGGTCCACGGGGATCGCATCGCGGTCGACGCGGACGCCCATCTCGCTCCAGATCACGAGGTTCATGCCGAATCCCATGGCGCGTTTCGCCACCTCCTGGCCGATCTTGCCGAATCCCAGGATCCCGAGCGTCGTGCCGTAGAGCCCCTTCGACTTCGAGTATTCCTTCTTGTTCCACTTGCCGCGCAGCGACTCCATCACGTTGTCCGGAATGCGGCGGTCGAGCGCGAGGATCAGGCCGAACGCCAGCTCCGCGACCGCGATCGAGTTCTTTCCCGGGCAGTTCGACACGTAGATGCCGCGCTTGCTCGCCGCCTTCACGTCGATCGTGTTGTAGCCGGCGCCGGCGCGGACGATCAGCACGAGCTTGCCCGCGTCCATCATCGGCTCGGTCACCTGCGTGGAACGCACGACCAGCACGTCGGCACCCGTCTTCCCGATCGCTTCCACGAGGGTGGCGTCCTTGAGATCCGGCTCGAAGATGACCTCGCATCCTGCCGCCTTGAGCCCGTCGATCCCGCTCTTCTCGAACTTGTCAGCAACAAGTACTTTCATGGCTGCACATCCTTGGACGCGCCTGCCCGCGTCCGGTTAGATGAGATGACTGAGTAGACCATCACGTAGCTTCGGTTCGAACCACGTGGACTTGGGAGGCATGATCTCGCCGGCATCCGCGATCCGCATCAGGTCGTCGACGCCGACGGGGAACATCGAGAACGCGACCGCGGCCTTCCCGCTGTTCACCAGCTTCTCGAGCTCCGCAGTGCCGCGAATGCCGCCGACGAAATCGATCCGCTTGTCGGAGCGCGGGTCGCCGACTTCGAGCAGCGGAGACAACACCTGGTCCTGCAGCAGACTGGCGTCGAGCGTGCTGCCCACGTCCGTCGCGCCGGCAGGCGCCGCCAGGTGAAGCGTGTACCAGCGCCCGGCGAGGTACATCCCGACCTCGCCCTTTTTCGTCGGGCTCGGCGTGCCCTCGGCCACCGTCACGCGCGTCTTCAACTCGGCGAGGAACGCCTCCGGTGTCTTGCCGGCCAGGTTCCTGACGACCCGATTGTACGGGAAGATCTGCGTCTGGTTATCGGGGAACGCGACGGCCAGCATCCAGTTGGCCTCGTCGTTGTTGGTGTTCGGCGACCTCTCGGCGAGGTATTTCCGAGTTCGGCCGGCGCTGGCGGCGCGGTGGTGCCCATCGGCGATGTAGAGGCACGGCAGCGCGCCGAATGCCCTGACCACCGCGTCGAGGTCCGTGCCCGTCACCTTCCAGACCGTGTGGCGCACCTTGTCGGCCGACTCGAAATCGAACAGCGGCGCACCCGCCGTCACCTTGTCGGCCACCGCATCGACCGCCTTCGAGGCGCGATAGGTCAGGAACACCGGCCCGGTCTGCGCACGTAGGATGCTGATATGGCGCGTGCGGTCGTCCTCCTTGTCCCGCCGTGTCTTCTCGTGCTTCTTGATCAGGTCGGTGTCGTACTCGTGGACCGAGTAGCAGGCGGCCAGGCCTGTCTGAGAATGGCCGCCCATCTTCAGGCGGTAGAAGTAGACCGCGGGCGTATCCTCGACGACCAGCGGCGCCTCCTGACGGAGATTGGTGAAGTTCTCGAGGGCCTTGTTGTAGACCGCGTCGGAGTACGGGTCGGTCGCCGGCGGAAGGTCGATCTCGGCGCGCGACACGTGCAGGAAGCTGAGCGGATTGCCAGCCGCCAGTGCCCGCGCCTCCTCGGCGTTGACAACATCGTACGGCACGGCGGACACGCGATCGACGTTCGAGGATGAGGGCCTGAGCGCTTTGAACGGTCGGACAATAGACATCTGATGACTCGCGGCGGGCTGCCCGGCATGCCAGGCAGCGCAAAGGGTTACGAAGGACTGGAGGCGTGCGGCCACAGGGCCGCTATTCAGCTAATTACCTGAAGCGGAAAGGAGTGTCAAGGCTCAAGTCTCGCGCGACTTCCCACTGTCAGCTGCCCGCTGGCTGGAACCAGCAGTGCCATCACCCGGTCCCGCTCGGCCTCGAACTGCGCGAGGAAGGCGGCAGGGATCGGGTCACCGGGCGGGAGCGACCGGTGGACGACCAGAGGATTGAGGTACCCGCCGTTCCTCTTGACCCGATAGTCGAGATGCGGACCGGTGGCGAGACCGGTCATGCCGACCCGACCGATCAGTTCGCCCTGGCCCACGTGCTGACCGGCTCGCACGGCAATCGACGACAGGTGCATGTAGAGCGTCTCGTAGCCGCTCGAGTGCCGGACGTGAACCAGCCGGCCCGCCTCTCCGCTCCAGCCCGCCGAGACGACCGTACCGTTCGCCACGGCGACAACCGGGCTGCCCGCCGGCGCCTGGTAGTCCACACCGAAATGGGGCCGTACGATGCGCAGGATCGGATGCATCCGCGCGTTCGCGAACCGCGAACTCACCGGCGCGGCGAACTTAAGCGGTGACTTCAGGAAGAACCGCTTGAGCGAGCGTCCCTGGCCATCGTAGTAGGCCGGCTTGCCCCCGGGCACCGCGTACCGAACGGCCTTCAGCACCCGACCGTCGTTGGTGAACTCCGCGGCGAGCACCGCGCCGTACGACGAGAACTGCCCTTCGCGGTAGACCTTCTCGAACGTCAGGCTGAAGCCGTCGCCCGGCTGGAGGTCCGAATGGAAGTCGATCTCGCCCCCGAAGATGTCGGCGAGTTCGATTGAGAGATCGGGTCCTTCACCGGTATCTTCCATCGCCGTAAAGAGCGACGGCGACATCTTCGAGATTTCGCCGCGGACCGACACCAGCGCCCGTTCCTTCCGGTACGGCACCAGTTCGACGGTCAGTTCTTCGGGTTGCCGATTGGAAGGGCCGAGGACCCGCAGGTAGCGATCCTCGTCGATCTCGTATTCGAACCTGCGGACGAGACCGGCGAGCGTGCGCTCGACGCGAAACGTGTGGTCCGCCTTCAGGCGGCGCGGGTCGAACACCGTTCGTGTGAGCGAGACGATTGCGGGGACCAGGTCCGCGCGCAGCCGCGAGGACTCCAGAAGGGTGGCGAGCGTCGAGTGGTTTGGCACGCGTCCCGCGATCGACTCGATTTCGGGCGCCAGATGCACGTCGGCACGGCTGGCTACTCCTCGCACCGGCTCGCTCGTCCGAGCACAACCCACTTCCAGGACCGCGCAGAGCGTGAGGCCCAGCACGACCGCAGATCTGAGCATCGCCGGCCAGTCTACCGGATTCCCGCAGGGCGCGTCCATCCGGAGACGGCCATATTCTCCGCCCCCGTTTGACGCTTTCCCCTCTGGCCGGCGCGTTGCCAGCCTGTCAGCGCTCTGGCTGGCGCGGGGCAGGAGCGCTGCGAGCCGGCTCGCTGAGCTCGGGCGGCGGAGCCACGGTGGGGGGGGGCACCATGGTTGCAGGGCGGTTCGGCAGGGCCGCACCGGGTGCGGGAGCCACCGATGCGCGTTCAGGTTTTCCCAGAAGCTCCCAGCCCGGCTCGCGGGGCGGCGAGGCGGGAGTTGGTCTCGTCACCGGGCGCGCCGTCGGTGCCTCGTCGCCCTGGTCGGTGAACTGGAAGATCGCGCTGACCCCGGCCAGCAGCAGCAGCATGGCCCCAACGACCAGCGCCCTGGTGATCCAGACGTTACGGGACGCCCGGGCCGCTCCGGCCAGATCCTTGCGCTCGACGCCGGTTTGCCGCTCCTGCCCGGCGAAGCGGGCCCGGAGGACCTCCTGTTCCGCCGCTCTCAGTTCGCCTGGCACGATGTCGGCCGAAGCACAGCGTCGCCGGCGCTCGAGACCGGCGGGTGCGAAGCCTGGTGCGCGGGAACTCGCCGACCGACGGGCAGCCGCCCGGCGGCGGTCGAATACGGCCCGGATCGCCGCGTGCCGCTGCGCCGGAGCATGACGCCGCAAAGCGGCGACGAGATTGGCTAGCGACTCGAACGCTTCGTGGCCGCTCGTCGCAGCCCGGACAGCGGTCGCACGCAGTCTCGTCGGAACGGCTGATTCGCCCTGGTTGCCCGCATGACCCAACATGTCCACCAGCAGGCGGCCGATGAGCGAGACAGCCTGCTCGTCCTCGCCGGGGACGCCTCCCGCCACCGCGACGGCTCCGCTCGCATCGATGCTGACCGACGAAGAGGAGATCGCTGGAGCCACCGCATTCACGGGTCGTCGGGCCATGATCAGGCTGCAGAGCTCGACGGCAATCGCCACGGCTTCGTGCGAATGCAGCAGTTCGTCAGAGGTCAGCAGTTCGGCGATTGTGAGTGGACACCCTTCCGACATCCATCCTCACGCAGAGCGAAAGACGATCCAGCCGAATGGCAGGCCGCTGAACGGAGACGGCCTGAACGGAGAACGCTGAACGGAGCACGGAAAATCCAAATACAGGAAGGAAAACTGCGGGTTCTCGGGGAAAGCTCGGGGCGATGGCCAGGCCGGGACGAATCAACTCGGCCGGCGCTGCCGCATCACCCCGATGCACGGTGTGACGTTCTTACTTCCCTGCCTCGCCCACCCTATCGGCTCGGTTCGCTCGACGGTGGCACGATCCCCTTCAGACGGAGGTAAGTTACCAGGTTCCCGTAGTGCTCCTGGTCGTGCGTGACGTTGCCGAGCAGCAGGCGCAGGCGCGGCGACGGCGCGGGTGCCGGACGCGGCGCGGGGGGCGGCTGACCGACAACTGCGCCGCCTGCCGGCGGTGCGGGAGGCGCCGGTGGGGGAGGCGCCATCATCTCGAGCGCCTTCGTGTCCGTCATGTCGGCATAGACCGCCGTGCAGTAGGCGATCGAATCGTTCAGCGCCTTGACGATGTCGGCCTTCGCCGTTTTCTGTTCGATGTTGTTCCCCTCGTTGGGGTTCTTCTCACCCTTCAGCCGGGAGCAATACGAGTAGTGGGAGTTGGCCACGTGGCCGAGGATTTCGCCAAAGCTACGGACCTCGGGCGTCGGCTTGAAGGCGAAGTTCGCCTCGGGCATCTTCTCGGCCGATCTCGCAAGATAACGAGCGGCCGTGTCGAACGAGGTCTTCAGCATCTTGCTGAACGGATCGGCGGTCGATCCCGCGCCCGTCGCCGGCGGCTGGGCCGCGGCTGGAAGCGCAAACACGGACACGCACACGACGAGCAGCAGCAGTCGCTTCATAGAATCCCCCTTCGATTGTGAATGCTACTGCGGAAGGCGGGGCGCCGGCAACGGGAGCGGGGCGGCAGCGGCCCGTGTCCGGGGCCCGAGCCGGCGCTGTCGGACCTCCACGAACTCGACGCGTCTCGCTCCCGCGACGACGACCACGGGAACGAGTGTGACACCCTTGCCGGTGCGGAGCACCATGGTGTGCTCGCCGGCCGTCAGATCGAGCGTGGCGGGTGTCTGACCGCTCGGGAACCCGTCGACGTACAGGTCGATACCGGCAGGTCGGGAGTCGACAACGAGCGTGCCGTGACCGCCGATCAGGTCGGGCAGTCCCAGGTATCCACGAGCACCCAGATAGGTGACGCCGTAGAGAGCGGCGAGCCCAAGCGAGACGCTCACGACCTGGACGTGCTCGCGCACTGCGCTCCAATCGAGCCTTCTCGCGTACCGCACGGACGCCCGGGTCGCCCGGGCCGCCATTCGCGATAGGTGCTGCAGTCCTGAGACCGCTGCCGCGCCTTCACTCCGAACCCCTTCTGCCACGACCCGCGACACCAGCGGCTCGGGCGGCTCGGGTCCGACGATCGCGGAACGGAAGACGCGCACGGTGGCAAAGCGCTCTCGGGCGGTGATCGTGCCGACTGCACACTCGCACGCCGCGGCGGCCTGGGCGTCCACGGCGGCGGCTGCGGACACGACGGCCGGTGACTGTGCCTCCGCCTCGGTGCCGGGCGAACGAGCCGCCACGAACTTCACGACCGACGCAAGAGACGCCGCATGACTCCGTTCCTCGGCGAGCACCGCCTCGAACGCCGTTGCGGCCTCCGCCGCCGTGCGGAACGACGAACGCGATTCAAATTGAAGCGTCCTGAGAATCCACGAACGTAACGCCCTTGACATCGTCTGCCGCTCGCCGAGCGGGTCAGGTGTGGACACCTCGGTCAGTAAGCCCTGCAGCTGGTGGGGATACTCATCGCGGCGGATCGGCCTGCCGAGCATCAGCGCGAGGGCCAGCACCCCGAGCTGCATCACGTCGGTCATCTGGTCGAACCGGGTCGTGCCGGCGACCGCCGGAACCGGAACGCGGAACTGCGTCCAGAGGGGCGTTCTCCCCATCTGGAGCTGTTCGAGGGCAGGCGCCAGGACGTGCTCGACGATCACCGCCCGCCCGTCGGGACGCACGACGATGCGCTCGGGGCCGATCGCGCCGTGGGCGAGGTCCCGCGAATGACGGTGGAAGTCGGCCAGCGCGCCGGTGATCTGCTCCAGCAGGCACCGAGTGGCGTCGAGATCGGCGGCCACCCACTTCCGGTGGCCGTGCCTCAGAACTTCGGACAGGCGGATGCCAGGAACGGCGGCTGACACGACCGCCAGGCCGCCGAGGGCGCCGTGAAAGCGTTCGACGCGAAGGACCTGCGCAAAGGAGGGATGGGTGAAGGCGGCGAGCCGGCCGGCGCGTGCGATGAGCGCGGTTTCGGTGGAAGCGGCCTCGGACAGCTCCCTGCACAGAAGGAGCGTCTCGACGTCCTTGCCGGTCGGGTCCGCGGACCGCACCCGCCGTCCGATTCCGTCCACGAAAGAGGATGTTTCCACGGCAGGTCCCAGCTTCTGTCCGTACCTTCGCCGACGTCAGGTTTCCCGGGTTGTAGGAAGCGTCCAGGTGTTTTGCAAGAGTAGAACCACCGAGCCTGGCCAGCACAAGGCCAGAAGATCGAGGATTTTCGAGGGAAGACTGCCAGACCCTGAGGGCGCGCGCGGGTGGGTGTTTACGTTTTCGGCCCGGGAGGGCAAAAGGTGTGATCCCTAGCAGCCTTGGTCAATCGCCCAAGTAGGAGCCCTGATGGCCGCCTCTCGCGTCACTCACGCTCTCCGATGTCGTCTGCTCCAGGCCCGAAGCGTCTCGGCGCGTTCGCGCGCCTCCGGCACGCGGTCCAGCGTATCGACGGGCCACGGCAGCCGCCAGGTCCAGTTGTGATCGCCATGGTTCGCAGGGGTGTTGATGCGGCCGCGCCACCCGAACACGTCCTGGACCGGAAGCAGGAGGAAGTCGGAACCCGATGCGAACAGCACCTCGAGGAGCACGTCGCGAAGCGCCGGCGAGAATTCGCCAGCCGCATCGTCCAGGCGGGCCACGCGCTCGGCCACACCCGGCGTCGCGAGCACCGTCGCGCGTTCGTCCGCATCGAGACCGTCCCACCAGGCGGCAGCCGGCTCGGTGTCGTGTGTGCCCGATGTCGCCACGGACGTGGCCGGGTACGCCGACGGGTCCCGATACGGCTGCCCCTTCGTCTCCCAGTGGCGCTCCCAGCGAAACACCTTGTAGCCGGGCACGCCCAGCCGCGCCAGTGACTGGCGAACGAAGTCTGGGACGGTGCCGAGATCCTCGGCGATGATCCGTGCCCCGGCCTGGCCGAAGATCGAGAGCACCGTTTCACCCAGTGCGAGCTGCGCTGGCTCCTGTGCCGGCGTGAAGAACGCAGGAGCCCCGTCGTTCGGGAACACGTACGTGCGGTAGAAGCCGACCAGGTGATCGACCCTGTAGCCGTCGAAGAGCGAAGCGGTCCGGCAGGCGCGTTGACGAAGCCAGTCGAAATCGCGTCTGGCCAGCACGTCCCACCGGTAGGCGGGCATCCCCCAGTTCTGTCCCGTCTCGCTGAAGGCGTCCGGCGGCGCGCCGACGGACGCGTCCAGGCGGAACGACGCCGAGTGCACCCACACGTCCGCGCTGTCGCCATCCACCATGAAGGCCAGGTCGCCCATCAGCGAGACCGGCCGCGCCTGCGTCTTCGCGTCGTGCCACTGGGTGTCCGCGATCCACTGGATCCACTTCCGATAGAACACCTCGTTTGCCAGTTCGCGGCGGGCGCTTGCGAGCGCGTCCGAATCGCGGTGACGGAGCGGCGCAGGCCAGTGGGTCCAGCCGCGATTCTGCTCGCGCACGTGGAGCGCGCGGAACAGGGCGTAGTCGTCGAGCCACCAGGATTGTTCCCCAGCCCACGTCTGGTAGGCGTGCGCCCTGGCGGTTCCCGGTCGTGCGTGACGGCGGACGAACTCGTCGAAGGCCGCCCGCAGCGCCGGCTCCTTCACGCTGCGCACGAGCGCGTCGTCGATCGTGGGTGATCGTCGCGCGTCCGACAGCCGGCCCTGCCAGTCATGGCCCATTGCCGAATTTCCGCCAAACGCCTGGAAGTCGGCGACGGCGTGCACGCTGATGAGAATCGGATCGATGGCCATCGCCGTCATCGCCGAGTAGGGCGATCGCTGGCCGACGGCCATCTCGTTGATCGGGAGCAACTGCAGCAGGTCCTGCCCGGCGCCGCGCAGCCAGGAGGTGAGAAACGGGATGTCGCCAATCTCGCCGATGCCCCAGCTCGCGCGCGAGGGCATGGAGAACAGCGGAACCAGAAGGCCAGAGTGTCGGCCGGGGGCAAGCGACATGCGGTCCCTCAAGCGGAGGCGCGCGCGAGCAGCCGCACCACTCCTTCCCGGAACTCGCCGGGTTCGGGCAGCAGGCTGACGACCACGAACGCCTCGTGCGGGAAATCGAAGAAGTAGCCGGGATGAACCAGCACCGAGTCCTGTTCGAGCAGTTCGAGCACCAGCCTCTCCTCGGACCTCGTCGCCGGCACGCGAACGACAGCCGACCATCCGCCCTCCACCTGGTGCACCGAGCAGGAAGGATGGCGCACAACGAGCGCCTGCAGTTCCTGCAGGTTCCGTGTCACCCTGCCCAGGATCAGGCTGCGAACCTCCCGACCTGCCGCAAGGAGCGTGCCGACGGCATGCTGGACCGGCGTGGAAACGGAGAGGAATGCGTCGCAGATGATCTCGAGGCGGGCCAGCGCGGCGTCCACGAGCGGCGCGGGACCGCCGGCCACCATCCACCCGAGTTTCACCTGGGGCATTCCGACAGACTTGGAGAGCCCTCCGAGACTGAAGGTCAGCGCCTCGTCCTGGTCCAGCACACACGCGCGGTCGGGCCGCGCATCGAGCAGGTAATCGCAGAACACCTCGTCGCCAATCAGCGCGAGCTGTCGCGACGCGCAGAGGTGTGCGAGCGCCGCAAGGTCGCCCCGCGTGAGCACCGAACCGGTCGGATTGTTCGGGCTGACCACCAGCACCGCGCGGGTCCGGGTGGTGACGGCTGTTTCGACCGCGTGGGCATCGATCGACCACGTGCCATGGTACTCGAGCGGGTACGGGCGGACGTCAACCAGTTCGAGCCGCGTCAGGTGCTCGAAGAGCGGGTAGCTGGGCACTGGCACGAGCACCTGGTCGCCGGGATCGCAGAGCAGCTTGAAGAGGAACGAGTAGGCTTCGCTCGTGCTGGCCGTGAGGATCACACGCGAGGGATCGACGGCTCGCCTGCCGACACCGACATGCCCGGCGATCGTCTGCCGGGCGCTCGCCAGGCCGAAGGGGTGCGGATCGTAGCTCATCCCGGCGGGCGCCGACAGCGCATCCAGCATGCCGTCCGGATACGCGAGGCCGACCCTCGTCGGATTCGTTTCCGTCAGATCGATCAACCGGATGCGCCGGGCCCGGAGCGCCAGCTCGGCGGTGGTGAGCCGGTTGGGGGCGAGGTCGGCAGGAACGCGCGTTGAGAACATCGTCCGCCATCTACGTTAGACTAGCCGAAGACGGAACGACAGTGTTTTCCGCCCCAGGCAGGGACGTCATGATTGACCTGTTCGCTGAAATCGCCCGCCTCAAGAAGGAGATGAACGCCATCGTCCTGGCGCACTTCTACCAGGAACCCGACATCCAGGACGTCGCCGACGTCATTGGCGACAGCCTGGCTCTCGCGCAGGCTGCGGCGAAGACCGAGGCGTCGGTGATCGTGTTCTGCGGCGTGCACTTCATGGCCGAGACGGCCAAGATCCTCAACCCCGGGAAGCTCGTCGTGCTCCCGGACCTCGCGGCGGGCTGCTCTCTCTCGGATGGCTGCCCCGCCCCGCAGTTCGAGCAGTTCGTCCGCGCGCATCCCGGTCACACGGTCATCACCTACATCAACTCGAGCGCCGCGGTGAAAGCGCTGAGCGACATCATCTGCACGTCGAGCAACGCCGAGCGGATCGTTCGCCAGATCCCGGCGGACCGCCCGATCCTCTTCGCGCCGGACCAGCACCTCGGGCGATTCGTCATCGAGAAGACCGGCCGCGACATGGTGCTGTGGCCCGGGTCCTGCTCGGTGCACGTCACGTTCTCGGAGCGCCGCATCATCCGCCTGAAGGCGGAACACCCCGAGGCGCTCGTCCTCGCCCATCCGGAGTGCGAAGAGCGGGTTCTCCGATTGGCCGACCACGTCGGCTCGACCACCTCGATCCTCGACTACGCCACGAAGAGCCCCGCCCGAAGCTTCATCGTCGTCACCGAGCCGGGCATCATCCACCAGATGAAGAAGGCGTCCCCGGACAAGACGTTCATCCCGGCGCCGCCCGAGAACGGATGCTCGTGCAACGAGTGCCCGTACATGCGGTTGAATACCCTCGAGAAGGTGTATCGCTGCATGCGGGACCGGCAGCCGGAGATCTCGCTCCCCGAGGACCTGCGCGTGAAGTGCCTCGCGCCGCTGCGCCGGATGCTGGAGATGAGCGCATGACGGCGGTTGACCTGAACCCGGCGTTCGTGCGCGACGAGGTGC
>DASVIS010000217.1:0-25815 GCA_036381995.1 Vicinamibacterales bacterium | reverse complement strand
CCGACGGGGCCGACACGATGAACAGTCGGCCGCGCCTACTCGACATTCTGCACCTGCTCCCGCATCTTCTCCAGTTCGGCCTTGGCGTTGACGATCAGCTCCGTCACGGAGAGCCCGTCGGCCTTCGAGCCGATCGTGTTGACCTCGCGGTTCATCTCCTGAAGGAGGAAGTCGAACTTGCGCCCGCACGGCTCGTCGCCGTCGGTCAAGGCGGCCCAATGCGCGAGGTGTGCCCGGAACCTCACCACTTCTTCACTGATGTCGGAACGACCCGCCGTCCGGACTATCTCCTGCGCGATGGCGGCAGGATCGGCGGGCAGGTCCCGGCTCAACTCCTTGACGCGTTCGGCCAGTCTGGCCTCGAGGTCGGCACGTCCCTCCGTCGCCGACGTCGCGATCTGTTCGATCATCGCCGCGAGCGTCGCCCGACGTCCGTCCAGATCCGCCCGCAGGTGTTCGCCTTCGCGCCATCGCATGGCGTTCAGCGCCCCAACGGTCTCCTCGACGGCCGACTCCACCAGTTGCGCCAGTTCCTCAGTGGTTCCGGGGTCGTCCGCCGTACGCTCCTTGAACACGAGAGCCTGCGGAATCCGCACGAGGTCCCCGGGCGTCAGGTGCCCGCTGACAAGGCCCTGCTGGCGCGCCCGCTCGATCGCGTCACCGAGACGATGCACGAACTCCTCGTGCAGCTCGATCTCGGGAGCAGGCGGCTCTCTGAGCTGCACGGACACGCTCAGCTCGATGCGGCCCCGCGCAACGTGGCGCTGCAGCAGGCTTCTCAACCTGGTCTCACTGGCCATCACGCTCTGCGGCAGTCGCAACTGAACGTCCAGGTAGCGATGGTTGACCGCGCGGATCGTCACCCCGACGGTCGCCCGCTGATCTTCCCTGGTGAGCGACGCAAACCCGGTCATGGAACGGAACATATATCTACTCGTTCACCTACCCCACCGGCATCTCGAGCGGGCGACGTCCCGCGACGAGTTGCATCGCGTACAGCTTGGCATAGGCCCCGTGGGGCCGCGCCAGCAATTCCTCGTGGCGTCCGGCCTCCACCACCCGCCCGCGCTCCAGTACGACGATCAGATTGGCGCGGCGCACGGTTGACAGGCGATGGGCGATTACGATCGCCGTCCGGTTGGCCATCAGGTTCGCCAGCGCCTCCTGAACCAGGTGCTCGGATTCGGCGTCGAGCGAGGATGTCGCTTCGTCGAGGATCAGAATGGGCGAGTTCTTCAGCAGCGCCCGTGCGATGGCCAGGCGCTGCCGCTGTCCGCCCGACAGCCGCTGTCCCCGCTCCCCGATGACCGTCCGATATCCGTCCGGCATCGCCGCAATGAAGTCGTGCGCGTGCGCCGCCCGAGCCGCGTCCTCGATCGCCTCCTGGGAGGCTCCCGCCGACCCGTAGGCGATGTTCCCGGCGATGCTATCGTCGAACAGGACCGTCTCCTGCGTGACAATCCCGATCTGCGACCGGAGCGACGCCAGCGCGATATCCCGGATGTCCACGCCGTCGATTTCAATGGCCCCGCCGGTCACGTCGTAGAACCGCGGCAGCAGATTGACCAGGGTCGTCTTCCCCGCTCCGCTGCGGCCGACGATCGCCACCACCTCTCCGGCCGGGACCGTCAGCGACACGCCACGCAGGATCTTGCGCGTCCGGTCGTCATCGTAGTTAAAGACGACCTCCTTGAACTCGATGGCGTGCGCCAGGCGCGGCATCGTCATCGCCCCGAGCCGGTCCACCACCTCGGAGTGCATGTCGAGAATCTCGAAGATTCGCTCGGACGCCGCCGTCGCCTGCTGGAGATTGGCGTTCACCCGGCTCAGTTTCTTTGCAGGCCCGTACATCAGGAACAGCGCAGCGAAAAACGAGGTGAACTCTCCGGACGTCAGTTTCGCGTCAGCAATCTCCTTCACCCCGTACCAGAGCGCGGCCGCCATCCCGATACCGGCCAGCACCTCCATGATCGACGGAAGCGCCGACAAGGCGGCCGTGACCTTCATGTTCGCGCGGTAGAGCCGCAAGGCCGCTTTCGCAAACCGGTTGGCTTCGTGTCGCTCGGTGGCAAAGGCCTTGACGATCCTGTGACCGGTGAAGGCTTCGGCGCTCACGTGCGAGAGGTTCTCGAGTTCCTCCTGGCTCCGTCGCGAGGTCTTGCGCAACCGCTTGCCCAGGCGTGCGAGCGGATACATCACGAGCGGCGCGCCCGTCAGGAAGACCAGCGCCAGCTTCGCGTCGTAGTGGAACAACAGCGCGAGGTAGCCGACCATGGCCAGCGATTCACGCAGGAGGTCGCCGAGGGTTTCCGACACCGCCTGCTGGATCTGGCCGACGTCGCTGGTGATCCGCGACATCAGTTGTCCCGAGCTGCGGCGGGCGAAGAAGGCGGCCGACTGGTTCAGCATGTGGCGGAACAGCCGGTTGCGCACGTCCATGACGACGCGCTGGCCGACGTCGGACATGAGGTAGGACGAGAAGTAGCCGCCGACTCCCTTGCAGACATTGGCCGCCACGATGGCGGCGGCCACGAACGCCAGATTCTGCCCGTTCTTCAGGACCTCGTCGAAGACGTTCTGGATGAGCTTTGCGAGCCCGGCCGCACCGACCGCGTACAGAATCATCCACGCGAAGGCCGCCACCAGACGGCCCCGATAGGGGCGGGAGAACTGCAGCAATCGGAAGAGCGGGTTCAATCGATGACCCGGTACTTGAGCAGCACCCACAAAGCGACGATGCCGTCGCGCCACGTGATCTTCTTGCCCTGGTCGTAGCCGCGGCCGTCATAGGTAATCGGAATCTCGTACACCCGGTAACCGCCCTTGAAGATCTTGGCCGTCATCTCGGGCTCGATGCCGAAGCCGTTCGACTGCAGGTTCATCCCACGCACGATCTCGGCCCGCATGACTTTGTAGCAGGTCTCCATGTCGGTGAGCATCGTGTTGTAGAGGATATTGGTGAGCAGCGTCACGATCAGGTTGCCCACGTAGTGCGAGAACATGAACACGCGATGGCGACCGAGAAACCGCGACCCGTACACGACGTCCGCGCGCCCCTGGCAGATCAGTTCGATCAACTCCGGGTATTCTTCCGGTGAATACTCGAGGTCGGCGTCCTGGATCACCACGATGTCCCCGCGAATCTCCTGGAATCCGCGCCGAAGCGCGGCGCCCTTGCCCTGGTTGCGCTCCTGCAGCACCAGGTCGAATCCCATCTCCGCGTGCAGCGTGGCCAGAATCTCTCGTGTGCCGTCCCTCGACCCGTCGTCCACGACGATGAGCTGCGTCCGTATCGGAACCGCCAGCACGCGCCTGATGATCTCCTCGACGGTCTCACGCTCGTTGTAGACAGGCATGACGACAGACAGGAGCGGTTCGACGAGAGCTCCCCGGACGTTCGCGGATACCGGCGTCATACCTGTGCGCTCTCGTACTTGTGCGGGTGCGACTGGAACCACCGCCACGCGGTTTCAATGATCGTGTCGAGATCGGCGAAACGCGGAATCCAGCCAAGCTCGACCTGGATCCGATCATTTGCGGCGTACAGCACCGCGGGATCTCCCGGCCGGCGCCCGGTGACCGTGTGAGGCACCTGTCGCCCGGTCACACGAGCCACCGACTGCAGCACTTCGCGCACGGAGAACGGCCGCCCATTTCCGAGGTTGTAGACAGACGATCGCTGCTCGCGCTCCAGCCTCTCGAGCGCCAACAGGTGCGCCTGCGCCAGATCGGTCACGTGGATGTAGTCGCGCAGGCACGTTCCGTCCGGAGTCGGGTAGTCGTCGCCGAACACCTGCAGCGGCCTGCCCCCGTTCACGGCCTCCAGCGCCAGCGGGATCAGATGCCGCTCCGGGCGGTGGTCCTCGCCGAGCCGACCGTCCGGGTCGGCTCCTGCCGCATTGAAGTACCGGAGACAGATCGAATGGATGCCGTAGGCACGCTCGTAATGGGGCAGCGCCCGTTCGATCGCGAGCTTCGTCTCCCCGTAGGGGTTGATCGGCCGCGTTGGGTGGCTCTCGACCAGAGGCACCTCGATCGGTTCGCCGAAGACGGCGCACGTCGACGAAAAGACGAAGGACGGCACCCCCTCCTCGGCCATCGCCCTCAGGACTGACAACGTCCCCTCGACGTTGTTGCCGTAGTACCCCGTCGGATCGCGCACAGACTCCCCAACGGCAGCCCACGCCGCAAAATGCATGACCGACGTCACGCCGCGGCTGGCGATCACCGAGCGGAGCAACGGCACGTCCCGCGTGTCCCCTACCACGAGGTCTGCGCCGAGTGCTGCCTCCCGATGGCCTTCCGAGAGGTTGTCGTAGATCACGACCGGGCGGCCGGCGGCGGCCAGCACCTTCGCCGCGTGGCTGCCGATGTACCCGGCCCCGCCCGTCACGAGCACTGTCTCGGGCTTATCTCCCGATCGAGTAGTAGGTGAACCCATCGGCCTTCATCTGCTCCCGATTGTAGATATTGCGGCCGTCGAACACGACCGGAGACTGCATGAGCTTGCGCATCTTCGCGAAGTCGGGCTCGCGGAACTCGTTCCACTCGGTGACGAGGGCCAGCGCGTCGGCCCCGACCAGCGCTTCGTAGCTCTGCGTCGTCAAGGTCACCCGGGCTCCGAAGATCCCCTTGGCGATCTTCATCGCCTCCGGATCGTACGCGCGCACCTTCGCTCCGGCCTCGAGCAGCTTCTCGACGATCGTGATCGCCGGCGCCTCGCGCATGTCGTCGGTCTTCGGCTTGAATGAGAGTCCCCACACCGCGATCGTGCGACCGTTCAGCGATCCGAAGTGCTTCGCCATCTTGTCCACGAGCAACGACTTCTGCTGGCGGTTCACCCGCTCGACCGCGTCGAGGACATGAAACTGGTAGCCCTTGTCGGCTGAGAATTTCAGGATGGCCTGCACGTCCTTCGGAAAGCAGCTGCCGCCGTAGCCGACGCCAGGAAACAGGAACGCTGAGCCGATTCGGCGATCCGACCCGACCGCGCGTCGAACCTGGTCGATGTCGGCGCCGTACAACTCGCACACCCTGGCCACCTCGTTCATGAACGAGATCCTGGTGGCCAGCATCGCGTTTGCCGCGTACTTGCACATCTCCGCGCTCGCGCAGTCCATCACCATGATCGGCGCGCCCGTCCGCGTGAAGGGCGCATACAGTTCCGTCATCATCTGCGTGGCGCGCGGGTCCTCGGCGCCGATCACCACCCGGTCCGGCTTCATGAAATCGTCGACGGCCGCGCCCTGCTTGAGGAACTCCGGGTTACTCACCACGCTGAAAGGATGCGTCGTCTCGCGCCGGATGATCTCCCTGACGCGCTCCGCCGTGCCGACAGGGACCGTGCTCTTGTTCACGATCACCTTGTAGCCGTTCATGGCCCTGGCGACCTCTCGCGCGACGCCCAGGACGTGCTGGAGGTCGGCCGACCCATCTTCCCCCTGCGGTGTTCCCACGGCGATGAAGATGATGCTCGATGCCCGGACGGCGGTGCCAACCTGGCTGGTGAACATCAGACGCTTCTCGGCCCGGTTGCGCCTGACCAGTTCCTCGAGGCCCGGTTCGAAGATGGGGATCTTTCCCCGGCGGAGCATTCGCAGCTTCGCCTCGTCTGTGTCCACACAGACGACGTCGTTGCCGTTCTCGGCGAAGCAGGCGCCCGCCACGAGCCCGACGTAGCCAGTCCCGATGACAGCGATTTTCATCCCGGTCGGCTCCAATACTCCCCAGCGACGAGAGGGAGACTTCCCCAAAAATTGCGACGTTAACACAAGAGCCAATACGTGTCAAGATACTGAAACACAAGCACTTAACACTTGCGCTGCCCTCCCTGTGCACGCTAGTGTCCTCCCGTGCGAATCCTCCTCGACTACCGGCCGGCGCTCCGGCAGCGGACCGGTGTCGGCGAATATGTGCATCAGTTGGCGAGGGCGCTAGCTGCTCAGCGCGTAGACCGGTCCCTCCAGCAGGGGGCTGGCGATCGCCAGGTCGGCTCGAACGTCGACTCCATCGACGTATTCACCAGTTCCTGGAAGGATCGTCCGTCCGCAGCCGCCCTGGCGGACCTCGGTCCCGCGATTCGAGTCATCGACCGGCGACTCCCTGTACGCTATCTGAACGCGGCGTGGCACCACCTGGGCTGGCCCCCGGTCGAGCGGCTCACCGGGCGCCGGTACGACGTGGTTCACTCACCCAACCCGATGCTGATGGCGTCACGGGGTGCCGCCCGGGTCGTGACGATTCACGACCTGGATTTCCTGGTCCACCCGGAACGGGCACGCGCCGAGATGCGGCACACCTACCCGGCGCTGGTCCGACGCCACGCCAGCCTCGCCGACGGCATCATCGTCGTGTCGCAGCAGGTGGCCGCGCAGGTGGAGAGCCTCCTGCACGTCGAAGCCGACCGGATCAGCGTGTGTCCGCATGGCGTCCCACATTGGACGGCTGCCGGACCAATCATGCCAGGGAATCCGACGGGTGAATACATCCTCTTCCTCGGAACGCTCGAACCGCGCAAGAATGTCGACGGGCTGCTGGCGGCCTATGAGTGCCTGACGCTTCGGCGGCAGGACGCTCCCCCACTCAGGTTGGCGGGCGGCAGCGTTCCAGGCGCCGAGTCGTGGCGGGAGACCATCGCCCGGCCCCCGCTGGCCGGCCGGGTCACCTATCTCGGGTACGTGGAGGATGCTCGTCGCCAAGCCGTCTACCTCGGCGCCCGTCTCCTGGTAATGCCCTCGTTCGACGAGGGATTCGGCATGCCGGTTGCCGAGGCGATGTCGCTCGGGGTGCCGGTGGTCGCATCCAATCGCGGGGCGCTCCCCGAAGTGAGCGGCGACGCGGCGATTCTGGTGGACCCGGACGACATCGCCGGCCTGAGCCAGGCGATGGAGCGGGTGCTCTTCGACGGAGGGCTGGCCCGGCGCATGGCCGAGGAGGGACTCCGCCAGGCGCAGCGGTTCACATGGCCGAGAGCGGCCGAACTGACACGCGCCGCCTACGAGCGGGCGATCGAGGCGCGCCGGAGGCGCGTCGGAGGCTGACACGAGTGAGGATTGGAATTGACGCACGCGAACTGTTCGGCCGGCCGACGGGCGTCGGCCGGTACCTGGCGCACCTGCTGAAAACGTGGGAGGGCCTGCCGGAGGCCTCGCCGCACCAGTTCCTCCTGTACGGGCCATCCGGCGAACCGGGCGACAGCTTGCCAGCCCGTCTCGCCGCGTCGGGGTTGCGTGTCGAGACCCGGAAAGTCCCCGGCGGCGGCGGCACCTGGTGGGAACAGGTCCGCCTGGCCGCCGCAATCCGGCGGGACCCGCCGGACGTCTTCTTCGCCCCGGCCTACACGGCACCACTCGGAATTCGAACTCCGACCGTGCTCACGGTCCACGACGTGTCGTTCCTCGCGCATCCCGAATGGTTTCCGCTCGAGATGCGAGTGCGGCAGCGGTTGGTCACCACCGTCGCAGCGCGGCGCGCCAGGTGCGTCCTCACCGTCTCCGAGTTCTCCCGTGGCGAGATCGTCCGGAGGCTCCTGATCGAGAGTTCGCTCGTCCGGGTCGTTCCGCACGGCCTCACACGCCCGACCGGCGACCGTCCGACAGCACCGGGGCGCGCCCGTGAGTCGCTGGTCCTGTTCGTCGGATCGATCTTCAATCGGCGGCACTTGCCCGAGATGATCGCGGCCGTGGCGGCCGTGGCACGCCGCCATCCCGGAATCCGCCTGGAGATCGTGGGAGACAACCGAACGTACCCGCGTCAGGACCTGCAGGCGATCGCGGCGTCTGCGGGAATCGGCGAGCACACGACGATCCGGTCCTATGTCGCCGATGACGTGCTGGCCGACCTCTACGCCCGGGCTGGCGCGTTCGTGTTCCTCTCGGACTACGAAGGCTTCGGCTTGACGCCGCTGGAGGCCCTCTCTTACGGCGTGCCGGCCCTTGTCGGGGACACGCCGGTGGCCCGCGAAGTGTACGCCGAGGCAGCACGCTATGTCGCGACGACGGATGTGCCGGCCGCCGCGGCCGCTCTCGACGCCCTGCTGTTCGATGCGGACGCGCGCGCCAGCCTGCTCTCGATGGCGCCAGCGGTCCTCGGGCGCTATTCGTGGGAACGAGCAGGGCGGCACACGCTCGCCGCCCTGCTGGAGGCCGCCGGGCCACGCCGATGATCGACCTGGCCATCATCATCGTCAGCTACAACGTGCGCGATGAACTGGCGCAGGCGATCGAGTCGATCTCCTCCGCCCCGCCGGTCGCCTCGCACGACGTCGTGGTGGTGGACAACGCGTCCTCCGACGGCAGCCTCGACATGGTCCGCGAGCGCTATCCGGAGGTGCGGGCGATTGGGGCCGGCGCAAACCTCGGTTTTTCCCGGGCGAACAATATCGGGATTCGGGCCACCGCGAGCAACCTGGTGCTGCTTCTCAACAGCGACACCGTCGTGCCGCCCGGCGCCATCGACGACCTGGTGCGCGATCTGCGCGCGCATCCAGAGGCGGCGATTGCCGGGCCGCGGCTGGTGGACGCCGACGGCCGGCCGGAAATTTCCATCGGACCGATGATCGGCCCGTTCAACGAGTTGAGACAGAAGCTGACCGGAGTGCTGTACCGGCGAGGCTGGGGTCCGATTCGCCGGCACGTGGAGCGGTCGCTCGCCACCCCTCAGGAGGTGGATTGGGTCAGCGGCGCGTGCCTGCTCGTTCGACGCGCCGACGCCGAATCGGTGGGACTACTCGACGAGCGGTTCTTTCTCTATACGGAGGACGTCGACTTCTGCGCGGCCGTGCGTGCGCGGGGCCGACGGGTCCGGTTCGTGCCGGCGGTCGAGATTCAGCATCTACGGGGTCGCTCTCGGACGCACGACCCCCTGGCTGCGAAGGCCGCCTACCGGCGGAGCCACCTCGCCTTCTATGCGAAGCATCACCCCGGCTGGCACCGGGTGCTCCGGTGGTACCTGCGTGTGATGGGCCACCTGCCCGAGGTGTGAGACCACGGGCGCGACTTCCGGTATCATAAACCGTGCGAATTGCCATCGACGCCAGGAAGTACCACGATTTTGGCATCGGCACGTACATCCGGAACCTGATCCACCAACTGGCACGCATCGACCACGAGACGGAGTACGTGCTGCTCTGCCGTCCGCAGGACCGCGAGAAGATCGTTGTTCCGAATCAGAACTTCCGATTGGTGGTCGAACCCGCCCCTGTCTATTCCATCAGCGAGCAGATTCGCATCCCGATGGCGCTCCGGCGCGAGCACGTGGACCTCTTCCATGCACCGCATTACGTGCTGCCACCGCTAATCCACTGCCGGTCGGTGGTCACGATCCACGACTGCATCCACCTGATGTTTCCGCAATATCTGCCGGGGCGCCTCGCCAGCGCCTACGCCCGGGCACAAATCTGGACGGCGGCGCACCGGTCGGATCGGATCCTGACCGTCTCGGAAACGTCGAAACTCGACATCCTGCGGCGGTTCCGCGTTCCAGCGGACAAGGTGACAGTCGTGTACAACGCGATCGATGAGCGGCTGGCCACGCCTCTCGCCGAGGAGGATTTCGAGCGGGTCCGGGCACGCTACCAGCTCAAGGATCCGTTTGCGCTGTACGTCGGGAACATCAAGCCGCACAAGAACCTCGAGCGCCTGATCGACGCCTTCCACGAACTCCGGCAGGAAACGGCGTTCGAGTCGCTGAAACTCGTGATCATCGGCGACGAGATCTCGAAGTATCAGGGCCTCCGTCGGGCTGTGCATCGGCACAAACTGCACAAGCACGTGCGGTTCTTCGGGTTCGTCCCCCTCGAGACGCTTGCCGTGCTGTACCGGCTGGCCAGCGTCTTCGTCTTTCCATCGCTCTACGAGGGGTTTGGCCTGCCACCTCTCGAGGCGATGTACTACGGCACGCCCGTGGTCACGTCCAACGTGTCGTCGCTCCCGGAGGTGGTTGGGGACGCCGCGATCCTCGTCGACCCTTACAGCTCGACATCGATAGCCGAGGGCATGAGGCGGGCCCTGACGGACGAAGACCTGCGCGCGTGGCTGCATGACAGGGGCATGGCCCGCGCCCGCGAATTCTCGTGGGAGCAATCGGTTGCGCAGATTCGAGCCGTCTACGGCGAGGTGATGGAGCGGGCTGAACCGCTATGACGGCCGCCACCCGGAAACCGCGGATCGCTCTCGTGCACGACTGGCTCACCGGCATGCGGGGCGGCGAGAAGGTCCTGGAGGCGGTGTGCGCCTTGTTCCCGGACGCCTCGCTTTTCACGCTCGTTCACGTGCCAGGCAGCGTGTCACCCGCCATCGAGCGGCTCGCGCCACGCGCCTCCGTGCTGTCCCGGCTGCCGGGAATCGCCCGCAGCTACCGACATCTGTTACCCGTATTCCCCGCGGTGATCGAGCAGTTCGACCTCGACGAGTACGACCTCGTCATCAGCACCAGCCACTGTGCGGCGAAGTCGGTGGTCCGGCCGGGGCGCGCCCGTCATGTCTGCTACTGCTTCACCCCGATGCGCTACGTGTGGGACCAGCGGCATGCGTATTTCGGGGACGACCGCTTCGGCCCGGGCAGCACCCGCGCGCTCCGGCCCATTCTGGCTTGGCTCGCCCGCTGGGACGCCGGGACCGCTCACCGGGTGGACCGCTATCTCGCAGACTCACAGCATGTTGCGCGTCGGATCCAGCGATACTATAATCGCCAGTCAGGCGTAATCTATCCGCCCGTCGACACCGACTTCTACCGTCCGGACACCACCGTCCCGACGGCCACGGCGTTGGTGGTTTCGGCGCTGGTTCCCTACAAGCGGATCGACGTGGCCATCGAGGCCTGCCGCCAGACCGGGGTACCGCTGCGAGTCGTCGGACAGGGATCGGAGGAGGCCAGGCTCCGCGCAACGGCGGGGCCCGGCGTCGAGTTCATCGGCGGCAGCTCCGACACCGAGATCCGTCGTTTCTACCGCGAGGCGGGCGTGGTGCTCCTGCCGGGCGAGGAAGACTTCGGGATTGTTCCGGTGGAAGCACAAGCCTGCGGCCGTCCGGTCGTCGCCCTCGGCCGCGGCGGGGCGCTCGAAACCGTCGTTGATGGCGTGACCGGCGTGCTGGTTTCATCGGACCTGCCCGAGGCACTCGCGGCGGGCATCCGGCGGGCGCTGGACGGGCGGTTTGATCCGGCGGCCATCCGAAAGCACGCCGAAGAGTTTGGGCCAGAGCGTTTTTCAGCGCAATTCCGGGCCGTCATCGACCAAACGCTGTCCGCCCCCGCGGGCGAGGCTTCATGGTAAATCGTCACAACCGGCTGCTCGTGGTCTTCCACGTCGCGTCCGACGGAGTGCTGGCGGCGCTGGCCTTCATGCTGGCCTACGTGCTCCGCTTCGACACGGGTCTGCTGCCGGTGTCAAAGGGCTATCCGCCGTTCGAGCGCTACGTCAGGGTGCTGCCCCTCATCGCCGGCCTGGTGATCTTCGCCTACTACCTCCAGGGGCTCTACCGTCTTCGCCGTGGACGATCGCGGGTCGACGACTTCTTCGCCGTGTTCGTCGGCAGTATCGTCGCCGTCGTGTTCGGCATGTGGGCCACCTTGTACTTCCAGGCCTACTACGTCAGCGACGCGTTGAAGCAGGTGGGTGCCCTCGAGGTATCGCAGGTCGTGTGGGCGATGTTCCTCGTGCTGAACGTGGGGTTCACGTTCGCATCGCGCGAACTCGTCCGGCAGGCCCTCGAACGACGCTGGCGTGCGGGCATCGGTCTCAAGCGGGTGCTGATTGCTGGTGCCGGCGACCTCGGCCGGCTCGTGGCCGACCGGATTCTCGAGCACCGTGACCTGGGCCTGCAGATCGTCGGATTCCTCGACGACCGCGCCGGCGGCGACCATCTCGGCTATCGCGGGCTGCCTCTGATCGGCACGCTGGCCGAGGCTGGTGAGATCGTCCAGCGTGAACGGATCGACCAGCTCTACGTGGCGCTTCCGCTCGACGAGCACAACAAGGTGGTGCAGGTCGTCGACGGCGCGAGCCGGGAGGGCGTGGACATCAAGCTCGTCCCCGACCTGCTGCAGTTCATCACCTTGAAGGCCCGCCTGGAGGAACTCGACGGCGTTCCGATCATCAACATCAACGACGTCCCACTCCAGGGCCTGAACAGCGTCATCAAGCGGACGGTGGACATCGTCCTGTCGGCGGGCGCCATCCTCCTGCTCGCCATCCCGCTGGCGATCGTCGCCCTGCTCGTCCGGCTCACATCGCCCGGCCCGGTGTTCTATCGACAGGAGCGGATGGGCCTCGACGGCCGGGCGTTCACCGTCAACAAGTTCCGCTCGATGTTCAAGGACGCCGAGCGGGACACCGGGCCGGTGTGGGCACGCGATGACGATCCGCGGTGCACGCCGCTCGGCCGAATCCTGAGGCGTTTCGACATCGACGAACTGCCCCAGATCTGGAACGTCTTCAAAGGCGACATGTCCATCGTCGGCCCAAGGCCGGAACGCCCGTACTTCGTGCAGCAGTTCAAGCAGCAATTCCCGCAGTACATGCTGCGGCACAAGGTGAGGGCGGGCATCACCGGGTGGGCCCAGGTGAACGGCTGGCGCGGCAATACGTCGCTCGAGAAGCGCATCGAATACGACCTGTTCTACATTGGCAACTGGTCGCTTCGCCTCGACCTGAAGATCATGTGGCTCACGCTCGTCAAGGGGCTCTTCAAGCACGCCTACCGTGTTCCGGCAGATCTCTCATGAGCAAACCACGCGTCGTCATCACGGGTGCGGCCGGCTTCATCGGCTCTCATCTGGCCGAAGCGTTGCTGGATCTCGGCTACTCGGTCGTCGGCATCGACAACCTCCTGACGGGTGACATCGCGAACGTGTCACATCTGGCAAATCGGGATTTTCTGTTCATCAAGCACGACGTCACCAACTACATCTACATCGACGGTCCCGTGGACGTCGTGCTGCACTGGGCGAGCCCTGCCAGTCCGATCGACTACCTCGAACTGCCGATCCCGACGCTGAAGGTGGGCGCGCTCGGCACGCACAAGGCACTCGGACTGGCCAAGGCGAAGAACGCGCGTTTCGTGCTCGCCTCGACGTCGGAGGTCTACGGTGACCCTCTCGAGCATCCGCAGCGGGAGACTTACTGGGGGAACGTGAATCCGATCGGCCCGCGTGGGGTGTACGACGAGGCGAAGCGATTTGCGGAGGCGATCACCGTCGCGTACCACCGCTATCACGGTGTGGATACCAAGATTGTCCGGATCTTCAACACGTACGGCCCTCGCATGCGCGTGAATGACGGCCGCGCAGTGCCCACATTCATCCCGCAGGCGCTCAGGGGAGAGGACATCACGATCTTCGGCGACGGCCGGCAGACGCGCAGCTTCACCTACATCAGCGACCTCGTCGATGGCGTGATTCGCCTGATGACGTCGAACATCAACGACCCGGTCAACATCGGCAACCCGCACGAAATGACGATCGAGGAGATCGCGCGGGTGATCATCCGGATGACCCAGTCGAGCAGCAGGCTGGTCTATCGGCCGCTGCCGACCGACGACCCGAAGGTACGCCAGCCGGACATCACCAAAGCGCGGACGCTGCTTGGCTGGGAGCCGAAGGTGAACCTGGAGCAGGGCCTGACACAGACGATCGCGTATTTCAGAAAGAAGCTGGGCGCCTAGCTGGCGGGCCCCTCGGAGAACGGCCGGCTACCGCCCGGCCGGATGCACGACTTCCGTTTTCGTTCCGGGTTCGGCGCCGGCCCCCGGAGTGTTGATGATTCTGGCAGCGTGCGAGATGTAGTGGAAGCCAGACACGAGCGTGATCCCGAGCGTCGTCCAGATGCCCACGTCCACGAGGATCGATCTCCGTCCCAGGTAGTTGAACCACATCAGCACGACGCACGTCACCAGGTAGACCCCGGTCGCCACTTTTCCGTAAACCGACGGCCTGAAGGTACGCACGCCCATCACGGCGGTGACGATGGCGACCGTTGTGACAATGACGATATCCCGGGTGATCACGAGAATCGTCAGCCAGAGCGGAAACCTGTTCACGAGATCGGTCCCCGGGACGGTGAGCACGACAAACGTCGTGACGAGCAGCAGCTTGTCGGCCATGGGATCCAGCCATGCCCCGAGGCTGGTCTTCTGACCGGCACGCCTGGCGATCAGGCCATCCAGGCCGTCCGTGATGCCGGCCACCACGAAGGTCACCAGGGCCCACCCCGGCCTTCCATACACCACGAGGATGACGAATGCCGGAATCAACAGCATCCGCAGCAGCGTGAGCTGATTGGCGACAGTCCACCTGGTCATCGAGCCAGCACCTCGAGGCGAGTGACGACATCGACCGCTTCGCTGCCCGTGACGGGCCGCGTTGGCCCGAAGGTGGCGCCATCGAGCAACGACATCACGTCGGCTCCGACCACCATCGCCGCGGCAGGATATCCCAGGTGGCCCGGCGGAAGATCGGCAATTCGTGGCCGCGCGGATTTCCACTGGCGCGCCAGCGTCGGCCGGCGCACCGCGATCAGCGATAGCACGCGGCTGGCCACGCGCGCGAGGTCGAGGCGCCTGACGACGCCTCGCGGTGCAAATGAGTGATTCGGATAAGGTTCCATCACGCCCGCCCGTACCACCGCCATGATCCACGGGGCCGCCCAGTGGTTTCTCGCATCTGTCACCACAACGCCCTCCTGGCGCGCGCCCGACTTGAGCAGCGGTCCCAGGCGGACGCCAACGAGCGCCGCGAGTTCGCCCCGCGTGACCTGTGGCGCGTTCGCGATGAGCTTGTACTCTTCGGGAAGGCGCGCCAGATCGGCGCGGGCGCGCACGCCCGCCAGGCGGGCCCTGGTGGCCTCGCCCGGATCGAGCCCGTCCGCCTTGCCATACGCGTCCGCCGCCCCGGCGAAATCGCCGCGCTCCTCGAGCAGGTCACCCAGTTGCACCAGCGCGCGCGCATCGCCTGGATCGAGCGCGATCGCCTTGCGGAGATGAGCCAGAGCCGGGTCGGACTTCCCCTGTCTTCGCTCGATGCCCGCCAGTTCTCTGTACAGCAACGCGCTATCGAGTGACCCGGCGATGGCGCGCTCGTATCCTGCCGCTGCTTCGTCGAGCCGTCCAGACTCGGCAGCCTGACGGGCCGCCTGCAGCACTTGCTGCTGCGTCCGGAACGCGAGCACGTCGAGACGTCTGCGCACGTCGGAGAGCGACGAATCGGCAGTGAGAGCCTCCTGGAAACTCCTGGTCGCCTCATCGAGCCGCCCCGCGCCCACCAGCGCATCCCCTCTTCCGACCAGGGCCGGTGCATACCCGGCCGCCCGCCGCAACACGCGGTCGAAGCGAGCCACCGCGTCGCCGTAGTCTCTGTCGGCCAGGCTGGCATAGGCCAGCCCCGCCTCGGCAGGATAGAACCCGGTGTTCACCTTCAGCGCCGCGGTGAACTCGTGTCGCGCGCCCCTGATGTCGCCCGCCTGGAGGAGTTGCCAGCCACGTTGCTGGTGCGCCGACAAGTCGCGGTCAGCGAGCGATGCCGGCGTCGAGGGGAAGACGAAATCGGGATAGCTCGGTGCGGTGACCAGGGGCGCCGGCGCGAGTGCCGGCGCGCACCCGGCCATCAGCGCAAGGCCGACAGCCGCCGCGACAAGAGCCAGCCTACTCATCCGCATGTTCGCCTCCCCGCTGCAGCCGGGTCCACAGGCGGCGCGGCACGTCCGCCTCGATCAATACCTGCCCGTCGTGTTCGGCGTGCTGATCGACACGGCCGAACCGGTAAATCTGCGCAAGCCTCTGCCTGTCGGACTCGAGTGCGAGGTCGAGCTTGACGACGATGCGGCGGACGTCGAGAGCGAGTCGGGCGGTGAGGGCGTCGACCAGTTCCGCACGGCCAAAGCCGGTCTCTGCCGAAATGCACAACGCCTCGGGCTCGCGGCGCTGAAGCCGTTCGCGTTCGACCTGATCGAGCAGGTCGCACTTGTTGAAGACGTCGATCGACAGCACTTCGCCTGCGCCAACCTCGTCCAGCGTCCGACGCACGGCGGCGATCCGACTCTCCATCCCCGGCGTCCCTGCATCGATGACGTGGAGCAGGAGATCGGCCGCCACGACTTCCTCGAGCGTCGCGCGGAAGGCCGCAACCAGCGTGTGCGGAAGCCGGTCGATGAATCCGACGGTGTCCGACACCAGCAATTCCCTGCGATCGCCCAGGCGCACCCGACGCACGAGCGGGTCCAGCGTGACGAAGAGCGAGTCGGACGCCGCGGCGTGCTCGCCAGCCAGCAGGTTGAACAGCGTCGTCTTGCCGGCATTTGTGTAGCCGACCAGCGCCACCGTCGGCACCGACGACTTGTGCCGCCGCTCGCGCAACTGCAGCCGCCGCTTCCGCACAGTCTCCAATTGACCGTTCAGGTGGCTGATGCGCTGGCGGATCTTTCGCCGGTCCGCTTCGAGCTTCGTCTCACCGGGCCCACGGGTGCCGATGCCGCCGCCAAGCCGCGAGAGCCATTCGCTCCCACCCACCAAGCGAGGCATGAGGTACTTGAGCTGGGCCAGTTCAACCTGCAGCTTCCCCTCTCTGGTGTGCGCGCGCGCCGCGAAGATGTCGAGAATGAGCTGCGTCCGGTCGACGACCTTCTGTGAAAGGCGGGACTCGATCTGGCGCAACTGCCCCGGCGTCAGCTCGTTATCGAAGACGACGAGGTCGACGTCGGTTTCGTCACACGCGGCGCCGAGCGATGCGATCTTCCCGCTGCCAAGAAATGTCGCGGAGTCGGGCCGATCGCGCTCCTGCAGGACGCGGAGGACTACGCGTGCGCCGGCGGTTGTCGCCAGGCCGGCCAGCTCGTCGAGCGATCGTTCAGCCTCGGTGCGGCGCACCGGCCCCGTAATCAGACCGACGAGCGCAGCCCGTTCCGGCCTCACAGCGACTCCAGGACACGGGAGAACGGCACGGCGCCCTCCCGAAGCAACCGGGGTACGTCAGTTCTCGCATCCACGATCGTGGATGGTGCGCCGCCGACCGTTGGTCCACCGTCCAGCGCGAGGTCGATCACGTCGCCCAGCGCGTCGATCGCCGTCTCGACGGTCGACGTCGCAGGTTGCTGCGAGCGATTCGCACTGGTCGACACAACGGGAAACCCCGCGTGCGCGGCCAGGCCCCGCGCGACCGCGTGGTTCGGCACTCGAACCGCGACAGTGCCCAGGCCGGCGTGAACCGCCTCGACGATGCCGGGCCCCACATCGACGACGAGCGTCAGCGGCCCAGGCCAGAAGCGCTCGGCAAGCCGCCGTGTCAGCGGAGAGAGCCGTACGGCCACCGCCTCGACCTGCTGGAGACTTGCGGCGACCAGCGGCAAGGCCCGCGGAAAGGCCTGCCCCGCCAGGCGCCCCTTCGTCCGATACACCCGCTCCACCGCATCGGCATTTCGGGGATCGCAAGCCAGCCCATAGAGGGTGTCCGTCGGGAAGACGACGAGGCCCCCGCGCAACAGGACGTCGGCCGCGAAGGCGAGCGCCCAGGGCTCGGGATCGGCGGGCGAAACTGCCAATCTCTCCACGACGATCACTCTAACATCAACTGGAGCCAGGTTTCCGGTAACATGCGCGAGAGCAACCATGTCCCACATGCTGCAGCTCTTGCTGCTGCTCGGCGTCATTATCGCATCCGCCAAGCTCGCGGGCGCCGCCAGCAACCGGCTCGGACAGCCGGCCGTCTTCGGTGAATTGCTCGTCGGCCTGGTCCTGGGCCCCAGCGTCCTGGACATTCTCGGATGGCCGGTGTTCGTCGGACCCCAGAGCCCCGGCGCGGCAGCGTCGACGCTCCTGCCCGTGGTCAGGGACCTCGCCGAGATCGGTGTCGTCCTGCTCATGTTCATCGCGGGTCTCGAGACAGACCTTGCCGAGATGCGCCGGGTGGGCCACGTCGCGTTCTGGGCGGCGGCTGGCGGGATCGTGTTGCCCATGGTCGGCGGGGTCGCCGTCGCGGCCGCGTTCGGCGTGCCACCGTTCTGGCAAGGGATCTTCATCGGCACGATCCTGACGGCCACGAGCGTCAGCATCTCGGCGCAGACGCTGATGGAGCTTGGCGCGCTTCGCTCGCGCGAGGGCACCGTGATCCTCGGCGCCGCCGTGATTGACGACGTCATCGGAATCATCGTGCTGTCCTTGGTGGTCGCGTTTGCCAGGTCGCAGGGCCACGTCGATCTCGCGTCGATCGGCCTGGTCGTCGGCCGGATGACGCTCTATTTCATCATCGCGATCCTCGCCGGAGCGGGCTTCGAGACCGTGGCGCGATGGGCCGAGAAGCTCGGCGTGAGCCAGGGACTCCTGGCCGTGGTGCTCGTGGTCACGTTCGTCTACGCGTGGTCGGCGGAGTTCGTCGGCGGCATGGCGGCCATCACTGGAGCCTATCTCGCGGGCGTGTTCTTCGCCCGAACATCGTTCAAGACCAGGATCGACGCCGCGATTCACCCCCTCACCTACTCGATGCTCGTCCCCATCTTCTTCGTCGGGATCGGCCTGCAGGCGAACGGCCGGCAACTGGGCGGACGGGTCGTCTTCACGATCGTGATCGTGGCCGTCGCGATCGTGGCCAAGGCCATCGGATGCGGTGGCGCCGCGCGGCTCCTCGGCTTTCCAAGAAAGGAAGCCGTGAGGGTGGGCGTCGGGATGATCTCCCGAGGAGAGGTCGGCTTGATTGTCGCCAGCTACGGACTGGCCCACGGCATCATCGGTCTCGACGTGTATTCTGCGTCGGTGATCATGGTCCTCGCGACCACGATGGTGACGCCTCCCCTGCTCAGGCTGACGTTCCCCCGTGGAAGACGGCCGACGGGAGAATTCGTCGAAGAGACGGTCGCCGGCCCTCCCGAAGAGGCGTCCTGACGCGCCCCACGGCGCGAAGGCACTCGAGAAGGAGGCCGGCCTCCGTCAGTCCCTCGCGGAGCCAGGGCCGCCAAATGCGGGCAACGCACAGCGGGCCGGCCGGTCTTCGCGATACCCGAGCACGTAGTCGGCCTGCATCAGCTTGTGAATCTCCCGGGTCCCCTCGTAGATCACCGCGCCCTTGCAGTTCCGGTAGAAGCGTCCAACCGGGTACTCATCGGAATACCCGTTCGCGCCGTGCACCTGAACGGCATCGCCGGCTGCGCGTTCGGAGGCGACCGTGGCGAACCACTTCGCCAGGCTCGTTTCCCTCGTGCTGCGTCGGCCCATGTCCTTCAACCAGCCTGCGCGCAGCCACAGCAGCCGTGCCGCCTGGTAGTCCGACTCCATCTGCGCGATCATCTCTTTCACCAGCTGGTGCCGGCCTATCTCGACGCCGAACGCCGTACGGTCCTTCGCATACTTCACCGACGCATCGCGACAGGCCCGCACCAGGCCTGTTGCGCCCGCCGCGACCGTGTACCGCCCCTGGTCGAGCGCGAACATCGCAATCTTGAACCCCTCGCCCGGCCGGCCGACGACGTTCTCTTCGGGAACCTCGACCTCCTCCATCTTGAAGAAGCCGGTGTTCCCCGCAAGAATTCCCCACTTCTCCTTCAAGGTGCCGCTCGTGAACCCCTTGAACCCGCGCTCGAGGATGAACGCCGACATGCCGGATGGATCGCGGCGCTTCTTCTTCTCGAGATCCGACCAGGCGAACACGAGGAAATGATCGGCCACGTCGGCGAGCGAGATCCACATCTTCTCGCCCGTGAGGAGGTAACGGTCGCCCTTCTTGATGGCGACCGTCTGGATGCCCCGCGCGTCGCTGCCGGCCGACGGCTCGGTCAGACCGAACGTCGCGATCTTCCTCCCCTCCGCCTGCGGCACCAGGTAACGCTGCTTCTGGACGTCGGTCCCCCACGACAGCAGGGTCAGGCTGTTGAGCCCCACGTGCACCGACAGGATGACTCGCAGCGACGTGTCCACGTACTCCAGTTCTTCGCTGGCGAGGCCGAGGCTGATGTAGTCGGTTCCGCTGCCGCCGTACTCAACGGGGACCGAGACACCGAGCAGCCCGAGTTCTGCCATCCCGGGAAGGATGGCAGGGTCGAAACGATGCTGTCGATCGAGGTCGCGAATCTTCGGCGACACGTCGCGAGCGCCCCATTCGCGCACGCTCTGCTCGAGGAGGTGATGTTCTTCAGTCAGGTCGAAGTTCATCGCAGGTCTCGTGCTGACAGCTACGGAGTTCGCACGACCAGGACGGCCGCTCCCCTGCCGAGGCCGAGCGTATCGGCCGCGCTCGCGCTGTTGGCCGCAACCTCCAGGTGGTCGGTACTTCCGAACAGGCTGCACACCTCTCCGGGCGTGATCTCCGCATACGTCGTCACCAGCCGCCCCACCCGATGGTCGCCCGCGCGGATCTCCAGCGTGACCTCGCCCGGACGCCCAAGGCGGTCGAAGCTACGGCGGTCGATGTTCGTGATCAGGTTCCCGAACCGGTCGACCCGCAGCACCTCACCCCGGATCTCGTCCTCGGTCACGACGGGGTCGGGAATCGCCAGCCGCAGGTAATCGGTGAACGTCCGCCCGAGCGCCCGGAGTTCAGTGCCCTTCGCCAGCCACGCCGCCGCCGGCGCGAACCGATCGCGGCCCTCGAAGGTGCGGCTCACGGTCGGGCGCGCAAACCGGCGCTCGGTCAGCTCGACGACACGCTTCGGCGGCGTTTCCTTGAACACCGCCGAGAGCACGCCGTTGTCTGGCGCCACGAACCGGTAGTCGCCGGCTTCGGCAGCCAGCGGGCGGCGCGACGAACCGACGCCAGGATCCACCACCACGAGGAACACCGTGCCGGCTGGAAAGTACTTGTAGCACGCGGCCAGCTCGAGGGACGCGGTGAGCACGTCGTGCGGCGGGACGTCGTGCGAGATGTCGACGAGGGTGGCCTCGGGACAGATCCCAAGGATCACTCCCTTCATCGTGCCCGCGTAGTGATCCCGGACGCCGAAATCGGTCAGCAGTGCGATCAGTGGGCGCATGAGGCGGGCCGCTCCCTTACGGGTTCGACAGGTACCCCGGCTTCCGAAACAGAATCTCCCTGACGTTGGTGTGCAACAGGAACGAGTCCGACACGCGCAGCCGCTCGAACAGTTTGATGATGTCGCGATTCTGCATCACCGCCTGCCGCATGCGCGGAGTCGAATACGGACGATGCCGCAGGTTGCCGTCGTCGACGACGATGAACTTCGTGAACGTCGCCTCGGCCGGGTGCGCGGTCGCGAAGAAGCCCAGGAGCGCCCCGTTCGCCTTCAGCACCCGCATGAGATGGTCCGCCACGACGCGCGCCGACGGCTTGTCCATGAAGTCGAACAAATCCCAGCACAGGATCCCGTCCACGCTTTCGGGCGCCTGGGGGAAGCGCGTCCGGAGAAACGCCGGCAGGTCCGCCAGTTGGTGCTCGCGCTGGAAGCGGTCGAGGTCCGCAAAGATGTCTTCGATGAACACCTTGCAGCCGAGTCGTTCGCCGAAATACTGGATGTTCGACCCGACGACAGGACCGAGATCGAGCAGCGTTGGCGACGGGCACTGGCGCAAGGACGCGATGAACTTCTTCAGCGCCTTGGTCGGCACGATCGGCTCAGGTGGGACGCGAGCCGGAACAGGCTCGGCCTCCTCCTCGGCCGCGCGCCGCGGGGCAAGACGGGACAGGAACCCGGTGACTTTCCCAACGCCGGACAAGGAGTGTCCTCACCTGGAATGTGCGGGGCAGGCCGGGCGCCCGCGGCTCCGATGGCCGCCCGGCCGCCGATGCGGTTGTGATTACGGATCGCGAGCTACGACTTGGGACCATTCAGACCCGGGGCGGCCGGCTTGACCTCGGGCTTCGGCCCTTCCGGCGTCTTGACCGCGTCCCCCTTGCGTTGCATGTCCACACTGCCGCGGAAGTGCGCACCCTCGGCAATCGCGACGCGCGGCGAGATGATGTTCCCGTCCACCGACCCATTGTCCCGAATGTCCACCTTCTCGCTCGCCGTGATATCGCCATTCACCTGGCCGAGCACGACGACGGACTTCGCGAAGATCTCCGCCTTGATCCGCCCATGCGGGCCAATGGTGAGCACGTGCTCCTTCAGCTCGATCTTCCCGTCGACGAACCCTTCGACCGTCAGGTCTTCGCTACCGTTCAGCTCGCCCTTGATGACGACCGATTTTCCGATGTTCACAACATCCCTCGCGTCCATGTGGCGTTTGCCTTCGACCTCGGGCCCATGCGCCATAGGCGCCGCGGGCGTTCCTGTCGGCATCGCCGGCACCGCAGCCTCGCGGCCGGGCGTCGGCCGCACACTCTCGTCACGCTTCCACATGATGAACCTCCGACCCCCCGGGTCTGCTGACCTGCCTGGTGAAGAATACGCGCGCTCGGCTCGGCAGCCGATCAAATGCTGATGAAGAAGGCTTGGCCAGTATATGAAACCCGATCTCGGCTTGTCCACACATCTTCTGCCGGCCGGCTCATGCGTGACAGACAATCCACCACCGGGCCTGCCCCTGCGGTAGTCCTTGTTTCTTCTGAGACTTACCGGGGATGCTATGATCGTGAGACGGGCGTTCCCGGCATGCATGACCTCGCAAATCTACCTCGATCACAACGCCACCACCCCACCCGCGCCCGAGGTCGTCGAGGCGATGACCCGGGCACTCCGGGAGGACTTCGGCAACGCGTCCAGCATCCACCTCTACGGCCAGCGCGCCAAGGCGGCGATCGATGACGCCCGGACCGAGGTCGGGCGATTGATCGGCGCCGAGCCGGGCGACATCGTATTCACCGCCGGCGGAACCGAATCAGACAACCTTGCGGTGCGCGGCGTCCTGGACGCGGCCCAACCCGCCCGCGGGCGCCTGCTGGTGTCAGCCGTCGAACACGAAGCTGTCATCAACACCGCCAGGGCGCTCGCACGACGGGGACGAGCCGTGACGGTCCTTCCGGTCGACGGACATGGCCTCGTCCGGCCATCGACGCTCGAGGAGGCGTTGGCAGACGATGTGGCGATGGTCTCGGTGATGGCGGCCAACAACGAGACCGGCGTGATTCAGCCGGTCGCCGATCTCGCGCGCCTCGCACACGCGCACGGTGCAATCTGTCACACCGATGCCGTTCAGGCCGTCGCCAAGATCCCCATCGACGTGGGGATGCTGGGTGTCGACCTGTTGTCGCTGGCCGGGCACAAGTTCGGGGGCCCGAAGGGCGTGGGCGCGCTGTGGATTCGCCGGGGGACGTCACTGTCCAGCGTGATGACAGGCGGGCGGCAGGAACGGAACCGGCGGGCCGGCACCGAGAACGTCCCCGCGATCGTCGGCCTCGGTGTGGCGGCGCGCCTGGCGCGATCCAGGCTCGCCACCGACTCCTCGCGCACAGCCGCGCTTCGCGACCGCCTCGAGGCCGGCATCCTCGACGCCGTGCCGGGAACGGCGGTCAACGCTGCGGGTGCGCCCCGCGTGCCGAACACGACGAACATCGCGTTCGAGAGGGTCGAAGCGGAATCGCTGCTCATCGCCCTCGACCTCGAGGGAATCGCGGTGTCGACGGGGTCGGCTTGCTCGTCCGGCACGCTCGAACCATCGCACGTCCTGCGCGCCATGGGCCTTCCGCACGGGCGGGTTCAGTCGTCGATTCGGTTCAGTCTCGGCTCGACGACGTCCCAGGAAGACATCGACCGCGTCCTCGCCGTTCTGCCCGCCGTCGTGCAGCGCCTGCGGGCCGTGGGACGACGGTAGCAGGAAGTCGAAGACAGCCCCGCAATCGGTCGAAGCCGAAGATATGCCAGCCGTGCAGCGCAAGCGCATCGTCGTCGCCATGTCGGGGGGGGTCGACTCGTCCGTGGCCGCGGCACTGCTGAAAGAGCAAGGCTACGACGTGATCGGCCTCTCGATGCAGCTGTACGACCAGCGTGACGGTGAGGTCACCTTTGGCTCCTGCTGCACGATCGATGACCTGCACGACGCGCGACGGGTCGCCAGCGCGCTCGGCATTCCCCACTACATCGTCAATCTCGAGCGCCGGTTCGAGGAGACCGTCATCGCCAATTTCGTCCAGGAGTACCTGGCGGGACGCACCCCCCTTCCCTGCGCGCACTGCAACAGCGAGCTGAAGTTCGCCGAGTTGCTGGAACGCGCGTCCGCGCTCGGTGCCGACGCGGTTGCGACCGGCCACTACGCGCGGGTCGTCCACGACAACACGGCAGGCGCCTGGCACCTGCTCCGCGGCGTCGATCCGTCGAAGGATCAGTCCTACTTCCTGTTCTCCCTGACCCAGGCCCAACTGGCGCATGCGGTCTTCCCGCTGGGCGAACTGCACAAGACCGCCGTCCGAGAACTGGCGAGGGTCCACGGGCTTCGCGTGTCGGAGAAGCCGGACAGCCAGGAGATCTGCTTCGTCCCCAACAACGATTACGCGACGGTGGTCGCGCAACGGGCACCCACGGCGATCCGCCCGGGCGCGGTGGTGGACTCCGCCGGGCGGACTCTCGGGCACCACGACGGCATCCATCACTTCACGATCGGCCAGCGCAAGGGACTGGGCATTTCCGCGCCGGCGCCTCTGTACGTGATCAAGATCGATGCGCCCACCCGGACAGTCGTGGTCGGATCGAAGGAGGAGTTGCAGCGAACGACACTGGAGGCGAGCGGGGTGAGCTGGACCGCCGGGGCGGAGCCCTCGAGCCGGATACGGGCCAGCGTGCAGATCCGATATCGCCACGCCGCCGCGGCCGCCAGCGTCGAACCGCTCGGTGCGGGCCATGCCCGCGTGGCGTTCGATCTGCCGCAACCGGCGATCACTCCAGGGCAGGCGGTGGTCTTCTACGACGGGGATGAGGTGCTGGGGGGAGGGTGGATCGAAAGCGAGATCAGTTCTCGATGAACCGCTCGGCGTCGAGCGCGGCCATGCAGCCGGAACCGGCCGCGGTGATCGCCTGGCGGTAGACATGGTCCTGCACGTCGCCGCAGGCAAAAACTCCCGGCACACTGGTGTGCGTGCCATTGTGCGTGACGAGGTACCCGTTCGCGTCGAGTTCGAGCTGATTCGCGAACAGCCCCGTGTTCGGCGAGTGACCAATCGCCACGAACACGCCCTCGAGGGGCAGTTCGCTCAGCTCCCCCGTCACCGTGTCCCGCAGCACGATCCCGGTGACCACGCCTCTCCCGACGTCCTTCACCTCCTCGACGATTGAGTTCCAGCGGAAGTCGATCTTCGAGTTGGCGGCCACCTTGTCGCGCATGATCATCGAACCGCGAAGCGTGTCCCGACGGTGGACGAGCGTGACCCGCGATGCGAACCTGGTCAGGAAGAGGGCTTCTTCGAGCGCGGTGTCTCCGCCGCCCACGACGGCTATCGGCTTGTTGCGATAGAAGAACCCGTCGCACGTGGCGCACGAGGACACGCCATGACCCATCAGCCGGCGCTCCGACGGCAGCCCGAGCAGGCGGGCCGAGGCCCCGGTGGCGATGATGATCGCGCGCGCCCGGTGCTCCGCGGCGTCGATCTTCACCGTGAACGGCCGCCGCGAGAGGTCCACGCCGGTGACGCTCCCCTGGATGATCTCGGTTCCGAACCGCTCGGCCTGTGCCCGCATCGCCCCCATCAACTCGGGTCCCATGATCCCGTCGCTGAATCCAGGGAAATTCTCGACGGCCGTGGTGATCATCAACTGACCGCCCGCCTCCAGCCCCTCGACGAGCAGCGGGTTGAGGTTGGCTCGCGCCGTGTAGATGGCGGCCGTCAGCCCGGCCGGCCCGGAACCGATAATGATGACGTTACGCTGTTCGCTCATGGCGCGCTCGATTACAGATGGCTGTCTACCATCTTCTTGATGGTGTCCTTGTCCACGGCGCCCACCACCGAGTCCACCAG
>DASVIS010000216.1:0-5560 GCA_036381995.1 Vicinamibacterales bacterium | reverse complement strand
TGGCGCAGTCCTGGCTCGTGGGAAGCATGAGCGCCATGCAGCTCTCCACCAGCAATACCTTCCTCCAGACAGAGGCCAGGCCGGAGTTGCGCGGCCGCGTGGTGTCCCTGTACGTCTGGATCTTCCAAGGACTCGCGCCGGTGGGTGGCTTCGCGGCGGGTTGGGTCGCCCAACACGCGGGAGTCCCGCCCGCCATCCTGGGCGCCGGAAGTCTGTGCCTGCTCGCCGGAGGCGCGTTGAGCCTGGTGCCGGCCGAGAGAAGTTCCACCGCCCATCGAGAACAGCTCGAGCGAGAGCCCATCGGTCGACGCTATACTGCCCGGGGAAACGCGGGAGGAGCCTCAGATGGAAGAACTGGATCGCCGTGAATTCCTGAAGGCAGCCGGCTCGGGTGTGGTCATCCTCTTTTCGGTCGACGGCGTCGCCGCGCCCGCGCAGGAAGGAGGAGGCCAGCGCTCGTACCCGGATGACTTCAACGCCTATCTGAGAATCGGAGAAGACGGCCGTGTTACCTGTTACTCGGGAAAGATCGAGATGGGACAGGCCAACACGACGGCCCTGGCCCAGATGCTCGCCGACGAGCTGGAAGTCCCGTTCGATCGCGTGGACATGGTCATGGGCGACACCCGGCTGTGCCCTTGGGACGGAGGCACGAACGGCTCGCGAAGCATCAAGTACTTCGGACCTGCCCTGAGGGCCGCCGGCGCGGAGGCTCGTGAAGTGCTCATCCAGCTTGCCGCGGAACAACTCCAGCGTCCGCCGGCGCAGTTGATGGCGAAGGACGGGTTCGTCGTCGACCGCAGCGGCGCGGGTATCCGCCTGGCCTACGGCGCGCTGGCCAGGGGCAAGCGAATCGAGAGGCATCTCGAGAAGAAGCCGACGTTGAAGAGCCCCGCGAAATTCGGGGTGATCGGCAAGCCGCTGCGGCGGGGAGACGGCCCGGACAAGGTGACCGGAAAGGCGAAGTTCGCAGGCGACATCCGACTGCCGGGCATGCTCTACGGCAAGGTCCTCCGGCCGCCGGCGCACGGTGCCCAGTTGAAGAGCGTCGATGTCGAAGGAGCCAGAGCCATCACGGGCGCGCGAGTGATCCAGGACGGCAACTTCATCGCGGTCGTCCATCCCACCCCGGACGGCGCCGCATCGGCCCTCCAGCGGATCAAGGCCGACTTCAGCGTCCCCGAGAGCAAGGTGAACGACGGCAACATCCTCGAGCATCTGATGGCGCAGCCAGGCCAGGGCCACGTTGTCGAGCAGAAGGGAGACCTCGCGAAAGGGCGCGAGGTGGCGGCTTTCAGGTTCGAAGAGACTTACTTCACCCCCTACATCGCGCACGCGCCGATCGAAACGCATTCGGCGCTGGCGCAGGTCGCGAGCGACGAGACGACCGTGTGGGTCTCGACCCAGCGGCCCTTCGGCGTCCAGCAGGAGGTGGCGAGAGCGATCGGGATGCCGGAGGACAAGGTGCGCGTGATCACTCCGCTCGTGGGTGGCGGGTTCGGCGGAAAGAGCGCAGGCCCGCAGGCGGTCGAAGCCGCACGCCTGTCGAAGCTTGCCGGGGCGCCCGTGCAGGTGGTCTGGAGCCGTGAGGAAGAGTTCTTCTACGACACGTTTCGACCTGCGGCATTCGTCAAGATCAACTCGGGCCTCGACTCCACCAGCCGGATCACGTTCTGGGATTTCCAGGTCTACTTCGCCGGCGACCGCAGCTCACAGATGATCTACGACGTTCCTCACCTGAGAACGGTCTCCACCGGCAGTTTCGGCGGCGGGGGGCCGCACCCCTTTGGCACCGGAGCGTGGCGTGGCCCGGGCAGCAATACCAACATCTTCGCCCGCGAGTCCCACATCGACATCATGGCGGCCAGGGTGGGCATGGACCCGGTGGAATTCCGGCTGAAGAACCTTGCCGATCCGCGCATGGCGCGCGTGCTCGAGGCTGCCGCCGACACGTTCAAGTGGACACCGGCCAGGTCCCCGAGCAGACGCGGGTATGGCGTGGCGCTCTTGGACTACCTGGACACTTACGTCGCGGCCATGGCGGAAGTTGTTGTCGACAAGGCGACCGGGCAGATTCGCGTCAAGCGCGTCACGGTGGCGCAGGATCTTGGACAGGTGGTCAACCCGGAGGGAGCCCGGGCGCAGATGGAAGGCAGCATCGTCATGGGGCTATCGTCGGTCCTGGCCGAAGAGATCCACTTTGGCGGCGGCCACATCAAGGACCGGAACTTCGACAGCTACGAGATCACCCGTTTCTCGTGGGTGCCCGAGATCGACACGGTGCTCGTCGACAACCCCGATCTTGCGCCGCAAGGGTGCGGAGAACCGAGCATCACGTGCGTCGCGCCGATGATCGCCAACGCGCTGTTCGACGCGACCGGCGTCAGGATCTGCCGGCTTCCGCTGACGCCCGAACTGGTCAAGGCAAGGATGTTATCGCTGTCAACCCCAATGTCACCGACCACGGCCTGTGCGGGTCCGTGGTCGGCATGACATCCGGGGGAATGCCGTCGTCCCGCTACACGAGCACCCTGATCACCACGCGGCGGTTCTGCGCGCGGCCCGCCTTGGTCGTGTTCGGCGCGACCGGCTTGTCGGATCCGTAGCTGATGACGCTGATCCGATGCAGTGGGATTTGGTGCTGTTGATAGAGGTAGCGCTTGACGGCCTCGGCACGGTCGAGGCCCAGCTTCTGGTTGTACGCCTTCTCGCCGACGTTGTCGGTGTAGCCTTCCACCTCGATATAGGCGCCGTTGGGGTTCGCCTTCAACTGCGTGACCACTTCGTCGATCCGCGCCTTGGCTTCGGCCGGCAACTCCGTCTGGTTGAACTTGAAGTTGCCCTGATCTTCGCTGATCGTCACTTCGTAGACGATCCGCTTGGTCGCCACTTCGACCGCCGCGGCCTTGGTGGCCGCGCTGTCGGCGGCCTTCCGGGCGGTGGCCGCCGCGTCGTTCGCCGCCACGGCCTTCTGGTCGACCTGGACGATCTTCTGGTTGGCTTCGGTAATCGCGGCCTCGGTCTTCCTCGTCCGCTCCTGCGTGTCCTCGAGGGACTTGGAGACCGACTCCACCTTGTCGTTCACGGTGCCGACGCGGTTCTTGACGAAGCCCTTGGTCGCGCACGCGGTCGTGCTGCCGGCCGCCAGGGCCGCTACGGAGAGCGCCACGATGAACTTTCTCATGATCTCTGCCTCCTCATTGCCAGCGATTGACTGCTTCGAAACGATCGGTTCGTGGTTGCCCCGCCATGTAGCCGCCGCGCGCCCTGACCACCAGTTGGCGGTCCCTGGCGCGCACCTCGATAGGGTGCCACCCTGGCCGGCTGGCCGGTTCGAACGCGATCAGATACTGATGGCGGAGTTCCTCGACAATCTGCCGGGCGGCCAGGCTGGTTTCCGTCGTGGCGCTGGTCACGAAGAACTCCCCGCCTGTCCAGTTCGCGAGGTCGGCCAGGTCACCGACAGGGACCGGGCTCTCGGTGCTCACAGCCGTCGCCGCACCCGCGTGATCGAGCGGAGACACCACGGCCATGATGTAGACGGGAACGTCGATCGAGCTCGCAATGCCGGATACTTCGGCCGGCGAGAGCTGGCTGTGGTTGTCCCGGCCGTCCGTCAGCACGATCACCGCGCGATGCGAGTTCGGCCGGGTTGCCAGATCCTTCGCGGTCGCGGCGATCGCGTCGTTCAGCGACGTCATGCCGAACGGCGCAATTCCGAAGAGCGATCGTTCCAGTGCCCCACCCTCCTGATAGAGGGCGAACGGCTCGAGCTGGTGCAGTGCCGTGTCGAACGAGTAGATCGCCAGCTCGTCGCGCCCGACTTCCAGCCACGTCAGAACCTGCCGCGCGGCCAGCCGGGCCGCCTCGATCTTCGCGGCCACCTCCATGCTCCCGCTGACGTCGAACAGGAGGGCCACGCTGACCGCGGCGCGCTCGGCCCGGAAGTCGGTGATAGGACGACGCTCGCCGCTGTCGAGCACTTCGAGATCCGACTGGACCAGGCCGGTCACGAGTTTGCCGTTGTGGTCGTGAACGACCGCACTAATCGTCACCCTATCGACGCCGGCCCGGAACGTCAATATGGCGGGCGCCGCGGTCGGGGTTTGCCCGGACGCCGCGTGGCCGACGAGCAGTGTCAGCACGATTGTCAATCCCTGGAACCACCGCATGTGACCCTGCCTTCCGTAGATTGCCTTCCACCTACGCCTGCAGCGTACAGCGTGCTGGCCGGGAGATTCTGCTCACTAATGCACACCCCCCCGCGTCTCAGTGAAGGGACTCACGAGGCCGGAGGGACCACTCGAGTGTGCGCACAGCGTTCCGACTTTCGGCACGAGGTTCGGCGAAATCTCCTTGCCGTCCACCAGGAGCGTGCTGTGTTTCGTACCCTCGACGGGACGAGGGAGGCATATCGATGAGAAATGCCGGAAACGGTCCGGCCGGGATATAATTCGAGCACTCCGCGACAACATGCCCGTCACACCCGGCACGCGCCTCGGCCTGTACGAAGTCGTCTCCCTGCCTGGTGCAGGCGGCATGGGCGAGGGGTATCGGGCGCGGATTTCTGCGACCAGCGGGTCGAGGGTGGTGAACCAGGCGACGGCCGTCCCGCAGTCGGGACGTGCCATTCGGCAGAAGGAGAAGAAGTAACGATGCAGGTTGCGAAGCTTCTAGGTATTTTGGCTCTCGGCACGGCTGTGCTGGGGGCCAGTCCACAACAGGCCACCGTGGCACAGCCGCAGGACCAGCAGGACAAGACGAAGAAGAGCGAGAAGATGGTGGTCGAAGGCAAGCCGGTCGAGGCTGCCCTTCCCGCACAGCCGCCAGACTCCACGACGGAGAACATGGCCACCGTCGGAGGCCAGAAGATTGCCTATCGCGCGGTGGCAGGGACCATCACCGTTGGCTATAGCGACGCGTTCGACGCGATGCTGGGGCTCGATGGCAAGCTGCTCCCGGAGTCGGGGATGAACCCGCCCGATGCGACCAAGCCGGAAGAAGCTCCGGCGTCGGCGCGGATGTTCTACGCCGCGTACTTCAAGAAGGATGCGGCGCCGGGGACGCGGCCGGTGATGTTCTTCTACAACGGAGGCCCGGGATCTTCGACGATGTGGCTGCACATGGGGTCGTTCGGGCCGCGGCGCGTGGTGACGCCGGATACCGAGCACCAGACGGCGGCTCCCTACACGATGGTAGACAACCCGTACAGCCTGCTCGACGTGACCGACATGATCTTCATCGACGCGCCGGGCACGGGCTTCAGCCGCATCATGGGCAAGGACAAGGAAAAGGCGTTCTGGGGCGTGGACCAGGATGCGCATGCGTTCGAGCGCTTCATCCGGCGCTTTCTGACGAAGTACGACCGGTGGAACTCGCCCAAGTATCTGTTTGGCGAGTCGTATGGAACGCCGCGTTCGGCGGTGCTGACCGCCATGCTGCAGAACGTGGATCTGAACGGGATTGTGTTGCTCTCGGCGATCCTCAGCTTCGACAACTCCGTGGACGGGCCGCGTTGGAACCCGGGCGTGGACCAGGCGTATGCGGTCGCGCTGCCCAC
>DASVIS010000215.1:0-34885 GCA_036381995.1 Vicinamibacterales bacterium | reverse complement strand
TCCGAGCCGCGTGACTGCCCGGGCGAGGTTGGCGTGTGCGTCAGCGGAATCGGGCAACAACCGGACGGCTTCCCGATACTGGACGACCGATTCCTCGAGACGTCCCAGTCTCTCCAGGCATGCGCCGAGGTTGTTGTGCGCCTCGGGGGATCCGGGAGCGAGGGCGAGCGCCGTCTCATATTGCGTCGCCGCTCTCTGCCAGTCGCCCGTCCCGTACAGGAGCTTCCCAAGTCGAAGACGCGACTCCGCGGAGTCGGGTTGGAGGCGCACGACGGCCTCGTACTGGCTGATGGCGTCGGCGACCCGCCCCGCCTTCTCCGACAGCGAACCCAGGCGTGCGTGCGCATCGGCCGCCCCGGGCTCGATCCTCAGCACCTCTCGATACTCCGCTGCCGCCTCGTCGCCCCGTCCCATCGTCTCGAGGGCGTTGGCGAGGTTGTAGTGCACGTTGGCGAAGGTCGCGTCGCGCCGGATGACCTCCCGGTAGTGCGAAGCCGCAGCGTCAGGGCGTCCCATCTCCAGCAGCACGTCACCGAGATTCGCTCTCGCCTCCAGGAAGTCGGGCCGAAGGCGAAGCGCCTCGCGATACGCCGCGGCCGCCTCTTCGCGGCGTGCGACCTTCTGCAAGGCCGTGCCGAGATTGTTCTGCGCCGCGGCGAACGACGGTTCGAGCCGCAACGCCATGGCATGCTCGACCGCGGCTTCGTCGAATCGACCGAGAATCTGCAGGGCCAGGCCCCGGTTGTTGTGCGCCTCCGCGTACTGCGGGTTGTCTCTCAGCGCCGCCTCGACGTGCGACATGGCTTCGTCCACGGCCCCTGGAAGCAGCAGGACGGCCAGGTTGTTGTGGGCCATCCAGCACGACGGGTCACGTCGAAGCGTGGCGCGATAGAGCGTGTCGGCGTTCGCGTAGTCGTGGCTCTGGCTCCACGTCAGGAAGGCCAGCGGCGCGAGAATCACGGCGGCCGCGGCGGCTGGCGTCCAGCGTTGCCGTGGCTCCCAGCGCCGGAGGACACTGGCGGTCGATCCGGCGAACAATGCGATGACACCAACACTCGCCAGGTACTGGAAGTGGTCCGCCACGAACGAATAGCGGAACGGATAGATGTTGAAGAAGCCGAGCGCGGGGAAAAGCGCGCCGCAGAAATACAGCAGGGCGGCCAGTGGGGCGCGCGAACGCCGGCGCCACATCCACGCCGCGACGAATAGGGCCACGACACCTGCAGGATAGAGGTACGACCACCAGACACCGGCACCGGGCCGCCATCGCGGATACACGAACATCAGGTCCGTCGGCCAGGCGAGCTTGCCAAGATAGAACCAAATCGCGCGCCCGGCCATCAGGCACCGTTCGACCACCGTGAATTCGAACGCCGTCCCGCGAGCCCCAATCAGCGTGCGTTCCGCCCAGGCCGTGAGGACGCCAAAGACCGCGCCCAGCGCGAAGAACGGCACGAGCGGCAGCACGTCCCGCCTCGCCTCCACTCGCCCGCGCTTCCACCAGCACACCACGAGCAGCAGGGCGGGCAACGTCGCCGTGACCGTCTTGCTGAGAAGCGCGAGGATGAACAGGCCGGCCGCGAGGCCGTGCATCCGCCGCCGCCTGGTCCCGTCGAACCGCAGGTACGCCCACGCCGACGCCAGGAACAGGACGCCGGACAGCGTGTTCTTCAATTCCGTGATCCACGCGACCGACTCGACGTGAACCGGGTGCAGGGCGAACACGAACGCGGCCAGCCAGGGCCATGGCACCGCGAGCCCCCGCAGGATCACGGCGAGCAGGCAGGCTGCAAGAGCGTGCAGGAGAATGCTGACCAGGTGGTACCCGAGCGGGTTGTCGCCCCACAAGGCATGCTGGACCCAGAAGGCCGAGTGCACCAGCGGGTAGTACTGCTGCGTCGCACCCACCTCGACCCAGATTCGCCTCAGGCCGTCGGTCGAGCGCAGGTCGCTCCTGGTGATGTGGGCGTCATCGTCCCAGAGAAAGCCGCCTCGCCATGCGGGCTGGTAGGCCGCGAAGGTCGTGAGGAGCAGGACCGCGACGAGCAGCCAGTCGCGGGCGCGGCGCGGCGGCTGACGCGGGGCCTGGGATTCAACGTGTCGGGGCGGCGTGGGGCGGCGGGCGGTGCGCGAACTGTGGGCCATCTTACCGCGTGAGTCTACACCGGAGCGGCACCGGAGCGCCTCCGATCCTCGTGGCGGCCGGCCGGATCCCGGCTCGCATGGTGAACGGCAGGCGCCACCTCTGGCGCGGGGCGCACGGCGTACAGAAAACGGGGGCACGCGCCCACGGCGCGTGCCCCCATACGCTTTCAGGTCATCCAACGACTGTGACGTCTTCCTACCAGGTGATGCGGAACGCGAGCTGCATCGTCCGGCTCTGGTCCATAGCGCCGGTGATCTGGAAGCTGTCCGGCGTCGCACCGGTGTAGGAGTTCGGGCTCAGGTTCAGGTTGTTGAACACGTTGAACACCATCGCCTCGAACCGGAAGGTCAGCTGTCTCACGATCGCCACTTCTTTGACGACGCTCATGTCGAAATGGACGATCCTCGGCCCGGTGATGATCACGGAGCGCAGTCCGCAGTCGCCGTACGAGTTCGACGCGGTCTCCATGCAGGTCGCGCTGTTGGCCGGCGCGATGTACCGGCCGCTCGGCGCTCCCAGGCTGCTGTAGCCAGTCGCCGTGACGCTGAACGCCTTGATCGTGTTGTCGATGACGTCCTGGGGCAGCATGTAAACCAGCGTCCGGTACTGGTTGGCCGGGTCGGTCACCATACGCGTCTGGTACAGGCCGGACAGCTCGTCAGCCGTGAACCCGACCAGGTTGACGTTCCCGAGGTCCCTCCTCTGGCCGCTCTGGAACCGGGCTGTGCCCGACCAGCTCCAGTTCCCAATCAGGCGATTCAGCCCGCGGCCCACGTTGCCTCCGAACGGCTTGCCCTGGCCGAACGGCAGCTCGTACACCCAGTTCGCGACGAAGGTGTGGTTGACGGGACCATTGCTGATCGATGTCGAGTACGACTGTTCGATGTCCACATACGGCTTGTGGAGCGAGTAGAGCATGCCCTGGTACGCCTTGCCAAAGGAGTAGTTGGCGTTCACCTGCAGCCCTTGCGCAAACCGCCGGGTGAGGACGAGCTGGACGCCATTGTAGTGGGTACTCGGCCCGTTGGTTTGGACGTAGGAAGTGTTCACGTCGGGGTTGGCGACGAAGAAATTCGCAGGCAGACCGGCGGTGAGCCCGTTCGCCTTGTACGTCGCGTTGCCGCGGATGTTGCTGGCCGCCGACAGCACGTTCGGGTTGTTGGGGAACATGTACTGAACGAGCGTCGTGTTCGTCCACCCCGTACCGGTGTACTTCGACGTGTCGCCGGACGAGGCCGCATTCACGCCGTTCAGGAACGCCAGCAGGATCGGCAGCGGCTTGGTGCCCGCCGCCCCGGTGTAGGCAAACGTGTTGCCCTTGCCCCCGGCGATGTTGGCCTGCAGGTTCGCCTGAGCCACGCGGAACTCGCTGGCGAAGTTGTTCTCGATGACGTTGACCTCGTTGTAGTTGACGTAGCCCTGGAAGTTGCTGCTGCTGTTCGTCCACGCGCCGACGCTAGTCGTGTGGACGTAGCGCGCCTCGACCATCAGGGTCTTGGTGAGCGCGCGCTGGAGGCCCACCGTGAACGACGTCGAGTATGGCACCTGAATGTTCGGGTCGAAGGCGTAGATGTTGGTGCTCGGCGTCGGCACCTTCATCGGGTAGGTGCGCGTCAGGGCGATGCCCGGCGCACTGAGGTCGCTGCCGCTCAGCAGGACCGGCGGCGTGCCAAGGTTGCCGTTGGTCTGGTTGCGGCTGGCGTCGATCGAGAGGCCTGGAAGGCTGCCGTACACACCGAGGAAGTCGCTCGTGCCGGGGCGCAGGAAGGCCACGCTGTAGCCGCCACGCAGCACGCTGTCACCCGGCGCGCCCAGGATCTTGTGGAGCAGGCCACTGTCGGCCCCCACCGTCCAGGCCACGCCCACGCTCGGCGCGAGGTTGTTCTTGTCCACGTTGTAGCCATGCGTGTTCGCGGTCAGCATGGTGAACGTGGGCACCTGGCCCTGGATCGTCCCGGGCTTGAACAGGTTACCGAGGTGGCTGCCGGCGGATCCGACGACGAAGTCGGAGCCCAAGCCGGTGATCCCCATGACCGCCGCCATGTCAGCCGTCGAATAGCTGTTGTTGACCGCGTAGAACGGCATCTGCAGCGCGTAGCGCAAACCGGCGTTCACGGTGAGGTTCGGCCTGACGCGCCAGGAGTCCTGCAGGTACATGCCCCACTCCGGCATCCGGCCCTCCTGCCTGCTCGGGCCCAGGATGACGTAGTTGGTGCCGTCCGTGCCGATGCGCGCGTTACGGGTGATGGCCGTGATGCGGCCGGTCAGCACCGCGTAGAGGTTCCTGGCGTTCGTCAGGTCCGTGCTGGACGCGCCAGGGAAGTTGGCGGTGGTGAACATGGAGTCGGCCGGATCGCCTGTCGCAATCCCGAAGCTGATCGTCGGCACGAACTGCTGCTGAACGTACCAGACCCTCGCCTGCGTGAATGACAGTCCGGCGCTGATGCCGTGCTTCCCCTTGAGCCAGTTCAGGTTGTCTTCGAAGACCCTGGTGGCTCCCTCCCGCGTGCTGTTGGACGCCGTGGAGTACGGGTTGTTCATGCTCTTGAACGCGTTGAACCCCAGGCCTTACCCGCCATAGTCGCTGAACATGCTCGGGTTGTCCTCAGGGAAGAACTTGGTGGCGCCGCCGGTAGCGCCCACCCGCACTTCGTTCACGAGGTCCTTGCTCAGCACCGACCGCAACGACAACTGGCCGGAATAGCGGACCGAATCCTGGGTGCCGCGGTTCGGGAAGCCCGGATAGTACGTGTAATACGTGTTGGTCGTGTCCGGATCCGAGATGAGATGGTTGTAGGTCGTCGAGAACGAGATGCGGTGCTTTGAAGTCGCGTTGACATCGAACCGGACCGTGGGGTACGTGGTCGTGCCCTTGGTCGCCATCTGCGAGGTCAGCGTCTGCGTCGCCGGATCTGTCGTGGCGTTCAGCGTGCCCTGCGACGCCGCCGCGCGCATGGCGGCCAGGGTCTTTGCGATCAGGGGGTCGATCTTCGCCGTCTGGCCCTTGCTCAAGGCCAGCGCCATCAGATCCTTCGAGGTCCCGGCATACTGGAAGATGCCCTGCTCGGAAAGCGGGCTCATCATCGTCGCGTTGAGCGTGGCGGTGCCGGGAGAGCTGATCCACTCGTAGTTGAGGAAGAAGAACGCCTTGTCCTTCCAGATCGGTCCGCCGATGCGGAAGCCCGGCTGGTCCTGGTGCTGGACCGGCTTGGCCGTCGGTTTGCCCGTGATGTCGACGTTCCGGTTCAGGTTGAACCAGGTGTTCGAGTTGTACTTGTCGTCCCGGAGGTAGTAGTAGGCGCTGCCCTTGAACTGGTTCGTCCCGGAGCGCGTGACGAAGCGCATCTGGACGCTGCCCTGGCCCGCGTCGCCGGCGGCGTTCGCCGCCGAGCCCATCGAGATCTCCTCAACCGCGTCGAGGCGCGGGCTGACGCGCGTGAACATGCCGTCCCACGACTTGGCGTAGTTGTCCTGGATGTTCATTCCGTCGAGCGTGATGTTGGTGACGCTTGACGGGAGACCGTTCACGACGGCATAGCGCGCTTGGCCGTCGCTGGTGGTAACGCCGGGCAACTGCGTGACGAAGTCGAACGCGCCGCGCCCTGGGAGCGGCAGGTTCGAGATCTGCTTCACGTTGATCGTCGAGGACACGGCGGTGGACTGCGTCTGCACCATCTGTGTGGCAGCCTCCACCACGACGGTCTCCTCGAGCTTGCCGAGCTCGAGCACGGCCTTCACCGACGCCGGGACGGCCACGTTGATGACGACCTGGTTCAGGATGGCCGTCTTGAAGCCCATGAGGCCAACGGTCACGGTGTAGGTCCCAGGTTCGATCGCCGGAATCGTGAATACCCCGTTCGCGCCGCTGACCGCCGTATAGACGGTCGACGTGGCGTTGTTCTTCGCGGTCACGTCCGCGCCCGGCACGACTCCGCCAGACGAGTCCACGACCGTCCCAGACAGTGTCGACGACGCGCCGCCCTGGGCGAACGCGGTGGTGCTGACTGTGACCAGCATCGCTGCGACCAGCAACGCCAGCAGCACCCTGAGATGACCATGCCTCATGAGACCCCTCCAAAATCACCGAGTTCCTGTCACCGCGTTCGATCCCAGTGACGGCCGCCCCAGTGACGGCGCCCTGGCGCGCCAGCACCCGGGCTGACGGACTTAGTCGCCGTCCGACCCAAGGGCAACTCTGTGGCGATCGACCGCGGAAAATTAGGTGGGGGCACCCGACCCGACGACCGACGGAAAGATAACCGCCTGTTGGCGGGAACATTACGTCCAGGACACCCCCGGCGTCAAGCATTCGTATCGGAAGCGTTCGTATCGGAAGTTCTCCTGCCCGCCGACGGTGAAATTCGCCTTATCATACCGGGGTCAGATCCTCGGAAATGCAGGAAAGTCGAGATCTGACCCCAAGGAGACGCCAAGATGTCCCGTTCCCTCAAAGTCATTCTCAGCGCCGTCATCCTGCTCGCGGCCGTCATCGGCCTGCGGGCCGAGCAGGGGATGTGGATGCCCCAGCAGATTCCCGACCTGGCCACCAGGCTTCGGACGCTGGGCTTCACGGGCGACCCCAAGGCCTTTGCCGATCTCACCGGCCAGCCGATGGGCGCCATCGTCTCGCTCGGCGGGTGCACCGCCTCATTCGTCTCGCCAGACGGCCTGATCGTCACCAACCACCACTGTGTGACGGGCGGCCTGCAGTTCAACTCCACGCCGCAGCGCAACCTGCTGACCGACGGTTTCCTTGCGAAGACGCGCGACGAGGAACTGTCGAACGGCCCCGGCTCGCGAGTGTTCGTCACGACATCGGTGACAGAGGTCACCGACGCCATCACCGGCAGGATCGAGCCGGCGGCCACCGATCGCCAGCGTAACGACACGCTCGACCGCCGCATCAAGGAGCGCGTGGCGGCCTGCGAGAAGACCGGTCTTCGGTGCAGCGTGACGTCGTTCTTCGAGGGGATGAAGTACTTCGAGATCGCGCAGCTCGAGATCCGCGACGTCCGGCTCGTGTACGCGCCGGCGGAAGGCATTGGCGTGTTCGGCGGGGAGACGGACAACTGGCGGTGGCCCCGCCATACCGGCGACTGGGGCTTCCTCCGCGCCTACGTCGGCAAGGACGGCAAGCCCGCCGCCTACTCGAAGGACAACGTCCCGTACAGGCCGGCACACTGGCTGAAGGTCTCGGCACAGGGCACGAGGCCCGGCGATCTCGTCTTCGTCGTCGGCTACCCGGGCCGGACGATGCGGCACCGCACGTTTGCGGAGATCAAGGAGACGACGGAGTGGGCGCTGCCCCGGTCGGTGCGCCTGGCGCAGGAACAGCTCGCGCTCATCGACAAGCTGACAGCCGGCAACAAGGACCTGGCCATCAAGCTGTCCGGGCGGATCCAGGGTCTCAACAACGGCCTGACCAACACGAAGGGCGTGCTCGAAGGGTTGGTCAAGGGCGGAGCGCTCGGCCTGAAGGAGGCGCAGGAAAAGGCGCTGGCGGCGTGGATCGCGGCGACGCCCGCCCGGCAGAAGCAGTACGGCGACGTATTGCCGGCCCTGGCGGCGCTGCAGGCCGAAGGAGAGAAGGTGCGCGAACGCAACGCCGTGATGGGCGTTCTGCCCTCCGCATCATCGTATCTCGGTGCCGCGCAATCCCTGTATCGGTTGTCGGTGCAACGTCAGAAGAACGACCTGGACCGTGACGCCGGGTTCCAGGAACGCGACTGGAGCCGGATCCGCGAGAGCCTGGACCGGATGCAGCGGTCGCTCGACGCGACCGCCGATCGCGCGTTCCTGCGCTGGGCGCTTGGCCTGGCCGCCGCGCTGCCAGCCGATCAGCGGGCTGAGCCGGTCGACAAGGCGGTGGGGCTGCGCGCCGGCCTTCCCGCGGCCGACGCCGATCGCGCAATCGACACGTTCCTGGAGAAGCTGTATGCAGGGACGAAGATGGCCGACCGGGAAGTCCGCCTGGCGATGATCGACAAGAGCACTGCTGAGCTGGCGGCGACGAATGACTCGTTCGTCGCGCTGGCAGCGGCGCTCGAACCACTCGCGGAATCGATCCGCGAAACGGCGAAGAACCGCGCCGGAGCCTACGCTCGCCTGCGTCCGCGCTACATGCAGGCGCTGCTCGCAAAGTCCGGCGGGCTGGTGGCGCCCGACGCGAACAGCACCCTCCGGGTGACCTATGGGCAGGTGAAGGGCGTGGATGCCAAGGACGGGCTCTTCTACAAGCCGCAGACGGGTCTCGCCGGCATCCTGGAGAAGCAGACGGGCGAGGGCGATTTCAACGCGCCCCGAAAGCAGATCGATACGATCAGCGCGTTCCTGAAGAACAGGAAGAGCCCGTATCTCGACCCGGCGCTCGGGGACGTGCCGGTCAACTTCCTGTCAACCGTGGACACGACCGGTGGCAACTCCGGGTCGCCGACGCTGAACGCGAGGGGCGAGCTGGTGGGCCTGCTGTTCGACGGCACCTACGAATCGGTGTCGTCCGACTATCTGTTCGACGAGGCGAAGACGAGGTCGATCCATGTCGACAGCCGCTACATGCTGTGGAACATGGCGGAGGTGGACGGGGCGGCGAATCTGACCAGGGAAATGGCCATCGTCCGGGCGCCGGCGAAGGCCCCGATCAGTGTGACGCCGAAGCGGACGGGGCGAAACCCGCGGTAACCTCGAGAAACCGTTCGATGTCCGCCGGCGAATTGTAGTGGCTCCCGGACAGCCGGATAAAACTCGCGATCCCGAGCTGACGGAGCATCGCCGCGAAGAACGGGTCGTGACCTGGCGCGTGCAGCCGGAGTTGGTGCGCCTGGTAGCGCGCGCAGCCTTCGGTGGCCTCGATGCCGTCCAGGTTGAAGCCCACGAGTAGCGACTGGCGCGCGAGATCGTCGCCCATGCCGTAGAGCGTGACGTGCGTCATGTCCCTGAGGCCGGGCACGCGGCCGGTGCCGTGCAGCAGCCGCGAGAGCAGGCCCACCTGGTGCGCCTTGATGCGACGCATCGCGGCCACGACCAGGGCCCGCCGGTCCCTCGACTCCGTGAAGTGCCCGCCAAGCCAGCAGAGGTGGTCCATGACGGCGGACCACGCGGCGTAGGACTGGTGCTCGACGCCGCCGAGGTCCCAGCTGGTGGCGGGCTTGAACGTGTATTTCCAGTGCGGCAGCGTGGCCAGCCTGTCGGAGGCGTGCGCGTAGCCGCAGCCCTTGACGCCGTAGTTCTTGTAGGGCGCGACGACATAGGCGTCGGCGCCGATTGCCTCGACGTCGATCACGTCGGACGGGGAGTACTGCACCCCGTCCACCATGATGAAGAGGTCGGGCTTGATCTTCCTCGCCTCGCGGACGATGGCCTCGACGTCGTAGACCTCACCGGTCACGTTCGACGTATGGGTCACCACGAGGAAGCAGGTGTTGCGGTCGATCAACTCGTAGATCGCCTCGACCGGGACCGAACCGGTGGCGCGGTTCGGTTCGGCGATCCGCTCCTGCTTGCCGTAGATCGCCGCGAACTGGGACAGCGCGCTGCGGACAGAGGCGTGGTCCAGGCCGGTCGTCACGACGTTCTGCCCCGGCACGGCGGAGAGGACCGCGTCGGTAATCCGGTAGATGACGTGGCTGCTGCTCCACCCGGGGATGATCTGGCCGGACCGGGCGCCGAAGAAGATCATCAGGTCCTCGATCCCCTTCGCCGTCACGTCGACCGCATGCTGGGACCCGGGGTTGGCTCGCCCCTGCTGGTCGGGGAGGCAGGTCTCGAACGCCATCGCTTCGATCACGCGCTTGGGCCGGCACGAGCCCGACGCGGCGTCGAAGAAGATCCGTGGTCCGGAATACGGGTCCCAGTCGACGTAGAGAAACTGGTTTCGGATCTCCTCCATGAGCTCGGGAGAGAACACACCTGGTTCCTGGGCGCTCGACATCGTGCGACCTCCTTGCCGGCGTCAGCGGCTTCGGTCGCGCGCCGCGGGCAATATGAATATCGTATATGACCTTTGACGGGCCGGCGCAACGAGGTTGAATGCGGTCGGCGGGAACGCCCGCCACCCGGGACCTGGGGACGCGTTCGCCGCGCGAAACCTGGCACCAATCGAAGCCCCTCCAGGGAGGCAGTGTCTCCCCGTCCAGACACCATGTCGTCCGGGTGAGACATCCGAGCCGCCGGAACCGGCGTCGACAGGCATGGAATCTGCGGGTTCCTGGCCATCTTCGCCCCGCGTGCGCTGGCTTGGAGATTGCTATAAGCTCCTGCTGGAGGCATCTGGCATGCAACGGAAACTACGGCTGATCATGCTCGTCGCCATCATCCCGATGGCGCTGGCGCTCATCCCTCTTACTGCCGAGGCGCAGCGGGGCCGCAGCGGTGGAGGCGGACGCGGGCGGTCCGGCGGCGGGGTCGTGGTCCGCGGCTATGTGGGCGGCTATTACGGGTCCCCGTTCTGGGGCCCCTACTGGGATCCGTTCTGGATCGGCCCCTATTGGGGTTGGGGCTATCCCGGTTCTCGTTATTGGGACCGCGGGTACTACGACGACGGCGCGCAACTGCGGCTCGAGGTGAAGCCGAAGGAGGCGCAGGTCTACGTTGACGGCTACTATGCGGGCGTCGTGGACGATTTCGACGGCGTCTTCCAGCGGCTGCACGTCAGGCCTGGCGACCACGAGCTCGCGCTGTATCTCAAGGGATACCGCGCGGTGAAACAGAACCTTCACCTCGGCCAGGGTCAGGACTCTCGCATCAAGACCGAACTCGTCCCGCTCGCGGCCGGTGAGGCCAACGAACCGGCGCCGCAGCCCGTCGCGCGGGCATTGGAGCCGGAGACGACGCCTGGACGCACCGCCGAGCCGAGGCGTCCTGGAGTGCCCCAGCGCCCATACGAGCCGATGCGTCCGGCCGAGCCGCGGCGCCCTGCGCCTCCACCGGTCGCCGATGAGCCTGCGGCCGAACAGGGACAGGGTTTCGGGTCGCTGGTCATCCGCGTGCAGCCGACCGGCGCTGACGTCCTGATCGACGGCGAGCGGTGGCAGGGCCCCGAGGCTTCCGAGCGCCTGGTGATCCAGGTGTCCGAGGGCACACACCGGGTCGAGGTCCGCAAGGAAGGCTACGTCCCGTTCTCCACTTCGGTGCGCGTGCGCGGGGGGGAGACCGCGCCCATCAACGTGAGCCTGCCCCCACGCGGCGAGTAATCGAAGAGGACGTCGGAGTTTCTGGATCGTATCGAACCGCAGGCCACCCGAGGCCTGCGGTTCGGGCCGTCCTCAATTGAGGGTCCGGAATTGCGGGGCGCGCTGATATACTCCGGCACGCTGATGCCCGCGTCGCCGACGTTCACCCTCTCGCCACCCCCAATCAGCCCGGCGCCGCCCGTGGGCCCACCGCTCAAGTGGGCAGGCGGGAAGCGATGGCAGCTGCCATATCTCCGCACGCTCTGGCTGCCGCACGCGCATCGCCGGCTGGTCGAACCGTTCTGCGGCGGGCTTGCGGTGACGATCGGTCTTGCGCCCCGGCGCGCGGTGCTCAACGACATCAACCCACATCTGATCAACTTCTACCGGTGGGCCAGTCGGGGCCTGACGATTGACCTGGCGATGGAGAACGACAGCGAGGTCTTCTATGCCCACCGTGCCCGGTTCAACGCGCTGATTGCGCGAGGCCGAACCGGCGGCCGCGAGGCGGCGGCGTTGTTCTACTACCTGAATCGGACAGGCTACAACGGCCTGTGCCGGTTCAACAGCCGGGGAGAGTTCAACGTCCCGTTCGGGCGTTACGCGCGGCTCAACTACCGCCGCGACTTCTCGCCGTTCCGGTCGGTGCTGGAAGGGTGGTCGTTCCACACGGGCGACTTCCAGGACGTGCCGCTCCACCGCGACGACTTCGTCTACGCCGACCCGCCCTACGACGTCCCGTTCACCCGTTATGCCCGGGAGGCGTTCCGCTGGGAGGACCAGGTGCGGACGGCAGAGTGGCTGGCCGCGCACCCGGGCCCAGTGGTGCTCACCAACCAGGCGACCGAGCGGGTTCTCGGGCTGTATTCCGGCCTGGGATATCGGCTCTCCGAGCTGGCGGCGCCCCGGCGAATCAGTTGCACAGGAGACCGTACGGCGGCACCCGAGGTGCTGGCGGTCCGGAACCTGTGAGGCTGGGGTGCCCGGAAGTTGAACTGTGGTAGGCTAGTCGACTGACTACCACGTGACTCCGCACGAGGCGTGCATGTCGTCCGACCCTCTCGATGTGAAGCTGGACGTTGTCCCTCGGTCCCGATTCGATATGGTGGACCTCAGGGGACTCGTGTCCGCCAAGCTCGGCGCCGCGCTGGCCGCGTACCCATACTGCCTGTATTGGTCATCGCACACGACGGCCGGCTTCCTCGACCGGAGCGTGGCCTCGCGGTTGCTCCAGCGGCCCGGAGTGGCCGCCTATATCGACGCCTTTCGCGCCATCTTCCCTGAAGGGGCCGACTACGAGCACGACCGCCTCGACCGGCGTGTGGAACTGGCGCCCGAGCAGCGCGAGGTCGAGCCGAAGAATGCCGACTCGCACCTGGCGTTCATCGCCGCCGGCCTTCGGACCTGCGTCACTTACGCCAACAAGCCCAACGAGCCGGTCTGCTTCGTGGATCTGGACGGCATGAATGCCGGCCGGCCGCGCTGCCGGCATACCCGGATGATCGGCTTCCACCACGAGGACGTGGTGGCGCGGTGTCAGATTCAGGTCCCGGTCTCGAGCCACCCCGTCGACTCGATCAACCTGAAGGATCCCCGCCTGGGCGTCGGGGAGGAACTGGCGGAATTCGTCCGGAGTCACGGCGTGCCGAAGGGCCGGCTTCGCCTTGCGTTGCATGCCGGCGAACGCCACGCGGGCCTCACGGTGAACGAGTACGAGACGCTCCTGATGCGGCACGACCTGCCGGAAGTGCTGCGGGACCCGCTCCGATTCGCCATCGAGAAGGGTCGCCACGCGATTGCCGATCCGCGTGCCGTTCCGGCCAAGACGATGGGCTACGCCAAGTACGACCTGGTGCGCGTGATGAACCAGGTGGTCGAGCGTCTCGGCCTCAGCGAGTCGCTCGTCGAGCGACTCCTGGCGCGCACGCTGGCGGTGCCGGCCAACCGGTTCCTGCGCATGAAGCGTTCGGTGAACCTGCTCGTGTCGGACGACGGGGAGGGGAAGGGGTCGCTGGTGGAAGGCACGTACCAGAGCACGATTCTCGTCCAGTGGCATCGCGCTCCGAGCCAGTCTCGTGTGATCGATGTCACGCTGACGCACCTCCACTGACACGCCCGTCCTTCAGCATCCTGCTGCCCCGCCTCCTGCGTTCGCACACGGTGATGCCGTACACTCCACGACTTCCACGACTGGCCGCCATCCTGGTCCTGCTGGGCGCGATCGGCCCCGCGCCCGTGCTCGCCGCCGGCGCCACGCCCTCGCCTGGTGGCGAACCCCCGCGTCCACGCATCGGCCTCGCACTGGGCGGCGGAAGCGCGCGGGGCCTCGCGCACGTGGGCGTTCTCGAATGGCTGCGCGATCACCGGGTCCCGATTGACGCCGTGGCCGGCACGAGCGCCGGCGGACTGATTGGCGGCTTCTACGCCACCGGGATGACCGAGCAGGATATCCGGGCGATGACGCAAGGAATCGACTGGGACGCGCTGTTGGCCTCGGACGCTCCGTTCGACGACAACACCTTCCGGCGCAAGCAGGATCGGCGCGCGTATCCGGCCGGCCTGGAACTTGGCGTCCGCCGCGTTCTCTGGCTTCCCCGCAGCCTGAATCCGGGTCAGCGCGTGGCGCTCCTGCTCGATCGCCTCACGCTTGCCTACCCGGCCCTCGCCAGCTTCGATGACCTGCCCACCCCGTTTCGCTGCGTCGCGTTCGACATCAATCGCTCCGAGCGCGTCGTGCTCGACAAGGGCGTGCTCTCGGAGGCCATGCGGGCGACGATGGCCCTGCCCGGGCTCTTCCCGCCGGTGACGATCGGCGGCCGCCTGCTGGTCGACGGCGGGTTCGTCGACAACGTGCCGGCTGACGTGGTACGGCAGATGAGCGTGGATGTCGTGATCGCGGTGGATGTCAGCATAAGCCCCGCGTCGGACCCGGACGTCACGGCGCTCTCGATGGTGAGCCGCGCGATCGACGCCGTGATGGCAATCGGCACGAAGCGCAGCCTGAAGTCCGCGGACATCGTCATCACGCCGGACCTGGCGCTCCTCACCTCGCTTGACTGGAACAGCGCCGAGAAGTGGCGCGATCGCGGCTACAAGGCCGCGGCGGCCAAGGCATCCGAGTTGCTGAAGTACTCGGTGAGCCAGGCCGAGTACGACGCCCACGAAGCCGCGCGGCAGGCGCGACGCCGGACCGCGCCCATCGTGCCCTCGACGATCACCGTGACCGGCGTGGGCCCGAGCCAGCAGGCGAAGATCGTGAGCCAGCTGTCGGTCGAGGCCGGCAAGCCCCTGGACCTCGATCGGCTCGCGCAGGACCTCCTCCAGTTGAGCGGCACCGACCGATACGAGCTCCTGACGTATCACCTCGCCGCGGACCCGGCCGGGACGCGCCTCGAGATCACGGTACGCCCGAAGGCGAACGGGCCGGCGTTCCTGACGCTCGGCGTCGAGTTGAACAACAACGACGCGGCCAACTTCGCGATGAACGTCTTGGGGCGGACGACCGTGTACGACGCGGTGGGCGACGGGTCGGAGGTCCGCATCGACTTCGCCCTCGGTACCCGCCAGAGCGTCGGCGGCGAGTTGTATCGACCGGTGGGCCTGCCGTGGCTGTTTGCGGCACCCCACGTGTTCGTCGGCCACAGCACGCGGAATCGCTTCGACGGCGAACGACTGGTCGGTGAATACGGATTCACGCAGGCGGGAGGCGGGCTCGATCTCGGCATGACGGTCGGTCGCAAGGCCGAGCTTCGCGTCGGGGCCGAGGCCCTGCACGTGGCTGAAGAGCTTCTGGTGGGTGACCCTTCCTTGCCCGTAGCACTCGGCTGGGAACGCGTGGCGACGGCCCGGTTCACCTTCGACGGCCAGGACAGCCCGGTCGTCCCGTCGCACGGCCTGTACGCGCGGGCATGGGCGCGCCGGTTCTTCTCTGCGCCGGGCGCCGCAAGCGGGGCCGGAGAGATCGCCAGCTTCGAAAGCCCGCGGCGCTTCTGGCAGGCGGAGTTCGACGCCACGGCGTTCCACACGATCACGCGCGGCAATCGCCTGTTCGCACGCGGGGCAGGCGGCACGTCATTCGAGGCCCGGCCCTACTTCAACGACTTCTCGCTCGGCGGGCCGTTCCGCATGTCGGCCTTCCGCATCGACCAACTGCGCGGCCCGCACTTCGCGCTGGCCGGTGCCGGCTACATCCGGCAGCTACCCAGCGTCCCCGGGTGGCTGGGCGGGCACGCGTACCTCGCAACGTGGGTCGAGGTCGGCTCGGCCTTTCAGTCGCGCGCAACCGCGGCCTGGTACACCGACCTCTCGGCGGGTGTCATCGTCGACTCGATAATTGGGCCGCTCTTCGTGGGCGGCAGCGCCGGACCGGGCGGACACCGCCGCATCTACATCTCGCTCGGGCCGCTCTTCCGCTGATCTGCCGATTGGCTTGATCTCGTCCCGGGATCGGCGTAGGTTGGAAATGGCCTAGATCCCGTGCTTTGCGCCGGGATGCGGGGGAACCACTGCAGGACGCGGGAGCGCCCTGCCGGGGCGTATTGACGGCGGTCAACGCCGGCGTCATAGGACACTTCCGGTCCGAGCCCGTCAGCTCACCTCGCCGGCCCTGCGGAAGGATACATGACCGAGACTGCCGCCTCCCCGAGGGCGAACGACCGCGTACGGGTCGTCGTCGCCACCACCGTCTTCCTGTCGTTTATTTCCTTCTGGCGAGCCGCTGCGATCGTGCTCGCGGACCTCGGCTCGTCGGCGTTCTATGCCGGCGGCATTGCCGAGCAGGCGGTGGGGAAGGCCGCGCCGTGGTTCATCCTCGGCGTGATGCTGTTCTCGTTCGCGGTCCGGGCGATCTACATCGAGAGCTCGGTGATGTTCGTCCGGGGCGGCGTCTACCGCGTCGTCAAGGAGGCGCTCGGGGGCACGCTCGGGAAACTGTCCGTGTCGGCCCTGCTGTTCGACTACGTGCTGACAGGTCCGATCAGCGCCGTGTCGGCAGGCCAGTACATCGCGGGCTTCCTCAACGACATCTCCCACCGGATGGGTTCCCATTTCGTCCTCCCTCCCGACACGACGGCCGCGCTGCTGGCGATCGTCGTCATCGTCTACTTCTGGTGGCGAAACACGATGGGGCTGCGCGAGTCGAGCTCCGATGCGCTGCACATCATGCAGATCACCAGCGTGATGGCGGTGCTGCTGCTCGTTTGGGCGGCCGTCACGCTGCTGATGCGCGGGGGCCACGTGCCGCCGCCGCCAGTGCTCGGGAACTTCCGGTTCTCCGATGATGCGCTCGGGTGGCTGAAGGGAACGATCTGGCCGTCGTTCACGGCCATCGCGGTGCTGGTGGGACTCGGCCACTCCTTCCTGGCGATGAGCGGCTGGGAATCACTCGCGCAGGTCTACCGGGAAATCGAGCACCCGAAGCCCAGAAACCTCCGCCGTGCCGGCATGGTGATCTTCCTTTACAGCCTCGTCTTCACCGTGTCGGTGAGTTTCCTCGCTTCGGCGCTGATTCCGGACGATGTCCGCTCGCGCTTCTCCGACAACCTGATTGCCGGGCTCGCCATGCACATGGCTGGCCCGCTCTCGCTGCGGCTCGTGTTCCAGGGCTTCGTCGTGGTGGTCGGGTTCCTGATCCTGGCCGGGGCGGTGAACACCGCGATCGTGGGGTCGAACGCCGTGGTGAACCGCGTGTCGGAAGACGGCGTGCTGCCAGACTGGTTCCGTCATCCGCACTCGAAGTACGGGACGACGCACCGGATCCTGAACGTGATCGTGGCGCTCCAGTTGCTGACCGTCGTGCTCAGCCGCGGGAACGTGTACCTGCTCGGCGAGGCCTACGCGTTCGGCGTGGTTTGGAGTTTTGCTTTGAAGAGCCTGGCCGTCCTCGTGCTGCGCTTCAAGAAGCCCGGAGCGCGCGAGTGGCGTGTGCCGATGAACCTGCGAGTGGGCGGGATCGAGCTGCCGGTGGGCCTGGCGCTGATTACCACCGCGCTGTTCGCCATCGCGATCATCAACCTGTTCACCAAGGAACTGGCGACGATCTGGGGCGTGACGTTCACGCTGGTCGTGTATTCGGTGTTCGTCGCGAGCGAGCGGCACACGGCGCGCCTCACGGCCGCGCACGCCGGCAGCGGGCTGGATCAGTTCCAACTCCTGCCTGCCGCCGATCTCGGCCTCGGCGAGGTGGATGTCCGACCGGGCAGCGTGCTCGTCCCTGTCAGGGACTACCACACGCTGGCCCACCTCACCTGGGTGCTGACCCACGTCGACACCGAGAAGTACGACGTGGTGGCCATGACGGTGCGGTTGCTTCATGGCCCGGATACCGGGTACCAGGACCTGAGACAGTCGGAGTTGTTCAGCGACTACGAGCAGTTGCTGTTCACGCGGGTGGTGGCGGTGGCCGAGCGCCAGGGCCGGCCAGTGAAGCTGCTGGTGGTCCCGGCTGGAAACGTGTTCGACGCGATCGCCCAGACCGCCGTGCGGTTGTCGTCGAGCCAGATTATTCTCGGCGATTCGGCGAAGTTCTCGGCCGCCGACCAGGCGCGCCTGCTCGGGCAGGCGTGGGAGCGCGTGGAGGGCAGCGATCAACTTCGGACACGGCTGCTCGCCTACAAGCTGGACGGCGAGATCCAGAACTTCCAGCTCGGTCCGCACTCGCCCACGTTGACGCTCGACGATCTCGACCTGATCCACAAGCTGTGGCTGGATGCGGTGGGAACCGTCGGGCTGAGCGTCCACCATCGGGATGTCGTTCGGGCCGCCCTGGAGGAGTTCGGAAGGGAACTGAAGAGCGCCAGCCGGTCGCGCGCACTGGCGCGCATCAGGGAACAGGCCGGTCGGGCTGCCGGCGCGCCGGCAGAGACACCATCACCGCCACCCGCGCCAGTGGAGACGCCGTCGGATCCCGGGGCGGTCTAGCCGGATGCCGGCCTGCCGGCCGCCTATAATGTCGAGATCATGACTGTCGCGCTTGGTTCCAATCGTCTGTTCGACTCCGGTGTGCTGAAGGGGCGCCGGATCGGTGTGGTGGCGAACCCGGCATCGATTGACGGCTCGTTCCGCCATGTCGTGGATCGTGCGGCCTCCGCGCCGGGCGTGACGCTGGCGGCCGTGTTCGGGCCCCAGCACGGCTTCCGGGCCGACGTGCAGGACAACATGATCGAGTCGCCGCACGTGCGTGACGCGCGGCGACGTGCGCCGGTGTACTCGCTCTACGGCGAGACGCGCGAGCCGACATCCGAAATGCTGGCTGGCCTCGACGCGCTGGTGATCGACCTGCAGGACGTCGGTGCGCGAATTTACACCTTCGTCTACACGATGGCGAACTGCCTGCGCGCGGCCGCCAGGCACGGCGTGCCCGTGATCGTCTGCGATCGCCCGAACCCGATCGGCGGTGTGGCCATCGAAGGGCCGATGCTCCTCGAAGGATACGAGTCGTTCGTCGGCCTGTTCCCGATCCCGATGCGGCATGGCATGACGATCGGCGAGCTCGCGCGGCTGTTCAACGAGCGCTTCGGCATCGGCGCGGAACTGGAGGTCGTGCGACTCGGCGGGTGGCGGCGGGAGATGTACTGGGACCAGACCGGCCTGCCGTGGGTCATCCCGTCGCCGAACATGCCCACGCTCGAGACGGCGGTCGTGTATCCGGGCGGCGTCCTGTTCGAAGGCACCCAACTCTCCGAGGGGCGCGGAACCACGAGGCCGTTCGAGTTCCTCGGCGCGCCGTGGATCGACGCCGAGCCGTTTGCCGCAAGGCTCAATGCGCTCGGGATCGAAGGCGCGTGGTTTCGGCCTGTCGTCTTCGAGCCGACCTTCCAGAAGCACGCGCACCAGGCGTGCGGCGGCTGCCAGGTTCACGTCACCGAACGCGAGCGCTTCCGGCCCGTGCTGGCCGGTGTGGCGGCGATGGGCGAGTTCCATCGCTCGGCGCCTGCCCAGTTCGCCTGGCGTCAGCCGCCCTACGAATACGTCTACGACCGGATGCCGATCGACATCCTCGCGGGCTCCGATCGCCTTCGCCAGGCGATCGACGCCGACGTCCCGGCGCGAGACATCGCCGCGGAGTGGACGGCGCCGACAGACGAGTTCAACAGGGTTCGAGAGGCATTCCTGCTCTACTGAGATCGTGCGGTCGCCCTCAGGCCCGCGTCTTGGCCAATCCCGGAGCCCTGTCTTCTTCGGGCGTCGCAGGCTCGAGGCAATCTTCGATCAGGTGGGTCTTCAGGCAATCGAACGCCTGCTGCGGCGAGTCGACGAATCTGAACAGGTCCACGTCACGCGGTGAGATCGCGCCCGCCTCGATCATCGGCTCGAGGTGCAGGATGCGCTCCCAGTACTCGCGCCCGTAGAGCAGCACGTCGATCTTCTTCGACAGTTTCTCCGTCTGCGCCAGCGTCAGGATCTCGAACATCTCGTCCATCGTCCCGAACCCGCCTGGGAACACCACGAGCGCCTTCGCCAGGTACGCAAACCAGAACTTGCGCATGAAGAAGTAGTGGAACTCGAAATGGAGGTTCTTCGAGATGTACGGGTTCGCGCCCTGCTCGAACGGCAGCCTTATGTTCAACCCGATCGTCTTGCCTCCGGCTTCGCGCGCGCCGCGGTTGGCCGCCTCCATGATCCCCGGACCTCCGCCGGAACAGACGACGAACCGGTGGTAGGGGGACTCGAGCGTCTGCGTCCAGGTGGTGAGCAGGCGCGCGAGCGTGCGAGCGTCCTCGTAGTAGCGGGACCAGTCGAGCGCGCTTCGCGCCTGCGCCACGAGCGCGTCGATCGGTGGTGGCGCGTCCTGACGGGTCAGCGTGCGCAGGGCGCGCTCGGCCCGTTCGCGGCTGGCCACCCGTGCCGATCCGAAGAAGACGACCGTGTCCTGGATCTTCTCCCGGCGGAAACGGCGCAGCGGCTCGAGGTACTCCGAAAGGATGCGCATCGGCCGTCCCTCCTCGCTCTCGAGGAACTCGCGGCTCAGATACGCCATCGGCTGGGTATTCATGGGTTTACGATAACAGAGGCTGGCAGAAAACGGCCCGCTACGCGTATGCGCGAAGGTCCCAGGCGCCGCGGCCGTGCTCGAGGTACTCCTTGAGCGTCTCGAGCGCGAGGGGCCAGTCGCTGCCGATCACCTCGTAGTACCGCACCCACCGCGGACTGTCGTCCAGGCCCCGCTGTACCACGCGGAGTGTCGTGGCCGCCGGTGCCGACAACCTTCCGGCCGGCCGGTCGGCTGGTGTGCAGGTCACTTCCATCGCCAGCGGCCCGACGGGATCGCCCTCGAGCGGCAGCCAGTAGGCGTCGGCCACGAAGAAGCCGCGGCCAGGCTGGAAATCGATCACCGTCCCGTGAAAGACACCGCCCAGGCGCCCCAGGGTATCGTCGATGACGTCCGACTCGCGCCACTCGAGCGCGTAGACGCCAAGCGGCCGGGGCGTGGCAATCGCGGTCGCGACTTCCCACCAGGCCGCGAGCGAGGCCGGCTCGAAGAACGCGGCCAGGACGCGGGTGGGCGTGGACTCGATCCGGATCGTGTGGTCGAAGCCGATTTGGCTGCGTGTCGACATGCGCCTACCCTCTGGCGGTAATCGTCTCCAACCCCCGCGCGTTGGGCCCTCGTTCGCTCCGGCGCAGCAGGAACGCGAACACCAACGCGGCGAAGCCGAGGCCCGAGAAGGCCCACACCATGCCGGCGTGGTAGCCGGCCGGATTCGCCGCCCCTGCCTTCGCCTGGTCGTTCAGCGCGCCAACCATCAGGTTGAAGCCGAACAGGCCGATGTTCTGCACCATCGTCATCAACCCGTAGGCGGTACCCAGCTTCGACTCCTCCACGACGTAGGCCACCGACGGCCACATGACGGCGGGGATCAGCGAGAACGCGATCCCCATCATCGCCATCGGCACGTAGAGTGATACGTTCGTGTACCCGATGAGGGCGTACACCGGAATCAGCAGGAGGCCGCCCACGAACATCAGCGACGCGCGTCGGCCGATGCGATCCACCAGCGCGCCAAACGCCGGCGTCCCGAACATCGCGCAGGTGGTGAGCATGCCAATCAGCCACGACGCCAGCTCGGGGCTCACGCCGCGCGCATCGATGAAGTACTTCTGCGCGAAGGTCTGGAACGGGAAGATGCCCGAGTAGAACGTGACGCAGAGCAGGACGATGAACCAGTACGACTTGCCGAATCCCCAAATGTCGCTGAAGACCACCTTGTCGGTCTTGCCCGCCTCGCCAAGCGCGTAGCGGCGGGAGGCGTAGGACTCGAGCACCCAGTAGAGCGCCGCGCCGATGATGCAGAAGGAGCCGAACCAGACCGACAGCACGAGCGGGCCTTTCCACGAAGCGTAGGCGAAACCGGCCCAGCTCGGGGAGACCTGCGCGCCAAGCGACCCGAGACGGGAGATGGTCAGGTTCAGCCCGAACGCCAGGCTCAGCTCCTTGCCCTTGAACCAGCGCGCGATCGCGGTCGTGACGGCCACGATCAGCGACTCGGCACCGAGACCGAACAGCAGCCGGCCGGCGGACATGACCGCGACCACGGGGGGGACGCTGCTGACGTCGAATACCCAGCCGAACACCTTCAGCAGCGCGTTCACGCCCGTCCCGAGGGGCGCCAGCGCGGGCGTCTCTGGCCAGGCCGTCACCACCGCCCCGATGAAGCAGATCACGCCGAACAGCAGCGTCGACTTCTTCGTGCCGATCCGGTCGATGATGATTCCGCCGATGAGGACCATCACGATGTTCGGAAAGCTGTAGATCGCCTGCAGCAGGCCGATGCTGGAATCGGTGAAACCATTCTTGCTGAGCAGCGGCGCCAGCGGTCCGATGCAGTCGTAGACGTAGTAGTTCCCGAACATCGCCAGGCTGATGAAGACCAGCACCAGCCAGCGGTAGAGACGCGTCGGCTGCGGCCGCGTGGCGACGGAGGTCGGGTCGGTCATGGGAAAACTATACCATCGAGGGCCAAGGGGCTCGCGGCCGTGCGACGATCTTCATGCGGCGTGCGGGGGAGCGGATCTACAATCCGTGGGACGGAGTTGACGCGATGACACGAGATGACAGGAGCCGGGTTTCTGTGGAGGCGTGGCTGCGGGCCGCCGTCGAGGACGCCGAACGGCGGGGAGTTCCCGACTTGAAGCCGTTGCTCGAAGGCCTGGCGCAATCAACGCTCATGCTGCGGGCCGCCGACTGGAACGACTACGTGCCTGGAGACGGGAAGGCGGAGGGCAACGAGACGGGGACGCGTCGATGAATCCCCTCCTCGACCTGTCGATCGTCGAACTGGCGCCGCGCATCGCGGCGCGCGAGATCTCGTGCTCGGAAGTCACCGAGGCCTGCCTGGCGCGGATTTCCGACGACAACGGCCGCCTCAACGCGTTCATCACCATCCTGGCCGATCAGGCGCGCGCCGACGCCAGTCGGGCCGACGCCGAGATCGCCGCGGGCCGGTACCGCGGGCCGCTGCACGGTGTGCCGGTCTCGCTGAAAGACCTGGTCGATCTGGCGGGCGTTCCGACTACTGCGGGGTCCCGAGTCCTCGAGCACCACGTGGCGGCCGCGGACGCTGCGGTGACCGCCCGCCTGCGCGAGGCCGGGGCGATCTTCCTGGGAAAGTGCAATCTCCACGAGTTCGCCTTCGGCACCACCAGCGAGGATTCGGCGTTCGGCCCGGTGCGCAACCCGTGGGATTCGACCCGCTCGCCCGGCGGGTCGAGCGGCGGATCGGCGGCGGCGGTGGTCACCGGGATGGGATTTGCCTCGATTGGCACGGACACGGGCGGTTCGATCCGCATTCCTTCCGCGGTGTGCGGGTGCGTTGGACTGAAACCGACGAGCGGAGAGCTGCCGTGCGACGGGATCATCCCCCTGAGCTGGACTCTCGATCACGTCGGGCCGCTGGCCCGACGCGTAGCCGACGCATGGCTGCTGTTCCAGGTGATGGCGGGAAACCGGAATCCGCGGGCGCTGCCCGCCACTCGTGTTCCCCCAAGCTCCTTGCGCCTGGGCCTGCTGAAGCCGTACTTCACGGATGTCCTGGACAGCGGCGTCCGGGACCAGTTCGGGATCGAGCTTGGACGACTCGCGAAGGCAGGTGTCGCCATCTCGGACCGCGCTGTCCCTCACGCGACCGACACCGCCACGATCTATCTGCACCTCCAGTTGCCGGAGGCGTCCGCGTATCACGCGCCCGTCCTCGAGGCGCATCCGGACCTGTACACGACGCCGGTGAGGCAGCGCCTCGAGATGGGCCGCTACGTGCTGGCCGAGGACTACGCCCGAGCGCGATTCGGCGCCACGGTGCTGAGGCGGGAAGTGGATGCGGCGCTGGAAGGGCTCGATGCCCTGGTCCTGCCGACGGTGCCGATCACGGCCCAGCCGATTGGCAGCACGGCGCTGACGATCGGCGGGCAGTCGCACCCGGTGCGTGCGCTCATGCTTCGGCTCACGCAGCTGTTCGACGTCACGGGTCACCCCGCAATCTCGCTGCCCTGCGGCCGGTCGGGCGAGAATCTCCCCGTGGGCCTCCAGCTCGTCGGCCGCCACGGCAGGACGCCCGACCTGCTGACCGTCGCCGCGACGATTGAGGCGGTCATAGGACAACGGGACCAAAGGTAGAGGCCTTCAACCCGATGCTCGCTCTGTTCTTCCACGCCTGGGAACGCCGTCTCTATTCCCGCACGCCGGATCGCGTCGTCCGTCCCTTCGAGTGGGGACTCGACTGGATGACGCCGAACGGTCACGGCCCGGGTGCGCCTCCCGATGTCGTCCTGGCCGACTGGGCCAGAACGGCGCTGGCCGATTCGCCCCGGTTCTTCGAGACGCCGCCCACGAGCGACTTCGGGTGGGAGGCTGACACGACGGGCGACCGCAGCTGCGCTGGAACGGTCACCTTCCCGAGCGTCATCACGACTCCCGATCCCGAGAACAACATCGTCTATGGGCGGTTGTTTCCAGCGCCTCGTCTCGAGGGCGGGCGCGAGGATCGGCGGCGGGCTGTCGTGGTGCTGCCGCAATGGAACTCGGACGCGGGAGGTCACGTCGGGCTCTGCCGGCTGCTGTCGCACTTCGGGCTCAACGCACTGCGGCTGAGCCTGCCCTATCACGATCGGCGGATGCCGCCCGCGCTTCACCGCGCGGACTTCATCGTCAGCGCCAATGTCGCGCGCACCGTTCAGGTGTGCCGGCAGGCGGTGGTGGATGCGCGCCGAGCGGTTGCGTGGCTCGCCCGGGAGGGTTACGAGCGGATCGGCATTCTCGGGACGAGCCTGGGCTCGTGCCTGGCCATGCTGACCGCCGCACACGAACCGCTGATCCGCGCCGAGGCGCTGAATCACATTTCGCGGTACTTCGCGGACGTGGTATGGGAGGGGCTGTCGACCGAACATGTGCGCGCCGGACTCGACGGACACATCACGCTCGATCGACTTCGCGAGCTGTGGATGCCGATCAGTCCGCAGGCCTACGTGTCGCGCGTGCGGGACAAGAAGACGCTGCTGGTCTACGCGCGCTACGACACGACGTTCCCGGTTCACCTCTCGCTGGATCTGATCCGCGAATTCAGGCGACTCGATGTCCCCTACCAGCTCGCGGTCCTGCCATGCGGCCACTACACGACAGGGCTCACGCCGTTCAAGTACCTCGACGGATACGTGCTGACGAAGTTCCTGGTCAGGAACCTGTAGGGCGGGAGACTGGTGTCGCGCGGGCCGCAAGCCGGCTCAGAGGTACTTCAGCAGTCCCTTGAGCGCCTCGAAGACGGCCGAGGCAAGTTCGCGGACCAGCGGGGACACGTCGCCCTCGTTGACCGAGCTGGCGACGGTGACCGGATCCGTAAGGACCAGCCAGATCGTCGCCGAGGCCAGGACGGCCGAGACGACGGCAATCATGCCAAAGAGGCTGAGACTGGTACGACCGAGGCCGATCATGGAAATCCCAGTGTAGCACCGCGCCTATCTGTTAGACGCAGAACCGGCACGGCTGGTTCGGTTTCCCTGGCCTTCTGCCCGCCACTCTACGCTTCTGCCTCCAGCACGGTCAGCGCTCCGATTCCCAGCCCGCGGAGACCTGGCTCCACCTTCTCGCGATCGCCCACGATGGCCACCGTCATCCGGGCGGGATCGAGTCGCCCGGCCGCGGCGGTGACGGCGTCGATGTCCACGGCGTGGACCGATGGCACGAACTGCTCGAGTGTATCGTCCGGCAGCTCGTAGAGCGCGAGTTGCGCCAGGCCGCGGGCGATCTGCCCAGCCGTCTCGAAGCTGCGCGCGTAGCCGCGTGTCAGCGCCGACTTGGCCAGGTCCAGCTCCGCGGCCGTCGCAGGGCGCGGGCCGGCGATGGCGCGCACCTCGCTCAGGATCTCTCTGACCGCGTCCGCCGTCACGCCGGTCTGCACCGCCGCCTGCACGACGAACGGCCCCGGTGCGCGCCTGAACTCGAAACCGCTCCGGACGCCGTAGGTGAATCCCTTGTCCTCGCGCAGGTTCATGTTCAGCCGGCTGACGAACTGTCCGCCCAGGATCGTGTTGAGCACGAGCAGCGCATAGTAGTCCGGCGTCAGCCGCGGCACGGCCACCTGCCCGATTCGGAGCTCGGATTGGGCCGCGCCAGGTCGATCGACGATTGCATGGGGCGCGGTCGGCAGGAAGGGTGCCGCCATCGTCATCACATTCCGTGCGACCGGGACCGCGGAATCGTGGCCGGGCGCCGGGTCGGTCCACCATCCGAACGCGTGTTCGACGACGCCGAACAGTTCGTCGTGCGTGGCGTCGCCGGCAGCAACGATGGTCACCTGCGACGGCCGCCACACCTCCCGGTGGAAGTTCGACACATCGACTGGGGCCGAGCCTTCGAGGCCGCGCACCGTGCCGATCGGCAGCCGTCCGTAAGGATGATCGGCGTAGAGAAGGCGCGCAAGCGCGAGGTCGGCGACAGCGGGCGCGAGGTCGCGAAGCTGCCGGAGCCGGTTGAGCCGAAGCTCACGGACCCGGTCGAAATCCTCCGCCGCGAGCCGTGGGCGCGCGACGATATCGGACAGCAGGCCGAGAGCTTCGTCAGCGAAGCGCGGCAGCGTGAGCAGCGACAGGACCGTCGCGTCCGATCCCACTTCCGTCTCGAACTGCGCGCCCATGGACGACAGCGCGTCCTCGATCTCGAGCGCCGACCGCGACCCGCTGCCTTCGTCCAGCATGTCCGCGGTGAGCGCGGCAAGGCCCGGCCGATCGACAGGGTCGGCCGCGGAGCCGGACGAGAGCAGCAGCATGAACGACACGACCGGCACGCCGCGGTGTTCAACGGTGCGGACGCGCAGGCCGCCCGGCAGCACGCGCCGCGAGACCTCCGGGAAGCGAACGATCGGATCGGGACCAGGCGTGGGCAGGCGCGAGCGATCGACGGCGATCACGAGCACACCACTTTCGCCGAGTCGGGCAGGGCGAGGTCGAGGCGGCCGCGCGGCACCACGCTGACGGCTACGCGCGGCGCCTCCAAGAGGACGTTCCGGGCGGAGGCAGCCACCGAGGCTGGCGTCGCCTCGCGATACCGCTGCAAGTCTCGGCCGAAGTAGCCCGGGTCGCCCACGAACACGTTGTACTGGTTCAACTGATCCGACTTGCCGCCGAAACCGCCGACAGTCTGGACGCGGTAGACGAACTGCGCCTCGGCCTGCGCCAGGCTCCGCTGGATCTCGGCGCTGGTCGGCCCCGACTCGGCGACGTGCGCGAGTTCGGCACTCATCGCCGCTTCGAGTTCCGCGAGCGTGTGCCCGGGCGCAGCCGTCGCCACCAGCTGGAAGAAGCCGCAGAGCTCGCGCGACTGCTGCATGGCGGCGACGTCTGTCGCGATACGGCGCTCGTAGACCATGTTCCTGTAGAGCCGCGAACTCTTGCCGTCCGCCAGCACGTCGGCCACGAGATCGAGGTCCGCGTCGCCCTGCGCGAAAATCGCCGGCGACAGCCAGTTCAGATAGAGGCGCGGCAACTCGACCGCGTCTTCCATCACCAGGCGCGCCTCCCGCGCGGTCTCGCCGCCGTGCGCAACGGAACCCACGGCCGGCCCCGGCTCGATCCCGCCGAAATATGCGTCCACCATCGCCAGGACCGAGTCGGGATCGACGTCGCCCGCCAGCGCCAGCGACGCGTTCGCCGGGTGGTAGTAGCGCGAGAAGAACGCCCGCACGTCGTCCAGACTCGCGGCGCGCAGGTCGTCGGGGCTGCCGATGGTCAACCAGTGATAGGGATGGCCGGGCGGGAACAGGGCGTCGACGATCGCCATCACGACCATGCCGTACGGGCGGTTCTCGTAGTTCTGGCGGCGCTCGTTGAGCACCACGTCGCGCTGGTTGCGAAACTTCTCGTCGGTCAGCGCGGGGAGGAGGTGGCCCATCCTGTCCGATTCCATCCACAACGCCAGTTCCAGGCTGCTCGTCGGCACCACCTCCCAGTAGTTCGTCCGATCCGGGTTGGTCGAGCCGTTGAGGACGGCGCCTGCCTGCTGGAGCGGCTGGAAGTAGCCGTGATCGTAGTGTTCGGAACCCTCGAACATGAGGTGCTCGAACAGGTGCGCAAATCCAGTGCGTCCCGGCTGCTCGTTCTTCGAGCCGACGTGGTACCAGAGATTGACGGCCACGATCGGGCAACGGTGATCCTCGTGGATCAGCACCGGCAGGCCGTTGCCGAGCGCGTGCTTCGTATACGGAATGTCCATCGCCTTCTCAATTAACGCTACCACGTCTGACGTACCCGTGTCCCGGCGCCCACGAATTCCCGGCGGTCGTGCTCCTTTCGTCTGGCGAGGCGCGCGGAGATCGGAGATGATGTCAGAGCCTCCGGAACGATTTCCATCTTGAACCGCGAACCAAAGGCCGATGACGGCCGCCCCGTCTCTGCGTGGCTGATGCTCGGCCTGCTGGCCTTGGGCGAGTTCCTCGGCATGACGCTGTGGTTCTCCGCGACCGCCGTGACCCCCGCGCTCGTCGCCGAGTTCCGCCTGTCTGCCGGCCAGACCGCGTGGATCACCATGGCCGTCCAGGGCGGCTTCGTCGCGGGCACACTGGTCAGCGCGCTGCTGAATCTCGCCGACTTGCTCCAGGCCCGCAGGCTGTTCGCGATCGGCTGCGTGCTCGGGGCGATCGCCACGGGAGCCATCACGCGGGTCCAGGGTCCGACCGGAGCGATTCTGCTGCGCTTCGCCACCGGGGCGGCGCTCGCGGCGGTCTACCCGACCGGCCTGAAGATCGCATCGGGCTGGTTCCGTGACCGGCGCGGCACCGGACTCGCAGTCCTCGTCGCCGCGCTCACGGTCGGACAGGCCTTTCCGCACCTTCTGGCATCACTGACCGGCCCCGACAGTTGGCGATCGCAACTGCTGGTGACGGCGTCACTGGCCATCATTGGCGGCGTCGTCGTGCTGACGTTCGTGCGCGAAGGTCCGTTCGCGGCCCCCGCCGGGCCGTTCGATCCTCGCGCGGCGGCCCGTGTCTACACCGATCCGCGCACGCGCTACGCGGTGTTCGGCTATCTCGGACACCAGTGGGAGCTCTACGCGATGTGGACGTGGATCGGGACGTTCGCGGCGGCGAGCCTCGCGTCGCGCGGCGACGTCGAGGTGACGAGAGCGGCCTCGGTGGCGGCGTTCGTCGGAGTTGGCGCCGGCGCGGTCGGCTGCCTGATCGCCGGCCTCGCCGCCGATCGGATCGGGAAAGCCAACGTGGCGAGTATCGCGCTCCGGGTGTCGGGCGTGTGCGCGGCGCTCGCTGCGCTGGTCTACGGCAGTCACCCCGCGCTGCTCTACCTATTCGTGGCCGTGTGGGGCACGGCCGTCGTGGCCGATTCGGCGCAGTTTTCTGCGCTCGTCGCCGACAACAGCCGGCCCGAGTACGTCGGCACGTCGCTCACGGTGGAGACCTGCAGCGGCTACCTGCTGACGATGCTCACGATCCGCGTAGTGCCAGCGCTGGCCGCGGTCGTGGGGTGGCGATGGGTCTTCCTCGCGCTCGTGCCCGGGCCGATCTTCGGGCTGTGGGCGATGAGGCAGTTGGGACGGCAGGACTCGGTACAGTGACGAGGAACGAGGGCCGAGGGGAAGTGGTCCGCTATTGAGCTCCGAGACTACGGCACCGCGGTCACGGGGATGACCGGCTTCTGGTAGCTGGCAATCGACACCTGCACGGCCAGTTGCTCGGCGGCCGAGAAGAACGCGCGCGCCACCGCCGACTCGGGCTCTGCAATCACGAGCGGGTGTCCGGAGTCGCCGCCGCGGCGGATCGGCTCGTAGATCGGAATCCGTCCGAGGAACGGCACATCCATCTCCCGCGCGGTGCGCTCGCCGCCCCCCCGTCCGAAGATGTCGCTCTCGTGCTGGCAGGTGGGACAGACGAAGTAGCTCATGTTCTCGACGAGACCGAGCACCGGGATGTTCAGTTTTTGATACATTCGCACGGCGCGGCGGCTGTCGGCGAGTGACACTTCCTGCGGCGTCGTCACCACGATCGCGCCGGCCACGGGAACCGTCTGGCTCAGGCTCAGCGCGACGTCGCCGGTTCCCGGCGGCATGTCGATCAGCAGGTAATCGAGCTCGCCCCACTTCACTTCGTGGAAGAACTGCCGGATGACGCTGTGCAGCATCGGGCCCCGCCAGATGACGGGCGACTGGTCGTCGGTGAGAAACCCCATCGAGACGACCTTGATGCCGAACTTCTCGGCCGGGACGATCTTCTCGCCCTCGGCCTCGAGCTGTGCCTGCACGCCGAGCATCATCGGCACGTTCGGACCGTAGATGTCGCCGTCGATCATGCCGACGCGGCTGCCGAGCGTCGAGAGGGCGACAGCCAGGTTCACCGCGAGCGTCGTCTTGCCGACGCCGCCCTTGCCGGCGCCGATCGCCACGACGTTCTTGACCCCTGGAATCGGGGTCTGCGTGGACTCGATGTTACGCGCCGTCCGCACGCTGGCGGTCATCGTCACCTCGACGGCGGTGACGCCGGGAACCGCCGACACGGCCGTCCTGGCCTGATCGCGCATCGCGTCCTTCACCGGGCACGCCGGGGTGGTCAACTCGATGGTGAACGCCACGCGGCCGCCATCGATTTGGAGGTCCTTGACGAAATTGAGCGCGACGATATCGCGGTGGAGGTCGGGATCCTTGACGACGCGGAGCGCGTCGAGCACGGCAGCCTGATCAACGGAAGACATGGACACCTCGGGATCATGGGGTTGGACCCATTATCACACACGCGGAGCGCCGTCACCTCTGGCGCGGGTCGCAGCGCGTCAGAATTCGCGTGACCCCCGATCGTTCCGGTCTACCATGTAGTGTTGTCGTCGATCCTGCATGCCCGCACGGGCGAAAGTCCAGAACCTCGGTGAGGAGGCCAGACATGGCGCAGCAGACCCCGCAGACTTTCCAGAATCACGCCCGATTCCTGCCCGCCTACCACTTCGTGGCGTTCCCGCTGTTCGCCATCAATCTCTTCTACGCACTGTACCAGGCCGTGACGAACTTCAGCTGGGCCAGCCTCGTCGGCGTCGGGCTGGCCGTCGCGCTGGTGCTGCTGGTGGTCAGCGCCCGGGTGATGGCGCTGACGGTGCAGGACCGGGTGATTCGCCTCGAAGAGCGCCTGCGTATGCGCGCCCTGCTGCCGGCCGACCTGCAGCCGCGCATCAACGACTTCACGGTACAGCAGCTCGTGGCGCTGCGCTTCGCCAGCGATGACGAACTGCCGGGCCTCGCGCGCAAGGTGAGCGACGGCAAGATCGAGGATCAGAAGGCGATCAAGAGGATGGTCACCAACTGGCGGGCCGACTACCAGCGAGCTTGAACAGTAGTCAGCCTACTTCTTCATCAACCTGTCATACCACCCCAGCCACCGCGAGAGGCGGTCGCGCAGGCTGTTCGCGCAGCACTTGGTCGATCGATGGACGGGCATCGCCGCGCCCGGTATCTCACCGCCGAATCTCACGGGAATCGTGAACGTTCACAGTGCATCGGTACTTTGCCAACCCTCTGGTAACGTCCGGCCAGTTGGAGTAGATTTCCCTCATATGCGCCAGCACCTCGCCGTTCTGACGCATCTGTTCTCCGCGGTCATGGCGTTGGTCGTGTGCGCCGACACAGCCGCCGCCGGCCCGTTGCCTCGCCTCGCCATCTCCCTGCCCTCCAAACTGGCTGCCGCGGACGCTGCCCGCATCGTTCGAACGTGCGGGGTCCGGGACGTGCTCATCGTCCTGCCCGCAACCAGCGCGAGAATTGGCGGAACGGGCGAGCCGGCAGCGCAGGCTGGTGAATTGGAGCCTCGGCCCGGAGAGACGCCGGTCCCACCGGGGTCGTACCTGCACCTGCAGGTGGAGGTCGCGGACGTCAGCCTCACCGGGCGCGAACGGGAGACGTTGATCGAACGGCAGGTTGCGGACATCGTGCGAAACCTCGCGCTCGACAGGCAGCCGTCCGCCGGCCTTGTCATCGAGCCGACGGTTTCGACGACCTCCGCCGACATCCTGCAGTTCGCCCTGGCCACGCTGATGCTCAAAGCCAGGGGCGCCAGGCCCGGCCTCGAGATCGCGCTGGTGATGCCGGGCCGACGGGACGCCGCCTCTGACCGGCGAGACGTTGGCCTTCCTGACGTTCAGCGCCTCCTCGCGTACGTGGACTCCGTGGTGTTCTCGGACAGGGTGCTGGTTGGCGCGAAGCCGCCGGATCTCGATGCGCTCACGGCCGGCCGGCCGCTGACGATCCGGATTTCCGCCGGCGGCGCGGATGATGCGAAGGCCGGGAGCGTCGCGCTTCTCGACCTTCTGATGACCCCGGGGGCCGCGGCGGCGACGACGGTCTGGCTTGAACTGCCCGGGTTGTCGGCGCTTCGCGGCCTGTGCGCGACGATGCAGTTCCTCGCGCGATCACTGGACGGCGGATTCGAGATGACGGCACCTGAGCGCGCGTCCCTCGCGGTCCTCGTCGATGGCCGCGCGGCCGCTCCCGCCGTCGCCTTCGTTGGAAGCCGTACGGCCGATGTCGCGGTGCTGCTGAAGGCCGGAGCCTCGCACCAGGGGCCGCGGTCGCTCACGCTCGCCTCGGCGATCGCAAGATCCCCACAGGTCACCTGCTTCGATGCGACCGACAGCCGTGTCCTCGACACTCGAACCGTGCCGGGACAGCCGCCGGGCTGCCAGGCGGACACCGAGTACGTGTTGTTCCACGCCCGCGTGCCGACAGGCGACGGCCGGATGTTCGAGTCGGTCAGCGTGACGGCACGCGCGGGCCTCCGCGTCGAGGAGATCATTGCGCGGTGGCAGGCGGCACGCGAGGCGGAGCGCCAGTTGCTCGACCACTACTCGGTTCCCGTCTTTACGAGCCTGCATTTCGACGCCACGAGTGTTGCGGCCGGAATTGACGTGGCGCTCGAACTCACGCAGTTCGTGGACCGGGCGGGCGTGCAGGACTGGGTGCAGACGGCGTTCCGCGTGAACGGCGTGAAGCTGAAGCGCGGGCAGGAGTTCCCCCTTCCGCAGGTGGAGCCCGACAAGGTGGTGACGCGACCGCTGGAACTGCGGGTCGACGAGAAGTATCTCTACGATCTGCTCGGGACCGACACCGTGAGAGACCGCGTCTGCTACGTGCTGAGCATCAAGCCGGGTCAGGCCACCGAGACGCTGTATAGCGGAAAGGTCTGGATCGACGGCGTGACGTTCACGCAGGTGCGATTGCGCCTCGAGCAGCGCGACGGCCGGAACAACGTGGCGTCGCACGTCGAGACGCAGGAGTTCGAGGCGGTCAAGGATCCGCAGGGACGCGCCTTCACCCTCGTGCGGTCGATCTTCGCCGAGGACTCGGTGAACCTGGCTGGCCGGTCGATCCTCGTCGAAAAGCACTACCGGTACGGAGACTACGCCATCAACGCGCCGGACTTCGCCGCGCGACTTGCGGAGGCGCGCGCCGGTGACGACCCGATGTTCCGGGACACTGAACAGGGCCTCCGCGCATTGCGCAGGAAGGGCGACTCAGCCGAGCGCGTCGTGGAACCGATGGGCGGAAAGCGCATCTGGGCACTGCTCGCCGGCGTGATGTACACCGGCGCCTTCAGCTTCCCGGTGCCGCTGGCCGGCGCCAGTTGGGTCGACTTCGATTTCCGGAAGACCGGGACGCAGCTCTCGGCGTTCTTTGCCGGGCCGATCTTCGTCGCAAACCTCTCGCGGCAGGTGAACAAGGACATCCGCTGGGGCCTGGACCTCTCGCTCATCGCCTTGCCGAATCTCTTCTACGAGTACTCGGGCAGCACGGAGCTCTCAGGCCGGCAGGTCATGAACTTCGAGCAGTACGCCGGCGGGCTGTTCAACTGGCAGGTCACCCCGGAACTCGTCCTCTCGACGCAGGGCCATCTCTACTGGGACTACTTCAGGGCCACCAGCAAGACCGACCCGCGTTACCGCATCCCGGCGAGCGGCGTCACGCTCGACCTCTACGGCGAGGCCAAGTACAACCGGAAGAGTTTCAGCGCCATTGGGACCGTCGAGCACGGCCGCCGGCAGGGCTGGCGGGACTTCGGGCTCGCGGATGGCGCGCCCGCACCCCTGTACCCGAACTGGACGCGCTACTCGATCGAACTCGGTCAGCACGTCTTCGTCGGAAAGCTCACGCGCGGCGGCATTTCGGCCGGCTATTTCGGCGGCAGCCACCTCGACCGCTTCTCGCGCTATACGCCCACGTTCCTCAACCGTCCGAAGTTGAACGGCATCCCGAGCGGCGTCGACTCGTTCGACGAGGTCACCACGCTGGGGGCCTACTACGGGTTCAACGTCCTGGATGTCGCGAAGCTCGAAGGGGCGTACACGCACGCATGGACGCGCAACCGGGACGAGGGCAACGGCCTGAGGCAGTTCGACGGGGTCGATCTGAATATCGGGATGGCCGGTCCGTTCGGCACGTTCGTGCAGGGCTCGGTGAGCCTGGCGCTCCGCGGCAACCTGGAACGCTACCGGACGCGGTGGGGGACGTACCTGATCTTCCTCAAGCCGTTGAAGAAGTAGGGTCGCCCGCTTTCCGACCCCTATTTCAGCGCGACGACGTGCACCGTGCCGTCACCGAGCTTCCTGGCCAGGCCGTCGATCGTGCGGCCGCCGTACTTCGCGGCCATCGCATCGATGGCGCCCTGATTCGGCAACGACTTGTCGGCGCCCGCCTTGCACTCGTCGATGTAGCCGGCGACGAGGACGATCATCTTGTCTGGCTGGAGGTACTTCCTGGCCACCCGCTTGATGTCGGCCACCGTCACCTTCTGGTACTTCTCCAGGTACGTGTCGTAGTAGTCTCGCGGCCGCCCTTCGAGCTCCAGGCGCGCGAAGTTCGTGACGTTGCCGGACACCGTCGAGAACATCGACGGGAACGCGTTGACCCTCGCTGATTTCGCGAAGCGCAGGTCCTTCTCGGTGATGTCGCCGCTGTACATCCGCTCGATCTCGTTCACGATGAGCTGGGTGGCAAACACCACCGTCGTGTTCTTCGTCTGCGTGAAGCCGGCGAAGGCGCCCGGGTAGTGCAGGTCCGCGCCCACACTGGAGCTGGCACTGTAGGCGAGGCCGTTGTCGGTGC
>DASVIS010000214.1:0-2841 GCA_036381995.1 Vicinamibacterales bacterium | reverse complement strand
CACCCAGATTGGTCGGCTCTGTGATGACCACGACCTCCGGCTTCAGCACGCCCTCCCTGAGGATGTACTGCCAGCAGAGGCCGTCGCAGTCCTCCTCCATGACCGTGCCGGTCACCCACAGTTGGACGCCCTCGAGCAGGCCGAGCTCCTTTGCGATGCGCGCGCCGTGCACGCCGGCGGCAATGCCTGCTTCCTGGTCCGACGCGCCGCGGCCGAAGATGATGCCATCCCGCAGTTCGCCCTCGTAGGGATCGCGCTTCCACGTGGAGCGGTCGCCGATGCCCACGGTGTCGAGGTGGCCGTCGATCGCGATGACCACCGGGCCGTCGCCGACGCGGCCCAGTACGTTGCCGAGACCGTCGATCTTGACCTCGTCGAAACCGACGCGCCGCATCTCCTGCGCGACGCGCGCGACGACGTCGCGCTCTCCCGCGCTCTCGGAGGGGATGGCAATCATGTCGCGAAGAAACGTCGTCATGTCGCCCGTGTAGCGGGCGGCCAGTGCAGCAACGCTCGAGGCCTGTTCCTTGGTCGTCATGGGATCTCCGGGGGGCAGCGTTTCACTGTGTTCCGTCCGGTCACCCGCCGTCAACCCGGAGGGGCCGCGTGTGCTGCGGGGTCGGACCCCATAACAGGATCGGAATCGGATCCGACCCGATTTGCAGAATGTGCAGGCGTCAGTCGATCAGCAGGAACGGCAGCGTCTTCGTGATCCCGTCGTACAGCACCGCCATCTCGGCCGCGGGGCGCAGCGATCGCGTGCCCGCAAATGGCGGCGTGGCCGCCGCTTCGATGATCCGCCAATCCTCCGAAAGCGTGACCCGAATCTCGCCGTTCTCGTAGATCCGCACATCGTCGCGCAGGGTCAAACGGCTCTCCTGGCCCTGCTCCCGGCGTCGGATCGTGTCACCCTCGATGCGAAACGCGTTGCTCGCCTCGGCGGCGAACAACCCGGCATCGAGGAAGATCCGCGGCTTGTCTGCGTACGGCCGGCCGTGGTGCACGCAAAACGTCTGACAGTCGTCGCACTCGTTGCAGAAATCGTCCACGTGCAGGATTTGACGGTTCTGAAGGATGTGGAATGCTTCCTGGCCCACCACGCGGACGTCGCCCTCCACGTGGCCGAGCACCGGCAGTGCCCATCGGACCGGTTGGATCGTGAAGGTGTAGTTCGCCCGGTTCGGGCAGACCTCCACGCACTTGTCGCAGAACGTCGTGCACTGCACGCAACGACGGCCCTCCGCGCGCGCCTCCGCGTCGGTGAATGTCGACTCGATCAACATGAAGTCCCTGCGCTCGCCGACCGGCAGCATCGCAGGCTTCACCTGCGGGATCCGGCGTGCCCGCGCGCTCTTGACGTCGGCGATTTCCCGGTCGGAGAGCGTCGGCGGTCGCCACGGTGTCTGCGCAAACGGGACGGACAGGTGTTTGCAGATCGCCTCGGCCGCGAGGCGGCCGTCGGCGCAGGCCGAGATGATGCTGCCCGGTTCGATCAGGACGTCGCCGCCCGCGAACACGCCCTCTGGGCCCGCGCACCGGGTCGTGTGATCAACCAGCACGCCGCCCCCCTTGTGCCGCGCCACGCCGCTGCCGTCGAGGAACGCCAGTTCGGGAAGCTGGCCAATGGCGACGACGACCGCATCGCACGGAACGACGAATTCGCTGCCTGCGATCGGGACGGGCGATCGCCGGCCGTCGGGTCCGGGATCACCAAGCCTGTTACGGACGCACTTCACGCCCACGACGAGGCCGTCCTGGCGGACGATCTCTGCGGGCGCGACCAGTTCCTCCAGGACATTCCCTTCCTCGAGCACACCCTCGAGTTCCTCCTGCGCCGCAGGCATCTCCCGGCGGGTGCGTCGATAGAGCAGCGTGACCGGCTGACCGGTGAAGCGCTGCGACGTGCGCACCGCGTCCATCGCGGTGTCGCCGCCGCCCACGACCACCACCTTCTTCCCGAGGTCGACCGGCTCGCCGCGGCGTGAGTGGTCGAGCAGTTGCAGCGCGGCCATCACGCCTGGTCCTTCGATGCCAGGTACACGCAGGGGTGTGTCCCGCTGGAAGCCGCTGGCCAGGTAGACCGCGTCGAACCCCCGGCGGAGCAGTTCTTCCGGCGGCCCCGTGACCGGAGTGTTCAGCCGGATCTCGACGCCGAGGGCGAGGATCCGATCGATATCGCGCTGGATGATCTCTCCCGGCAGGCGGAACGGCGGAACGACGCGCATCATCCCGCCGGCCACGTCTCGCGCCTCGAAGATCGTCACGCGCACGCCGTTCAGCGCGAGAAACGCCGCAGCGGCAAGGCCAGAGGGCCCGCCGCCCACGATAGCCACCGTTCGTCCCGTTGACGGTTTCTGCCAGGAGACGTAGCCCGCGCGGCCGCGCTCTTCCGCGATTCGTTTGAGCGCACGAATCGCGACACTCTCCTCGTAGTCGTTGCGCGTGCACCGTGTCTGGCACAGCCGAGTGCACACGTAGCCGGTGACACCGGGCAGGGGGTTGCGCGCGAGGATTACCTCGAGCGCGCGGTCGTACTCGCCCTGCGCGATATACCAGGCGTATTCAGGCACGTCCTGCTCGACCGCACACGCCTCCACGCAGGGAGACACGACGCAGTCCCATAGCCCGAGCCCGGACCTCACCTTCGGGAGGCCATGCGGGAAGGCGACCTTCCCATACCTCGGATGACGCGAGGCCTCGTCTGCGGCGGCCCGCACATGTGCGAGCCTGTCGTGCGACAGGTCGGTCAGGGTCGAGGCGCCGCGCTCGCACATCGTCGCTCGGAGCTGCTCGAGCCACTGGGCCATGCGCGCGCCGCCGCCGGGTTTCAGCAGGTCCGTG
>DASVIS010000213.1:0-13277 GCA_036381995.1 Vicinamibacterales bacterium | reverse complement strand
CGCCAGCCGCCGGGACCGGCTCCAGCACGAGGCCGACGACGACGGCGACGAACAGCGCGAAGTACTGCCACGCCTGCGGGGCCAGGCCGGACGGCACGGGCAGGAGCGCGACACCAACCCCCACCGCAACGGGCAGCAGCGCGCGCCACGGCACCTGCCGCCGGGCAGAAACGCTCGTCGTCATCGAGCGGTATTATCTGCCGAAATGCACGCGAAGCCCGACGAAGATCTCGCGCGTCGGGCCAGGCTGATACGAGTTGCCGTCAGGGTCGGGCTCGGTGAACGCGATGTACTCCGTGCCCAGGAGGTTCCGCACCTGCAGCACGAGCTCCAGCCGGTACGGAGCCTTGCCCAGACGGTACGACACCCTTGGATTGACGAGCGCGTAGCCGCCAACCGACGCGACGTTGGTCTGATCGACGTACGATCCGCTCTGGGCGAAGATGCCGAGGCCCACCGCGAGGCGCGGATCGACCGCGTATTCTCCGTCGAACGCCAACTGGTGCGTCGGGGCGTTCGGCATCACCTTGTCGGTGAAGTTCCCAAACAGGCTTTGAATGTTCGTGTACAGGAAATCGTTGAACGTGTACGCCACGCGAAGAACCGCGTGCGGCATCGGCGAGTACGTGAGCGCCGTCTCGAGGCCGTAGCGCCGGCTCTTCCCGAGATTCCCGTAGAACGTCTCGAGCGGGCGGCTCGTCACGCGGTAGCGCCCGAAATCATTGTCCGTCTTCAGGTGGAAGAAGCCGACGTCATAGGCCACGCCGCTGAGGCTGCCCCGCACGCCAAGTTCTTCACCCTGCGACGTCGCCGGCACGAGGTTCCGGTTGAATCCGCCCTGCGCGTCCGGATTGTTCGCCAGCTCCTCGGTGGCGGGCGGCAGGAATCCCTGTCCCCACGACCCGTAGAAGCCGAGGTCCGGTGTCGGGTTGTACGCGGCGCCGATCCGGCCGGTGAACCTCGAGAACGACGCGCTGCCGGAGAGATCGACACCCCCTGCGCCCAGGTGGTCGGTCAGATCGTTGTTGATGCGATCGAACCGGAGGCCGAGGGTCCCCGTCCACTGCGGCGAGAACTCGAGGCGATCGATCAGGTAGACGCCCATACCGTGCTGCGTGATCGACTGGTTGGACAGCAGCGTCGGCCCCTCCACGGCGTTCCCGAGATTCGCCGTCCGGTACTCGCCAATCGACTGCGAGTCGAGGTCGGCGCCAACCGACAAGTGGTTCGTCCACGACTCGACGTCGCCGTCCATGGTGAACTGGACGTTGCCTCCCGGCGAGTCGTACGTGCGGTGCTGGACCGAGGACGGCACCGACTCCCACCACCCGGTGCGGCGATAGTAGACCGCGTACGACAGCTCGCGATCGATCGCCCACCTGGTGCGTCCCGACATGCCAATCGTGAACCGGTTCGTCCGCTGTCCCTCGTTGTAGGTCAGCGCGTCGGGGTTCGCCATCCTCCGGTCCTGCGCCAGCCAGTCCAGGTTCAATCCCTCGGCGTTGTCGTTGTAGTAGTGCGTCCCCGCCATGACGAAGGTGAGCTTCGTCGTGTCGCCCACGTCGTACTTCGCCTTGCCGTACAGGTTGAAGGCATCGAACTTGGTGTGCACGCGGTATCCATCGCCGGAATTCGACGACGCCGTCACGTGGTAGTTCACGCCGCCGGCGGTGCCGCCGGCTTCGGCAAACGGCTTGTAGAACGCGTACGACCCGGCATCGATCGACGCCCGGCCCGACACTCGATCCGGACCGCCGTCGCGTGTCGTGATGTTGATCACGCCGCCAGACGACCCGCCGCCATACATGGCAGATGCGGATCCCCGCAGCACCTCGACCCGCTGAACCGAAGACCAGTCCACGTCGAACAGGTCGGGGGCGAATCCGGTCGGGTCGTTCAGGGGCAGCCCGTCGAGCAACACCTTGGTGCCGCGGATCCCGCGCTCGGTCAGCAGCCCCTGGCCCCGGATCGAGAGGTGCACCCGCTCTCCATCCGCCTGGTTGTCCACCTTGACTCCGGGAACCAGCCACAGCGCCTCTTCGGCGCCGATGCTCCGCGGCATCGACTTCAACACGTCCTCGTTCACGACGGTTGTGGCGGCCGGGTTCTCCTTGAGCGGAATCTCCACCCGCGGCGCCGTGACCAACACCTCGACATCGAGACGCGGCGGCTGAGTCTCGGGCTTCTGCTCATCGCTCTTGGCGCTGGGGTCTGGCGTCGCCGGTTTCTGGCCGATTGCGGCCTGGCCCTTGGCTGATGCGGCGGCTTCGACACCCTGCCCCGCCGGTGGCGTGGTCTGGCCGGTTGCGATCGCTGCGATCATCAGGCAGCCGCAGGCAGCGGCCAGCCATCGTCCGACATCTATCCGCCGTATTTCTCGGTCAGTCATGCGTGAGAACCTCCGGTATCAAGGGGCTGGCTGCAATCATGAAGCCGACGGGCAACTACTACCAAGCTTCGTAGCTCGAGAGGGTGTGTCAGGGGAGCAACCGAACGAGGCCTTCGGTGGCCAGGTGAACGCCGAGCCACGCACCTTCGGCGGCCATGGCCGCGGCGAGCAGCGTCATCCCACACAGGGAGACGGACCAGGCACGCCCGAGAGGCGGGGTCGAGGCTTCACCGTCACCTGATGCGAGCAGGCGGTCGATGCGCGCCCAGAGCAGCGTTCCATCGTAGAAACCGATCCCGGCAGCCGGCGCTCCCACGGCAGGCACCATCCGCGCCACCTTGAGCAGGGCGGAGGCCAGCGACACCGCTCGCAGCCCGCTCCCGCCGACAGCCCGGGCGTCTGCGGCAAATTCGACGGCCGCGCGCCACCGCTGTTCAAGGGCCCGACCGCTGGGCCAAATCCCCAGCAGGTCCGGCGAACAGGCGACGAGCACGCGTTTGAAGTTGTCGCGCGTGTCGTGGTGCGAAAGCTCGTGGGCCAGACTCACGTCCATCTCGTCCTGCGTGAACACCTCGATGACCGGGCGCGCCATGAACACGCGGGGTCGGCGAAGACCGGCCAGTGAAATGATCGGAGCGTCGTCGGGGAGGCAGTAGACCGGCACGGCACCGCCGGCCAGCGTCCCCAGGCCAACCGCGCGCGTTCGCCATCCGCGCTCGAGCCTCCGGGTGACGCGCGCATCGCGAATCGCGCGCCGCGCGGCCAGCGCCAGCGTGACCGCGCCGAGCAACCCGACGGCGATCAGGCTGTATCCCGCTGATTCGTCGACGCCTTCGGGCTCGAAACGCCATTGGGCAGGCAGGAAGACGACACACGTGAAGAAGATGGCGATGACGCCGGGCACCAGCTTCAGCGCCAGCAACACGGCCGGCGCGTTCGACGACCGCAACCTGATCGCGCCTTGCCCGATGAGCCAGCCGATCCCCGCGGCCATCGCGGACAACACGAGATTGACGGCCCCGAACCATGCCAGCGCGAGCAGCAGCGTGAAGAGCACCTCCCTCACGGCTCCTCCCGCGCCTTCTTCGAGACGGCGGTGCCCTCGCTGCCGAGCTGCCGCCGTTTCGTCTTCACCAGCCGTTCCAGCTCGTCGAGCAGCGCGCGGTCGCGCTCCCCGACGGCATCCACCAGGTTCGAGAGGAACGGAAGCGGTGCGGACCACTCGCCGGCCAGCAGGCCCGACACGACATCGCTGGCCACGATCTCGTCGAGTTCTTCCCTGGTCGCCAGCGCGGAATACGCAAAGGCGCGCGCCCGCTTGGTGCGCGCCAGCAACCCCTTTCTGAACAACCTGTCGAGCGTCGTCATGACGGTGGTGTATGCCACCTTCCCGTCGAGCCTTACGTGCACATCACGGACCGTGACCTCGTCGCTGGTCCAGATGATCTCGATGACCTGTCGTTCCAGGGTGCCGAGACTCGCCCGCAGCAGTTCGCGAGGCGGCCGGAAGCCCCAGAACAGAAATTCGCCCTTTCCCATGATCACTGTCTCGAGCCACCACTCTACGTTCCTGCAAGTTCAGTCTTCCGCTTCACCACGCGGACCGAAGGTGCGATCAGCCGGTCGAATTGCGCCAGCGGACCCATGAGCGGACGCGCGTAGATCTTGAACGACTCGTCGATGTCGTTCAGCCCCTTCAGGTACTCCGCCGGCAACGGCTTGGTGTTGGCAGCCACCGACTCGAGCGACGTGAGGAAGTAGTCCACCGAGTAGTCGCCAGTCCGTCGAATGGCGACCGATCCGTTCCTCTTTCCGTGCACGGCGAAGTGCACCGCCGTCTCCCCGACGTCGCGCGCCTCGCTCGCATCGACGCCCGAGATCACGCCGAGGAACGATCGCTGGAGGTATCCGAAGGTGTCGCACCGCACGCGCGTGATCTTCAGGCGCGCCTTGACCGCGTCGGACAGCGCGTCACCGAGCGTGCTGCGGCCCGACAGTTGGAGGTTCCCGAACTGGTCCCGCTCCTCGACGTCCTTCAGCTTCAGCAGCATCGGCACATCATCGTCGGCCACGATCCCTTCGCAGACCGCTGCGACACAGCGCCCATGCTTCGTGTAAACGCGATCGACGTCCTCGAGGAACCGGTCGATGCTGAACGGCGCCTCTGGCACATAAATGAGGTGAGGCCCATCGTCCGGCCACCGGCGCGCGAACACCGAGGCGGCGGTGAGAAATCCGGCGCTGCGGCCCATCACGACGCCAACGCACACGCCCGGGATCGCGTAATTGTCGAGGTCGAGGCCGGCAAATGCACTCACGACGAACTTCGCCGCGCTGCCGAATCCCGGCGCGTGGTCGGTGACCAGGATGTCGTTGTCGATCGTCTTCGGGATGTGGATCACCCGGAGGTCGTAACCCTTCTGCTCGGCGAAGTTCGAAACGATGCGGCACGTTTCGGCCGAATCGTTGCCGCCAATGTAGAAGAAATACCGGACGTCGTGGCGTTGGAAGACCTCGACCATCCGCTCGCAGTAGGCGGAGTCGGGCTTGTCGCGCGTCGAGCCGAGGGCCGAGGACGGCGTGATGCCGACCATCTCGAGGTTGTGCGTGGTGGCCTGCGACAGGTCGACGAAGTCCTCGTTCACGATGCCGCGGACTCCGAAGCGAGCGCCGTAGACGTGGGTGATGAAGGGGTACTTCCTTGCTTCGAGCACCACGCCCGCCAGGCTCTGGTTGATGACGGCCGTCGGGCCGCCGCCCTGCGCCACGGCTGCTTTACCTTCGAGTCGCAACATGAAGCCATCCTCCGAGAGGGAGAGAGGCGCCGAGTTTACCACTACTTGAAGATTGCCTTCACCGCGTCGCCGACGGCCGCCGTCTTCTCCACTTCGATGACGGGGGCATGGCGACCGGCGGCGAGTTGGTTGAAGAGCTTGTCCTGGTTACCCGACGCCACCACGATCGTGCAGTCGGCGTCCGGAACGACCAGCTCGATCAGGTCGTCGGAGGTCCGGCCGCGCCGCGCCGCGCCACCGGTGTGCATCGCCAGCACCTTGACTCCCTGGCTTCGGGCCGCCTTCATCAGCGCCCTGGCTCTCGCGATCTCCTTCGCCATGTCCAGGCCGGCCGCACCCAGGCCCTTCGTGCTGAACCCGAGCACCACCACGAGCGTCTTCATCCCCGCGAGATCGGCGGGCTGCGCGGTCGGCTTGTACTCGAGGCCCAGCTTCAGTTGGGTGTTGAGCAGCACCTTGACAATGGCCACGTCAACACTCTGGCCAACCGATGTCAGCAGGCCAGGGCTGGAGAAATCCACGTCGGCGGCGCGGGCCGGAGACGCGACAAGCGTGGCCATGACGACCAGCCCGGCGATCCCCGCGCCCCGGGCGCGATGAGCGACGTGCGCAAGAGGTCGAAGTCCCTTCATCTACTTCTTCGGCGGTGGCGGCGGCGCTCCCCCGTCGAGCGTTCCGGCGACCCAGTCGAGGTTGACGCGCGCCACCCGGTAGTCTCGCTGCGCTCGCGCGAGGTTCGCTCGCGCAGACGCCAGGTTCAACTCGGCGTCCTGCACCTCGAGCCGCGTCTTCACGCCGAGCTCGAAGCCCTTTTCGGCCAGGAACAACAGTTTCTCCGCCTGAGTGACGGTGCCCGAAAGCGCCGTGACGATCTCCGACGCCTCACGCACCGCGTCCACCGCTGCGCGCACCTCGACCGCTATTCCGTCCCGCAGCTTCAGTTCGTCGATGGTGAGGCGCGCGAGATCGACCTGGGCCTGTGCCACCTGACCCTTGGTACGCCAGCCATCGAACAGCGGCACGGAGCCGAAGACGCCGGCGTTCCACAGGTAGCCGCTCGAGGAGATCGACGGCAGCCCGACGCGGCCGAAGCCCAATGCCGCCGAGAAGTCGACGCGCGGCTTGCTGGCCGCCTTCGCGATCGTGACCAGCTCGCCGTAGACGCCGCGAGTGTTCGACAACTCACCGAGTTCGGGACGATTCGCGAGCGCCGCCGCGAGCACGGCGTCGTAGGTCGGAACCGCCTCGAGCGGGACACCGAGCGTGCCGCTGACGTCGACCTCACCGGTCTCCGCCAGCAGGTACCCGAGCTGCATCCGCGCCACACGCACCGCGTTCTGGCCGCGGATGACCGCCGGCCGTGCGTTCTCGGCCGCCACCTGCGCCGCCAGCACGTCGTAGTCGGTAGCCGTGCCGGCCGACTGGCGCTTGGTCGTCTCGTCGAGATGGCGCTGCTTCTGCGCCAGGTCCTCCTCGGCGATCTTCGCCAGTTCGCGCGCCACCAGCACATCGCAGTAGGCCGTCGTCACATCCCTGGTCACCGCCTGCCGGAACCGGCGGAGTTGCTGGTCGGCCACGCCGAAGCCCAGCTTGGCCGCGCGGATCGCCGCTCCGAGCTGGCCCCAGGTGAAGATCACCTGGGTCACCTTGACCTGCCCCGTCAGCGCATCCTGGCGGCCGCTGAAGATCTCCCCGATGTCGATGTTGCTGCCACCGCCGGCCGATCCGCTCGACGAACCACCGCTGCTGAACATCTTGAACAAGTCTTGCTGGCGTCTGTCGAGGTTGCGGACGAAGGAGCCAGAGAATGAAGCCTGGGGCAGCGCGTTCGCACGCTCCTCGACGTACTTGCCCTGCACCCACTTCTGATACTCGATGGCCTTCTGAATGTCGCGGTTCTGCGCCGCGGCGATCGCGAGCGCCTCGTCCAGCGTCAGCAGCTTGGCTCCGCCCTGAGACGCGGCCTGTCTGGCCGCCTGCCCGATTGACACCGACAGCGACACCGGAGCGCCGGCCGCAGCCGGCTGCGCCGCCTGGGCTGACGCGGGCGCCGCCGCGCCGGACACGAGCGCCAGGATGACGAGGCTGACCGCGGCCGCCTTCGTGTACCGCGCGCCCTTCCTCAAGATCCACACAGAGATGTCGTCGAAGATCGTGTAGACGACCGGCACGACGATCAGCGTGAGCAGCGTCGATGTGATCAAGCCGCCGACGACCGCCCGCGCCATGGGCGCCCGCATCTCCGCGCCCTCGCCGAGCGCGAAGAACAGCGGCAGCATGCCGAAGATCATCGCGGTCGTGGTCATCAGGATCGGCCGCAGCCGTGTCCGGCCCGCGGTGATCATCGCGGTCCGGCGGTCCATCCCCCGCGACCGCAGCACCTTGGTGTAGTCCACCAGCAGGATGGCGTTCTTGGTGACGAGTCCCATCAGCATGATCAACCCGATGAGCGACATGATGTTGATCGTGTCTCCGGCCAGCAGCAGCGTGCCTGCCATGCCGACGATCGACAGCGGCAGCGACAGCATGATCGCCAGCGGGTCGATGAACGACTCGAACTGCGCGGCGAGGATCAGGTAGACGAAGATAATCGCCAGCAGCAGCGCCTCGGCCATGTAGCCGAACGACTCGATCATCATTTCCGTCTGGCCGCCCTGCACCAGCTTGTAGCCGGGAGCCATGTCGAGCTTCGAGCCGGCCTGTATCGCGAGGTTGCCGGCCGTTCCGAGCGGCAGACGGTCCAGGTTCGCATCCACCGTGACCTGCCGCGTGAGGTCGCGCCGGTTGATTTCGGCGGGCGACGTCGCGCGGGTGAAAGTCACCAGGTCAGCCAGCGGCACCAGCGCCGTCCCCTGCGCTCCCGGCACGGTCACCTTCAGGTCGCGGATCTGGTTGACGTCCGCCCGGAGCGATTGCGGCAGCCGGACGCGCACGTTGACTGCCTCCCCTTCTTCGTCCTCGTAGGTCGAGACCGCCTGTCCGCCGATGAGCAGCCCGACGGTGTTGGCCACCGCCCCGCTCCCGAGTCCCGACGCGGCCGCGCGCTCACGGTCCACGACGAGACGGTATTCCGGCAGGTCCTGTTCCATCGTCGCCTCGATGTCGACGATCCCCGGAACCTTGAACAACTCCTGCTTGAGCTGCGCCGCGTACTTCTTGAGCGTGGCGATGTCGTCACCCTGAACGGCGACCGCCAGCGGCTTCTGGAACGAGGAGGGATTCTCCAGGAAGTTGAGCACCACCCCGGGGATCTTCTCCAGGCGGAGGCGCGCGTCGTGGATGAACACTTTCAGGCCTCGCTCCCGCTGGTTCTTGGGCACCAGCTTCACGTACACCATCGCATCGCGGACGGTGTCGGCGTCGCCCGATCCGATCGACGCGTAGGTGTATTGCACTTCCTTGAACTCGGACAGCCCTTTCAGCACTTCGTCGAGCCGGCCCCGCGTCTCGTTGATCGACGCGCCGGGCGCGCTCTTGAACTTCAGGGCGAACTCGCCCTGGTCCATTTGCGTCATGAACTCCGTCTGCAGAATCGCGAACACCGCGAGACCTGCGACGAACGCCGCGATGGCCATGGACACGATGGCGAGGCGGTGGTCCAGCGCCCAGCCGATCACCCGCTTGTAGTTCTCCGCCATCCGCTCGAACCAGGTGTTGAACCGATCGAGCGCCCGCTGGATGACGTTCCGCTTCCCCTTCCGCGCGATGTCCGGGTCGTGCCACCGCGACGACAGCATCGGGTCGAGCGTGAACGACACGAACAGCGACACGAGCACGGCGAAGGCCACCGTCAGGCCGAACTGGTAGAAGAACCGGCCCATGATGCCCTTCATGAACGCCACCGGCACGAACACCGCGATAATCGACATCGACGTCGCAAGGACGGCCAGGCCGATTTCGGCCGTGCCATCACGAGCGGCCTCGAAATGATCCTGCCCTCGCTCGAGGTGCCGGACGATGTTCTCTCGCACGACGATCGCATCGTCGATCAGGAGCCCGATGGCGAGTGAGAGCGCCATCAACGTCAGCGTGTTGATCGTCATGTTGAGGAAGTACATGACGATGAACGACGATGTGACGGAGATGGGCAGCGTGAGACCCGTGATGACGGTTGACCGCCACGAATTGAGGAAGCAGAAGACGATGACGATCGTCAGGAAGCCGCCGAGGAGCAGCGTGTTCTTGACGTCCGACACAGACGCGCGAATGAAGCCCGAGGTGTCGCGGACGATCACGATGTCGGTGCCCTGCGGCATCTCCTTCCGCAGTGTGTCCACCTCCGCGAGGACGGCATCGACGACCTCTACGGTGTTCGCTTTGGTCTGCTTGGTGATGTCGATCGCCACGGCCGGCTTGCCGTTGATCAAGGCCAGCGAGCGCTGCTCCTCCACCCCGTCCTCGATGGTGGCGATGTCGCCGAGCGTGATCGGCTGACCGGCCCGGCGGCTGATGACCATCCCGCGATACTGCGCGGCGTCGCGCGGCTTTCCGCTGATGCGGATCGGGATCTCGCTGACGCCCTGCGTCAGCCGGCCAAGCGGCGTGTTGACGTTCTCGGACGCGAGGCCCGCCACGACCTCGTCCACGCCCATCCCCAGCGCCGCGAGGCGCGCCGGGTCGAGGTTGACGGCAATCTCACGATCCGACGACCCGACGAGCTTGGCCTTCGCGACGCCACGGATGCTCTCGAGGCGGCGCTTGATCCTCCGGTCGGCCAGCGTCGTCAGGTCGCGCGCCGGCATCGTCTTCGACTGGACGGCGAGCGAGATGACCGGCACCGCGTTGAAGTCGAACTTCTGGATGACGGGGTCCTTCATCCCGTCGGGCAGTTCGCGCCGGACCGCGTCGATCTTCGCGCGCGCCTCCTGTGAGACTTCGTCGACCTTCACCTCGAGGTTGAATTCCACGATGACCGACGACAGTCCTTCGCGCGAGATCGAGTTGACGTGCTTCACGCCGGCGATCGCGTTCACCGCCTCCTCGATCTTCTTGCTCACCTCGCGCTCGACCGTATCGGGCGAGGCGCCCGGGTACTCCGTGATGATCGACACCACGGGAATCTCGACGTCCGGCATCATGTCGATAGGGAGGCGCCGGGCCGAGAAGACGCCGAGCGTCACCAGCGTGAGGATCATCACGGTGGCCACGACCGGCCGCTTGATGGACAGGTTCGAGAGAAACATGGCTACGCCCCTTCCCCCTTGGAGACGACGACGCGGTCACCATCGCGGAGCGCGAAGCCGCCCCGCGTCACCACCCGGTCGCCAGCCTGCACGCCGGACAGCACCTCGACCGACACGCCGTTCCCGATCCCCGTGGTGACGGCGCGCTTCTGCGCCTTGTCACCGGTCACCACGAACACTTCCGCTTTCATCGTGTCGAGGTTCCAGTTGAGCAGCGCTTCCTGTCGAACCTGCAGCACCCCGGCGCGCTGGCCCACCACGATTCGGCCCTTCGCGAACGCTCCGCCCTTGAGTGCGCCGTCGGTGTTCGCCACCTCGGCGATCACCTTCGCCGAACGGCTTGCCGGGTCGATCGCCGGGTTGATGAACATCACCTTCCCGGTGAACGAACGGCCGGGCAGGGTCTCCGTGGAGAACTCGACCGTCTGCCCCACGCGGACGGACGCGAGCCACGACGAGGGCACCGACACCGTGAGATCGAGGATGCGGTTGTCGACGATCCGGAACATCGACGACGTGCCGCCCATGTTCTCGACGCGGTCGCCGACGCTGACGCCGCGCAGGGCCACGACGCCGTCCATCGGCGACGTGATGAGGGATTTGGCCAGCCGGGTCTCAGCGGTCTTGATCTGCGCCCGCGCGGCCGCGGTGGTGGCCTCGGCAGCCTCCACCGCCGTCCTGGCATCGTCGAGAGCCTGCGGGGTGATCAGGCCGTACTGCTTCAACTGCTGCGCGCGCTCGTACTCGCGCCGCGCGCGGTTCTCGCCCACCTTGGCCTGCGCCTCGCCGGCTCTCAGCGCCTCGATGCCGGCTTCGGTCTCACGCGTGTCGAGCCGCGCCAGCCGGGCGCCGCGCCTCACGGGCACCCACTCGGTGACGTAGACGTTCGTGACCACGCCGGTCACCTCGGACTTCACGTCGGCAGAGAACTTGGCCTCCAGCGTGCCCACGACATCCACGGTCTCCTGCAGATCGGCCAGCGCCGCCGGATCGACGGTCACGGCCACAGGGGGCCGGCCGACCTCCATCGGCTTCGGGTCGGACGTCTTCGAACAGGCGGCAGCCGCCGCGATGCCGAGGGTGAAAAGGATGAGTCCGGTTGCTCGTGCGATGCGTGTCATTGCCGTCGTTCTCCTTGCTGCCGCTTTCCGAGGACGCCATCGAACAGCAGTCCGAGGAGGCGCTGAAGAGTATCGGGACCAATCGGTTCGGAGCCGTAGTGGATTTGTCGCGTGGCGAACACGCCGATGATGCCCATGATCACCAGCGCAACGTCGGACGGCAAGGCGTCGGGTGCGATCTCGCCAGCCGCCTGGCCGTCCTCGACGATTCGCCTGACCGCGCGTTCCAACTGGCGGTCGAAGGCGGCGAAGTCGAACGGCGGCACGCCTTCGACCGGGCCGAAGAAGACGGCGTGCGCCACGCGCACGACCGGAACGTGCTCCTGGAAGAGGCCGTGAAGATCGGCGCAGAGCGCGAACAGCCGGTCGCGCGCCATGCCGGGCCTGGAGATTGCGCGCTCCATGGTCCGGGTGAACTCCCGACTGGCCTCTTCCAGCACCGTCGTCAGCAGCCGTTCCTTGCTGCCGAAGTGGTAGTAGAGCGCCGGTTTCGTCACGCCTGCCATCTCGACGATTTCGCGGACCGACGCGGCCGCGTAGCCCTTTCGATCGAAGACGCAGACGGCCGCCCGGAGCAGGCGGCCCCGGGTCCGTTCATCCTGTTCCGTCGGCGCCAGCTCTGCTGGGGCGCCCGTTTCAACTGTTCCCATCGAATTCCTCGGAAGTGTTCGGTTGCTATACCTACCGGTAGGCAACACCAATACGGTCTTACGGGGGAGGCGGACTGAAAGTTCCAGCGGGGGGGGACTATAGGAACAAAATCAGATACCTACCGGTGGGTAGTATAGCAGAACGCGAGCCGGCTCGCGACCCGCGTTCTGCCGATTGCGGCTTGCGGCTGCCTGCTGGACAGCGCGGCAACCTGTTACTGCTGCTGGACCGGTTTCCCTTCCGTGTCGAACACCTCGAGCTTCCCGAACTTCTTCAACCCTTCGGCGATCTTCTTGCCGTCACCGACGGCGACGATCTGGAGCCGTGATGGATCGAAATACTTCTTCGCCACCGTCTGCACCTGGTCCTGCGTGGTGGCCATCACGCGCTCCGGATACCTGTCCCAGTAGTCGGCGGGCAGGTTGTACATCCAACTGGTGATGTAGTTGGTGAGAATGGCGCCAGGCGTCTCGAGCGACAGCGCGAAGTTGGCCACGAGCGACCGCTTCTTGTCCAGGAACTCGTTGTCCGGGATCCGCTCGTCGCGCATCCGCGCCAGTTCTTTCACGATCTCGGTGAGCGCCTGCTCGGTGACATCGGTCCGCACTTCGGTGCTGGCCGACCAGTCGCCGCGGTACCGCGCGGCGCCCAGGCGGCTATAGGCGCCGTACGTGAAGCCCTTGTCTTCGCGCAGGTTCAGGAACAGACGCCCGGTCGGCCCGCCGCCGATGATCGAATCGGCCAGCTTGAGGACGTCGTAGTCTGGGCTCGTCCGATCGATCGACTGTGTGCCGACGAGCAGGTTGGTCTGGACCGAGTTCGGACGGTCGACCAGCGTCACCCGCGCGGGACCGAGCGGGTCGGGATCGACGAACGACAGCTTGGCGACCCCCTTCTTCGTCCAGCCGGCCAGCTTCGTCTCGAGCCGCTTCTTGATGTCGGCCAGCGTCACGTCGCCGACGACGCCGATCACGGCGTAGTCGGGGGCGTAGCGGGAGGCATGGAAGGCGACGATGGCGTCGCGCGTGATCTTGTCGAGTGCCGCGGGTGTCATCATGCGCCCTGCGGGGTGGGCGCCGAAGATGACGCGGCTGTATGCCTCCTGTGCAAGGAAGCCCGGCTGCGCGCGCTGCTGCAT
>DASVIS010000212.1:0-13947 GCA_036381995.1 Vicinamibacterales bacterium | reverse complement strand
CTTCGCGGGACGCCTGGAGCGAGCGCAGCACGGCCCGGAGCGGCGCGCCCCGCTCCAACTCGGCGTGTGCCTGCCGGATGACGGTCAGGTCGGTGAACGAGAAGTACGTCTCGGCGTTCGTACGGAGCGCCGGCCGAATGAGGTTCCACTTCTGCAGGTAGCGCAGATGGTCCTCGCGCAAGAGGGGGTACATCGCGAGGATATCGTGCAACGCGTACCACTGCTTGCGCAGCGTGGCAGGTGACGGCACGCCGGCCAGCTCGCAGAAGTCCTCTTCGGAGAGAATCCGGATGCGCCCCGGTTCGCGAGCGTTGATCGTCTTCGCCCGCCGGATCTTCTGGTTCTGCTCCCGGTCGCGGTCGGGCGACACGCCGCGGTCGCCCGCTGCGGCTCCGTCCCCGACGACCAGCAGCGTCGTCCGTGCGCTGACGTCACCGATGACGCCACCGCCAAGCCGCGCGACCAGCAACCGGGCTTCCTTCCGGCTGATCGACGACAGCCGGCCGCTGAAGGCCACGCACTGGCCGGCGAGCAGCGAAGAGGCGGCGTCGGAAGGACCAGGGCTCACGCGGGGTACGATGCCGGAGCCGCGCGGGAAAGTCAACGGCGCCACGAGGATCGATTCGGGCCGCTGCTGGTAGAATCACCCGATGCTGCTTGCAGGCGATATCGGAGGGACCAAGACGCTCGTCGGCCTGTTCTCGCCCGGGCCTCGTCGACCGGACCTGGTCGATGTCCGCACGTTCGCGACGCCCGTCTACCCGAGTCTCGAGGCGATCCTCGCGGAGTTCCTCGCCGGCCAGGGTGTCCCGGCGCTGGCGGTGCGCGCGGCCAGTTTTGGCGTGGCGGGTCCGATCGTCGAACAGGTGGCCCGCCTCACCAACGTGCCGTGGCATGTGGACGCGGCAGCCGTCGCGGCCCGGTTCGGCTTTCCCCGGGTGACGCTCCTCAACGATCTCCAGGCGATGGCGTATTCGGTCACGGTGCTGCGGCACGATGAACTGGCCGTCGTGCAGGCAGGCCGTCCCGTGCCGACGGGAAATGCGGCGCTCATCGCGGCCGGGACCGGCCTCGGCGAAGCCCTGCTGCACAACGTGGACGGGAGGCTCATCCCGTCGCCGACAGAGGGCGGCCACGCCGATTTCGCGCCGCGCACGGCGGAGGAGATCGCGTTGCTGCAGTTTCTCGTGTCGCGCTTCGGCCGCGCGGACTACGAGCGGGTGATCTCGGGGCCAGGCCTCGTGAACATTCACCGGTTCGCACACCCGCACGGGTGCGCGGTCTGTGACGTCGACGCGGATTCGGCACGTGCGCCCTCGCTCATCTCGAGGTCGGCGCTCGAACACCGGTGCCCCGATTGCGTGCGCGCGCTGGAGATCTTCGTGTCGGTGTACGGCGCCGAATCCGGAAACCTCGCGCTGCGCTCGGTGGCCACGGCCGGCCTGTTCCTCGGCGGCGGCATCGCGCCGAAGATCCTGCCGGTGCTCCAGGACGGCCGATTCGTCGAGGCGTTCTGCGCGAAGGCCCCGATGGGGGACTTCATGTCGCTCGTGCCGGTGGCGGTGATCCTCAACCAGCGCGCAGGTCTGCTGGGCGCCGCCGTGCACGCGAATCTGCACGCGGGATGAGCCGCGTGACACCAGCCTCTCTTTGCAGCCTCTCTTTGCGCTGGACCTGTGGACCGCGCTTCGGTACACTGCACCCACTTCACCGATCCCTTCGCATCAAAGGAGAAGCGCCATGACCGATCCCGTTCCGGCGAGCGTGCCCTCGAGCAATCGGACGATCATGATCGTCCTGTCCTACCTGGGCATCCTTGCGTTGATACCGCTGCTGGTCGAGAAGAACGACAAGGAAGTCCAGTGGCACGCCAAGCACGGGCTCGTGCTCCTGGTCGTGGAAGTCGCCTTGTTCATCGTCCTCTCGATCGTCGGGGCGATCCTTGGACACATCCCGGTGCTCGGATGCCTCAGCGCGATTGTCGGTGTCGTGCTCTGGTTCGTCCTGATGATCGGCATCCTTGTCGTGCACATCATGTGCATCGTCAAGGGCGTGAACGGCCAGCGGTTCACGCTGCCCTACATCAGCCAGTACGCGGATCAGTTCTAGCGCCTGGTACGGAAACCTGCGCGGGAGAGCGGCCGCGGCCGCTCTCCCTTCGGACCCTCACCGCGCCTCCGGACAAAGGTCGGCCGAGAACGACATGAAGGCACCAGACACGCCAGGCGGCGTTCACGGTCAGCCGAGCAACCGTGCGATCATGCTCGTCCTCGCCTATCTGCCGCCGTTTGCGGTCATCCCTCTTCTGGTCGAGAAGGAGGATGCCGACCTGCAGTGGCACGCCAAGCACGGGATCGTGCTGATGACGGCCGAAATGCTCCTGCTCCTCACGCTGGTGGTTGTGGCGTTACTGTTCGGCCTCATGACAGCCGGGATCGGATGCGCGTTGCTCGCGCTGGTGCCCATTCCGTTTCTCATCTTCCTGGTGCTGCACATCGTCGCCGTCGTGAAGGCCTTCGGGGGCAAGCGGCTGATTATCCCGTTCGTCAGCGAGTACGCCGACAAGTTCTGACACGGGGACCCCGGTGAGAATCAGAACCCGCCTGCTCGTCGCGGCCACGCTCCTGTGCCTCGTCGTGGCCGTGCCGCTCGCCTACGATCTCTCCCGCCCCCCTGGACGCCAGCTCACGTCACACGCCGCGGTGTCGGCGATCCGGTGGTACCAGGTCTCCTGGTCAGGACATCTGGGCGTCCGGTGCCGCTTCACGCCGACGTGCAGCAACTATGCGATTGTGGTGATCCAGCGGCACGGTTTCCTCCGGGGCGGCTGGCGCGCGGCAAAGCGCCTCGCGCGCTGCGGCCCGTGGACCCCGATCGGCACCGTCGACCTGCCGGACTGAGAGGCCCTTCAGGGTTGCCGGCGACGCTCACTTCTCGTCGAACAGCGGCTTCGATTGTTCGTTGATGAGCGCCCAGAGCGCGTAGATGCCGAGGCCAGTGCCGAAGGGAACCAGGACGAGATCCACGACCGACAGGACAATCGCAAACGCCCTCGCCCACTCGCGGAAACGACGCAGCCTGGATCCGACCCAGATGTGCGCCGACCCGAAGATCAGGCCCATGGCGGCGAGCGTGAAGAACACGGCCGCGACGATGCCCGCGGCCAGCTTGCCTCCGGTGGCCGCCTGCGTCGCCGCGGCGCCGATCGCCGTTGCAGCGATTCCAGTGGAGAGCAGCGAGACGCTCACCAGCAGGCTCATCCCGCCCCACAGCATGAAGAGCAGGCCGACCAGATCGACGTGTTTCTTCATAGGGAATCGATCGCCACTTGGTCGGTACACCATTACCGATCGAACCGCCTGTCGAACAGGTTCGAGGGACGGGCCAGGTCATCGCCGAGGCGGCGGTACCCTTGGTGGTTCGCTGGCCTCCAGTGCGCGACTTTCGCTACGATAGGAGTGATGCGCGAACCTTGTCAAGGCAACGCGCAGGTGGTAGCATCCGGCCCGGACATCACATGACTTCCCCGACAGAAACGAAGGAATGCCCGCTGTGCGGCGAGCGCATGCGCCGAAAGGACATGGAGCTCGTCGATTACGTTCCGGGCACTTCCGAAGCAAAGCAGCGGATGGTGAGCGAGTGGGTCTGCCCCGAATGCGATTACTTCGAGGAAATCGAAGAAGAAGGCAGGAAGTGAGCCGAGGCCGGGAGCCAGCCGGCTACTTCGCGCCGAGGGTCAGCAGAACTTCCTTCCGGACGGCGTCCTCGATGTCTTCGAAGTTCAGCGCCGTGTCGCATTCGTCGCACAGCATCTCGAGCACCGCAGGCCGGCTCTCCTCGGTGACATCCACCCGCGCATCCTCCAGACGGACGACGTGCATCTGCAGCGTCTTGACCAGGAAGTTCCGGGCATTCCCGCAATTGGGACAGGTCAACGCCATAACTGGGCTCCTTGTGCCACTTCGCTCAATATCGTGTTAGACAAGGAATTGTACGGAATCAGACCCTGCTGAAGCAATGACGATCTTCCCGGGCCTCGCCATTTGACACGAACAGGGAGAGAACACTGTATGAACCGTCAACCAGACACGACGTTCGAGATCCACAGCGAAGCCCGCGGGCCGCACTGGGTTGCGTGGATCACGCTGGCGGGCCTGAACGGCCCGTATCAGTCCGTTCTACTGGTCGGCGCGTCCAAGAAAGAGGCTGAAACCAGGGCCAGGGAGTGGAGCGAAAAGCTCTCACCTCAGATGGAGAGGTCGTCGCCGTCCTCATCATCGTCGGACCCATCGCCGCCAGTTGGCAGCTGAGAGCTGGCCACTGGCAACTGACCACTCCCTGCTGTCCCTGTCTTGATGCGCTCTGCTCATTAGACGCGCATTCGGTGGATCCGGTTGCATCGATACATCGCGTCAGGCCTCACGGCTCGGCCACGATTTCGGGGAGGTCCGAGTAAATGAGGCGCCCTTCCACGGAGAGCCCGGGGAACAGGCTTCGTGCCGCACGAACATAGACGGCAAGCTGAACGTCGTGCCAGGGCTGACGCCGCCCCGTCTTGAGTTCCAGCACGGTGACCGTCCCATCGCGCCGTTGCGCCAGGCAGTCGATGCTTCCCCGGACGACGGTCGCTTCACGAAGGGTGCCCGTGCCGTCGGATGGCTGAATTCGCAACGAGAACGGGAGTTCGTAATGACAGGTCGCCCCGTCCATGACGCTCGACACGTCAGGACGGCGGCGGAGCCGGAGGAATGCGTCAACGGCGGCGGCCACGACGTCGGCCGGATCCGACTCGACCCCATCTTCCCGCCCGGCGATGAACGTGCGGGCCCGATCGGCCAGCCAGGACTCGTCCGGGTCAGTCGTCCCCTGGCTGGCCTGGAACAGACGGTGCACAACGGTGCCGACCAGCGCGGGGTCGGGACCGACCGGTTGCGTCAGCGTCGCGTCACTGGTGTCGTCCCTGTCGCCTGACGCCATCGACATCGCGTATGCAGCCGCGCCGACGCGCCGATCGCCGATCGCGTCCGAGAGTGGGGCGAAATCGGCTGGCGGGGCGGGGGAGGCCATCGCACCCGCATGGCCATCCGCGTCGCTGCTGGCGGTCCCCGCGCCTCCGGCGTCCGCGCCGGCAATTCCAAACGTGTGGACGCCCCCGTTCTCTGCCCGCCATTCCACGGAAGCGCCGCCGCGCGCCGCCTGTGCGAACGCCTCGCGCAACGACGCGGGCAGCACCTCGCCGAGGCTGCCCGTCGTCGCCTGGAAGCGGCCCTGCTTCAAGACGGCAGCCAGATAGAGCTTTTCCCGGGCGCGCGTGACGGCGACGTAGAACAGCCGCTTGGTCTCTTCGCGGTCGCGTTGGCGGACCGCCTCCTCGGCCTCCGGAAGACTTCCGCCGATCGATACCAGCGGGCGGCCGCCCTGTCCGGCTGGAACGATCACGATCGGATCGCCGCGGCCGCCGGTTCCCCGGGTCAGGTGGGTGACGAACACGAACGGAAACTCCAGGCCCTTGGCGGCGTGGACGGTCATGAGGTTGACTGCGTCGAGCGCGTCCACCGCGGCGTTCGATTCGTCGCCCGCGGAAAGCCGATCCACGTGATCCGCGACGCGGGCCATCGTGGCGTAGCCCCGGTTCTGCAGGCGCCGCGTCATCGCGCGCACCTTCTTCAGGTTCTCGCGCGCCTGGACGAAGCGGGGGCTGCGCAATTCGAACGCGTAGGCCGCGTCGGCAATGACGCGGTCGAGCACCTCGGCCGGCGGCACGCGGTCCACCAGCGGCAGCCACGCGTCCAGCGACGCGCGTAACCGGTCGAGGACGCGGCGGTCCTCCTCCGACAGGCCGGCGGGCGGCGGCTCCAGTCCGAACAACACGTTCTCTGCGTGAGGGGTCAGCAGACGGACCGCGCGATCCGAGACGCGAACGAAGCGCGACCGCAGCAGTGCCGCGGCGCGCAGCGGCGAGGCCGGCTGCCCGAGGTACCGGAGCAGGGCCACCAGGTCCTTCACTTCGTCGGCGTCGAAGAAGCCGAGGCCCTTGTAGACGTAAGTCGGGATCCCGCGTGCCTCGAGAGCCGCCTCGATCTCGCGGTGACTCTCGCGCGACCTGAAGAGGATCGCGATGTCGCCCGGGCGGGCCGGCCGCGACAGACCGCTCTGCCGATCGCGCACGACGCCCTCGCTCAGCAGCCGCCCGATCTCGGCAGCGATGATGTCCGCCGCGGCCAGCGTGTCCCCGGCGGCAATCAGGCCCAGCCTGCCGCTGGCCGGCGAGGATGTTCCCACGGGAAACCGGTCGCGCGCCGTGAAGCGGAATGCGTCGGCGCGCTTCACCGAGCTGTCGATCGAGGAGAACAGGTCGTTCGTGAACGCCAGCAGCTCCGGCGCGGCCCGAAAACTCCGCGCGATCGACCGGCGCACCTTGCCGTCGGGCCGCAGCGCCGCGATGTAGCGCCGCGCGCGCCGCAGCATCCGCACGTCGGCGTCCCGAAACGCGTAGATCGATTGCTTGCGGTCGCCGACGATGAAGATGGACGGCTGGAGCGGGCCGTCGTGCGCGAGCCCCATGCCTTCACCCCAGGATTCGACCAGCCGCGCGACGAGCCGCCACTGCGACGGGTTCGTGTCCTGGAACTCGTCCACGAGCACGTGGTGATACCGCGCTTCCAGCCGGTACCGGCTCTGCGCGAACTCGTCCATCTGGCGGAGGAGGTGGAGCGCACGGGACAGCCCCTCGGGAAAATCCACCAACGCCTGCGCATCGAGCGCCTGGCGATAACGCCCGCGGGCGATCCGGAACAGCCGGCCCGTCCCTCGCACCAGCGCGACGTTGAGATCCCGCTCGAACCGCGAGATGACCTCGGCCACGTGCGGAGCCGCTGCGGCGACGGCCCGTGAGTGCCTGGTCCATCCAGCCACCGTCGGGCACTGCTTCTTGAGATAGCCGTTGGGGGGGCGCGCCCTCGGCTCGCCATCGTCCTTCAGGAAGTAGCGTGACACGCGGTCGAGCACCGCCCGCGCCGTGTGTTTGCGGTCGGCCTCGCTCGACGCGGCGCCTGTCTCTGCGCCGAAGCCGGCTGCGACGGCGCGGAGGTCGGCCGCCAGCAGTCCATACGCGTCGTGACCGACCGGGCCGTCTGCGATGAATGCCTCGAGACCGCCATCGATCGATCCGAGCACGTCCTGCATGCGGGCGACGACACGCGCGAGCGCCTCCACCGGGGACGGCCCGGCCGCGGCCGAAAGGAAGCGGCGAATCGTCGGGCCGGCCGACAACCGGCGGTCGAGCAACGCCTCGAGTCCGCGCCGGACGCGTCGCTCGCCCAGCATGGCCATCAGCAGCCCGATGTCCGGGTCCTTGGACGCCATCCGGCGGCCGGCGCGCAGTGCGCCGTCCAGCGCATCCTCGATCAGGCGCGGCATCACGGTCTCGTCGGCGATATCGAAGCCGGGGTCGAGGTCCGCCTCGAGGGGGAACTCGCGCAGCAGGGCAAAGCAGAACGCGTCGATGGTGCTGATCGAGATGTCTCCGAGCCAGTCGCGCAACGCCCTCCAGCGGGTCTCGTCCGCAGCCGACAGCTGCGCCATCGCACGCAGGTCGCGGACGATCCGCTCACGCATCTCGGCTGCCGCCTTCCGGGTGAAGGTGATCGCCAGGATGTTCGCGGGATCGACGCCAGCGCGCAGCAGGTTGATGTACCGGGTGACGAGGACGTGCGTCTTGCCGGTTCCCGCCGACGCCTCGAGGACGACGTTGCGCGACGGATCGACGGCAAACGCGCGCGCCGCTTCGTCGCGGGCGATCATCGGATCCGCCGGCGACGGCTGGTCGTCGAATGGCAGGCGCGGCTCACTCGCCATCGACGTAGTCCTTCCGGCAGACCGAGGCGTACGCGCAATACCCGCACAGGCGCCGGCTGACCGGCTGCGGCGGGAACTCGCCCCGCTCGATCCGATCGATCGCGTCGAGCAGGCGCCGCTGTCCATCGGCCAGCTTCTCACCCGCCTCCGGCCCCTCGTCGATGATCACGCGCACCGGCTTGCGTTCGCCGAACGCGATGTAGCTCGCCTCCCCGACCTCCCACCTCTCGCCGCGGGTTCGCTGCAGCTCTTGTTGCGCGCACACCGCGTAGACCGGCAACTGGATCGTCTGCGCCGGGTCCGGGACCCTTGTGTTCTTGTAGTCGATGAGGCGGAAGCGTCCGTCCGCGAGCAAGTCGATGCGGTCCGCCTGACCGCGCAGCCGGACCGGGCGCGACACGCCGCCCGCGGCGATGGTGAACTCGCCGTCGAGCGAGTACTCCAGCAGCCGTTCACGGACCGGCGTGGGGCGCGACGCCTCGGCGGCCAGCACGATTTCTCCGAGGCCGCGGGTGCCGGCCGATCCGAGGAGCCGCATCCGCTGTAGCGCTGCTTCCGCGGCTGGAAGCCTCCCGAGCAGCCTGACCGCCACCCGCGCGAACTGGGCCCGAGCCTCCTCCAGCACGTCGGGTGTGATCGTGCCTCCTCCTGCCGACTGCCATGAATCGAAGAACGCCCGGAAGACCTCATGAACGAACTGGCCTTCCGCCCTTGGCGTCATCGACGCCTCGTCAGTCACCTCTTCGGGAAGCTCCAGGATCGTGGCCGCAAAGTACTTGAACGGGCACTGCAGGAAACGGTCGATCGCGGTGACGGTGTGTGTTCGGCGCCGGACCGGGCCCGCGTGCCCGTGGAACTCCGCTCCGCCCTTCGGCGATCGCTCGGCTCGCAGCTCGACCCAGGCGCCAGCGTCACCCGTCACGGCGGCCTGCACCGGGGGAGACGCGGCGAGTGCCTCGTCGACGAACACGAGCGTGTTCGACGGCTCGACGTTGTCCACCGCGAGGGCAACGTGTGACACCTCCTCGAGCAGCGGCGACGGATTGACGATGGCGTCGTCCTCGAGGGTGAAGGTGGAGATGGACACCCGATCGCGCGGCAGGGTCAGCAGGTCGAGGAACGCGGCCCTCGCCGCGGACAGTCGCGCCGACTCCGACGGCCACCCCAGCTGCGAGAGGAGGAACGCCGGGTAGAAGATGTTGCGCGGGGACGGCTCGGGCCAGTCCCCCTCGGCGAGACCGGCGATGTGTACGACGTCGAATGCGCCGTATCGCGCGGCCTGCACATCCGCCAGCTGGACACCGCGCGTCCCGCGTCGCGGCGAGAAGGTCTGCGATTCGATCCACCGGCGAATCGTCGCCGCCACGTCCGTGAAGCGCGCGCGGGGGTCGTCGAAAGCGACTGCGGCCTGCCGCAACCGTTCGAGCGCCGTCATCACGGCTGCGCGCGCCCGGAGATGCCGTGATCGCACCGCGTCGTCTCGGAAGTCCATTCGCTCGTGCGAGCGAAGGAAGTCGAGCAGCGTCGCTGCGTGCGCTGACACGTGGTTCACGACGCAGAGCGGTTCGAGCGCGAGGGTCAGCGCCGCGGCTGCGCGTGCCGCCTGGGCCCCGGCTCCCGACCACTCCTCCGCCAGGCGCGCCAGCGCCTGCGGATCACCCAGGTAGCGCTCTTCGCTGAGACCACGATCGAACGCGTCGATGTCGTCCATCGAGGGTGGCTCGTGCCCGGGGTCGGCACGCAGATGAGGCGAGCGCAGTACGGCGAGAAGCGCGGTTCGCGCAAAACGGGACTCGACGGCCGCCAACAGAAGGTCGAGCACCGCGGCCATCGGCTCTGCGGCCAGGGGCAGCGCGTCCGCCGTCTGGTATTCGATTCCTGCCGCGTCGAAGACAGTCCTTGCCAGGTAGACGTACGGCAAAGGCCGCTTGAAGACCACCGCGATCCGGTCGAGTGCGTGCACAGGGTCGGCGCGCCGTTCTGTCTCCTTGATGCGCCGGGCAATGTCGCGCAGTTCCTCCTCGCGATCGCGACTGATGAAATACGGGTGCGCGGGATCGTTCGCGGGCGCCGTCAGCCGCGGGGACGCCGGATCCCCTTCCACCTCGATCTCCTCCAGGCCGGGAATCAGATCGTGGAGCCGTTCGTGCAGTCCCGACGCCAGTTGCCCGCGGGTTGCGACGATGTCGACGGCTTCGACGCCAGGAAGGCGAATCATCAGGTCGAAGTCGGCCGGGTACAGGCCGCCGGACGGTTCCGAGGTCCGATCGCCGACCGTAACCACGATGTGCGTGAAACCCGGATCGGACGCCGGGTCGAGCAGGCGGCGGCGCAGCGTCTGTTCGTCGAGCGCGCCCGACGCGGTGACGCGCGCGTCGAAGGCGCGAAAGGCGGCAACCAGGAACCGCGTCTGACGCAGCAGCCGTTCTGCCCCGCGGTCGACGTCCGCCCTCGACTCGAGGTCGCCGAGGACGACCCGCTCGAACGTCTCGACCGTCCGCTGCTGTCGGCAGAGCGCGTCGTAGAACGCCAGCATCTCGGCAATGAGCCCAGGCCGGAGGCGGAACGGCGGCACGGCGCCCGCCTCGATGGCCTCCCGTGCGGCAGCGCCGAGCATGATCTCGCGCCCGAGCGGCGTGAGACGCGGTTCCGGGAATCCTGCGCGCTCGTGCATGCGCTGATACCAGTCGTCCCTCGTCAGCAGCTCCGGAAGGAACAGCACGGGATCCTGTGATGACGGAGCGGCACCGAAACGCAGGGTCTCGAGCGTCTGCCGCAGTTGAAGGGCGGCGGCGCGCGAGGGCACGATGAGGGCGCGGTGACGGACGTCCGCAAGGTCGCCGCGGCAGGCCAGTGAGAACAAGGCCCGGCGCACGGCGGACAGGTTGTCGGCCCGGACGAGCGTCGTCGAGCGTGGTGTGATCACCGAAGTTCCGGGGGCCGGGAAAGGGCGTCGATCTGCTGGCGCGCCTGGGCGAGCATCAGGATGGATCCCGCAGCGGCGGACGAGGCGTCCCACGCGGTCGCAACGTCGCCCTGGATCGTGGCGCGTTCGCGGGTGCGCATCGCCTGCTGGCCAAGCTCGGCGGCCGACCGCAGCGTCGCGTGTGCCGAGGTCAAGTCCGCGGGCGGAGCGATGAGGGCAAGCTGGCGGGAGACGCGCTCGAACCGCTGCGCCAGATCCGAGAGCGACCAGAAGTCGGGACCCGCGAGCGCTTTGACATCCTCGAGCCCAGGGCGCAGCTTCGCCAGCCGGTCGATCGGATTGCTCACCGCGCTCCGGTAGGCGCGAAACGACTCGGCCTTGCGCGCCCACTGGTCACGCATCAGGCGCAGGCGCCGCGCGGAATCCAACCGGTCCCGGAGCATGTCGAGGAGTCCCGCCACCTGGTCTTTCCGCTTCTGGCCGAGCGTGCGATCGCGCGCCTGTAGCCTGGCCACAGCCTGTTCCACGCCGCGCACGTTCCCTTCAGCCGCGGCCGCCGTCGCCGTCACCACCGCGGAGCGTGACAGATCGGCGTAGCGCTTCTCGATGAGGAGCTCGGCCTCGAGCGTCGCTTCGGCGGACGCACGGGTTTGCCGTGCCCAACGCCGGGGCAACTGCGAGGCCTTTTCGTCGATCACGCCAATCGCCGAGCGCAGCAGCGTCATGCGTTCGGCCGGCACGTCGGACAGGCGGGCGGCGAGCAGCACCTGATCGATCGCCTGCGACGGCGTCGGTTCCGGCAACAAGGGCATCGCCGGTGGCTCGATCGTGGCGACCAGGCTGAAGTCGAATCGCCGGACGCCTGCCGCGCCGCGCAAATCGGAAATCGTGCCCTCGAGCAGCGACAACATGTCGTTGACGTCCGTCGACTTGTAGCCGTAGTGCTCGAGCGGCCACGCGATGAGGATTCGCCGTGCCTGCTCGGCGAGCTGCAGGCGCCGTCCCGGATCCTTGGCGAGCGCGATTTCGTTCAGAGTCCGCGCCACGTCGCCGGTCAGTACCGCGAAATCCGCTTCGGCGCGAGTGGCGACGTACTGCGCGTACCGGACCGCATCCGCATACTGCAGCGTCGAGTCCCAGTTGACCGCCGACGCCGGCAGGTTGACGAGCTGGAGCCGGTCGCCCCGAGGGGAGTCGAGCGGCATCGAGAACACCAGGCGGTCGCCGACTCGGGTGAATTCGCCGAACGACACCAGCGCAGTACCGTCGTTGAGGATGACGCGGAACAGCGGCGTGTCGTGGGCGGGCCCTGGCTGTGCGGCCGTCAGGCTGCCGGCACCGATGGCCAGCAGTGCGGCAATCACGGCAGGGCGAACACGGCGCCGGATGAACATGGCGACTCCAGCGTACGGGGGCGTGCCAGTGGCCGTCAAGGTCGGTCAACGCGGACGTCGGTCGACTCGAAGGTTTCGGCCCTGTGGAAAACGTGTGCACGTCCGGTGCAAATCCTGTGGAGCCGCAGAAATCCAGAGGCGACTTCGCGCGAGATCGTTCGAGGACCTGCCGATTCGCGATTGTGCACGCGCGCTTCGTCCGCCCTTTCGCTTGACGCGCGCCGGTGCGGGCTTAGAATGGTGACTCGCTCCTCGGTCACGTATTGTCATCATCATGATGGTCGTTCGTCGTTTCCAGGAAACCATTGGCGGCCGCGTCTACCGCATCGAAGCGTCGATGGTGCGAGACGATCGGTGGCGTGCGCAGATTGCGCGCCTGCCCGGCATGCCGACCGCCCTCATGCCTTTCTACGGCGAGACCGCCGACGAAGCGGCGCGCCTGCTGTTCGCCTGGCTGGCCCGCGCGCACCGCGCGACGTCGAACACCGCCTGATCGTCCGATCCCCTGTCCGGTACCCGTCATCATGAGCAGACGTCTCTTTGGCCGTTCTTGCCCGTTCGCTGTTCTGGCCCTGCTTCTCGCCGCGCTCACTGCCGGGGCCGCGGAGTTGCCGCGCGTCCGCCTGGTCGCCACCGGCGGCACGATCTCGAACCGGACCGGCGGCCGGCTGACGGCCGAAGAGTTGACGCAAGCCATCCCGTCGCTCGGCCGGTACGTGCGCGCGGAGACCGAGCAGTTCGCCAACGTCGCCAGCAGCGAGGTCACGCTCGACCAGTGGCTGCAGCTCGCGCGGCGTATCAACGAGCTGTACCAGAAGGATCCAGACCTGGCGGGCATTGTCGTCACCAGCGGTACGGACACGCTGGAGGAACTGGCATACTTCCTGAACCTCACGGTGCGAGACGCGCGCCCCGTGGTGGTGGTCGGCTCGATGCGCAACCCGAGCACGCTCGGGTATGAGGGCGCCGCCAACCTCCTGGAGGGCTTCCGCGTCGCTGCGGAGCCCGCGTCGAAGGACAAGGGCGTGCTCGTGGTGTTGAACGACGAGATCAATGCCGCGCGCGAGGTGACGAAGACCGACGCGCTCCGCCTGCACACGTTCCAGAGCCGCAGCTACGGTGTGCTCGGCGTCGTTGACCCGGATCGCGTGGTGTACTACCGTGCCGTCGTGAAGCGGCACACTTCGAAGAGCGAATTCGATCTTGCCGGCGTCACCGCGCTGCCCCGCGTGGACATCGTGATGGTCTACCAGGGGGCGACCGGAGATCTCGTCAAGGCGGCCGCAGACGGGGGTGCGAAAGGGGTTGTGATCGCCGCCGCCGGTGCCGGCGCGACCGCCCCGGGCCAGTCGGATGGCATCGAGTACGCCGCCTCGAAGGGCGTGATCATCGTCACCTCGACGCGGACTGGAAGCGGGCGTATCGCGGCGGATCGGACGCAGCTGGCGAGCGTGGCCGCCGAGGACGCGGCGGCGGCGGTAGTCCAGCGGCGGCAGCGGAGCCGCGCGTTCATCGCGGCGGAGGACTTGACGCCGCTCAAGGCGCGAATCCTCCTGATGGTTGCGCTGACCAGGACCCAGGACCCCGTCGCGATTCAGAGGATGTTCACGGAGTACTGACGGTGAAGGGTCGGCGCTGACGCGGAAGAGTCGGCCGCCCGGCTCAGGCGTTTCGGAAGCTCATCTCCTGAATCCCACCAAAGAGGCCGGCCGGCCTGACGGCGGGCAGTGATTCGGCTCCCCGCGGGCGGGTCGTCTATTGTCGCGAATC
>DASVIS010000211.1:0-22436 GCA_036381995.1 Vicinamibacterales bacterium | reverse complement strand
CCCCGCCGCGGGCACCGCCGCCCGCCCCACGCGCCCCGCCGCCCGCGCCCCGCGCCCCGGCTCCACGCGTCCCGCCGCCCGCGCCTCCGATACCCTTGTAGTACGCCAGCCATGTCGAGGATTCGTCGGCAACCTGGAAGCTGCCAACCTTGTCGACGGTGGTCACCTGGCCGCCGGGCAGCGCCATGATCCCGAGGCCCGTCTTGGGCTCGCGCGGCGTCTGCGCCGCCGATCCCTCACCACGGGCACCCTGACCGCCGGCCGGCTGTCCGCTGCCTGCCTGGTTCTCGGAGCCCCGGGTGGCCAGGCGATCCTTCTCTTCGTCTGCCTTGCTCTGTGCGATCGTGAAGATGACAAAGGCGCCGTCCTGGGTGAACACGGGACCCGTCCCACGACCATGCCGGAATTCCTGTCCCGTCCTCAGGTTCCTGACGACCACTTCGCCGTCCTCGGCCTGAGACGACGTGGCGTATGCGAGCCACTGACCGTCGTTCGACAGGCGCGTGCCCTGGATCGAGCGCCACGAATCGACGACATCGTAGGTGAGCGGGCGCTTGGCCGCGACCGGCACCTGCGCGGTGAGTACCCACTGGTAGGCGACCAACCCGCACACGACGAGCGCGAATAGCCGCGCCATGTTCCGCTGACGCATGAAACCTCCACGAGTGGGGGCACGACGTTGTTGTGCCCTCAGAGCGACCGGGACGAAGGGGCAGGCTCAGTCATTTCACGTTCTTGAGAATCCCCAGAAGGAACGCGTAGAACTTCTCCACCGTGTCGATGTAGAGATGCTCGTTCGGCGAATGCACCTCTCTCATCGTCGGACCGAACGACACCATGTCCATCCCGGGGTACTTCTCGCCGATGATGCCGCACTCGAGGCCGGCGTGCACCGCCTTGACCTCGGGATTCTTGCCGTACAGCGACTTGTAGGTGGACTGCGCCAGCTTCAGGATCGGCGACGCGATGTTCGGCTTCCAGCCAGGGTAGCCGTCGGAGCCGGTGGCGGTGGCGCCTCCCAGTTCGAACACGGCGCGCACCATCTGCGACGCCTCGTCGATCTCCGAGCCGACCGAGCTGCGCTGGCTGGTTTGAACCCTGATGTCCTTCTTTCCGGTCTCGATAATCGCGAGGTTCGTCGAGGTCTCCACGAGTCCAGCGATTTCCGCGCTCATCTTCAGCACGCCGTGCGGCAGTCCCGCCAGCGTGAGCAGGACCTTCTTCTGCAGACTCTTCTTGAGGAGCTTGCGCACGCCCTTCTGCGCCTGGCAGGCGATGATCAGATTCGGTTCGACCGTCGCCAGCTCGGCCTTAATCGCCTGGTTCATCGTCTCGACGAAGTCGCCGGCGGCGGCGGCCCTGGCCTTCGGCACCGACACGACCGCTTCGGCCTCGCGCGGGATCGCGTTCCGCTTGTTGCCGCCGTCGATCTTCGCCACGCGGGCGCCAAGTGCCGCGAGGCCGAGCAGGACGCGGGTGATGATCTTGAGCGCGTTGCCTCGGCCGGTGTGGATCTCGAGACCCGAGTGCCCGCCCCTCAGCCCCTTGACCGTGACGAGCAGCCCCGTTCCGCCAGCCGGAGCGTCATCGAACGCCGCCGCCCAGGCGCCGGCGGTGTCGCGGCCGCCGGAGCAGCCGACATACAGCTCGCCTTCGTCCTCCGAGTCGAGGTTCAACAGGATCCTGCTCTGGAGGAACCCCGGCTGAAGATGGTTCGCGCCGGTCAGGCCGGTTTCCTCGTCCACCGTGAAGAGGAATTCGAGTGGCCCGTGCTGGACGCTCTTGTCTTCCATGACCGCGAGGCAGGTGGCCACGGCGATGCCGTTGTCGGCACCGAGCGTCGTGCCGTTGGCCATGATGAAGTTGTCCTTGTGCACGAGCTGGATCGGGTCCTTCAGGAAGTCGTGGACCTTGTCCTTGTTCTTCTCGCACACCATGTCCATGTGGCCCTGCAGGCACACGCTGGCGACACCGTTCCGGCCTGCCGACGCCGGCTTGCGCGCGACGACGTTGCCGACGGAATCCTGATGCGCCTCGAGACCCAGCTTCTTCGCCGTGTTGACGAGATACTTTCCGATCGCCGTCTCGTTCTTGGACCCGCGCGGAATCTGGCAGATCTCGGCAAAGTACTTCCAGACGAGCGCCGGCTCGAGGCCTTCAATTGCGTTTGCCATCGCTGACTCCTGTGAGGATGCGTGACGAGTTCTTGTCGCTACTTCTTCTTGCTCTTCGCCGGCACGTCCGGCGCCTTCTCCGTGAGTTTCACCGAGCCGAGCTTGGCCTGCGCGTCGAAGTACGCGACGACGTCGGCGATCGGGACCGGCTCGAACTCGCCGGAGATGAAGTCCCGGATTTGCATGATGGTCAGCTTGCGCGGCATGATGGCCCGCAACTCGGACGTCATGTGTCCGGGTATCTTGCGCGTGGCCGCGGCGGCCGCCTCCCGATCGGGGGCCGAAACTGAAGCGCCCGCGCCCGCGCCCGCCTGGGCGGGTGCCTGGGCGCCCTGCGAGCCACCGCCGCCTCCACCGACCCCGCGTCCCGCGCCGCCCAACGGTTCGACGATCGTCCTGGCTGCGGTCCGTTCGAGCTCCGTTGGCACGGGTTCGGTGAGTGGGGCGTTGAACCTGGCGGCCGTCAGCTTGTAGAGGGCCGTCACCTGCGCCTGAAGTGCGGCCGCCTGCTGATCGATCAACGGCTCGAGTGCCGCCAGCCGCTTCTGCCCGTCGGCCGGCGTCGGGAACAGCACCGCGGCCGTTCGGAGGGCGATCTTCTCGATCTCCACCTGGTGCCGGACGGTGTTGCGCGCATCCTTGTAGCCGTCGATCGCCGCCGCCGCGTCGGCCGCGTCCGCAAGGTACGACAGCCCCTTGCGCTGGGCCTGGCCGATCCGCTCGGTGCCGCGAGCCAGCGTCTCGGCCACCACCTTCATCGCCACGGCCTCGTCGGCATTGGCCAGCACCGCCAGCGCGCCGAGCCCTACGACGCCAGCACGCTTGAACTGCGTGGGATCGAGTTTGTCAGGCGTGTCCGCCGAGGAGTGGTAGAACGGGTCGGGCCACGTGATGAACATCAAGGACGGGATGCCGTTGCTGAGGTAGACGACATGATCGCTGGCGCCGTAGTGCTTGTCGACCAGGATGTAGAAGGGGTCATGGCTGCCCGTCGGCGCGAGCACCGGGAGTGTGAACCCGTAGCCGCCGGAGCGGTAGCGCACGCGCTCACGATTCAGGTTCGCGATCACCTCCATCATGTTCGCGCCGATGTCGTTCAGAAACGACGGGAAGCTGTCGGGCGTCCGGTGCATCGTCCAGAAGCTGCCGTTCGTCGCCAGCCGCAATCCCTCCATGTCGAAGTTCAGATCGGCGACCAGCTTCCTGGTCACCTCGGGATGCTTCTGCAGCCATGCCGACGTGCCGCTGATCTCCGGCACCCAGAGGAAGTGGATGGTGCGCTTCGGCTTGGGAATCCTGCCGTCGGCCACGAGCCGAATCAGCGAGCGGCCCATCTCGAGGGTGATCGCGCAGCCCGAGGCGTCGTCATTGGCACCCTGCTTCAGGTAACCTTCGTAAAGATGGCCAGACATGGCGAGTTCCTGGTCCGAACTGCCGTCCCCCGGAATGACCGCGTGCACCGTTTCCATGCGGCCCGGATACGAGTCGGCCTTGACGATCGACCTTAGCGTGATCTTCTCGCCCCGCGCGAGCAGGCCCGCCAGCTCACGCCCTACGCGGGGTGACACCGACCAGCCGAAGCCTGCGGTCCGGCCCTGCGGCGCGGTGGCGGATACGCTCTGGGAGCCGATCTGGTCGATGTCGGCTTCCGGGTGAATCGGGTTGTAGCTGAGGACGCCGATCGCACCGCGCTCGAAGACCGCCAGGCGCTGCAACTGGCCGCTCGACGCGGATCCCAGGACGATCTTCCCCTTGACGTCCTGGCCGGTGTAATCCTCTGGTCGGCCGCCGGAGCCCAGGTTCACGAGTTCCCCGGTCACGTCTCCCGTCTCGCTCCCCGACGCGATGCTGACCGCCACGTCGCGGAAGTCGTACAGCTTCCGGCGATCCGGCGTCACCATCCACAACTGGGCCTGTGTCGCCTGCCACAGCTTTTGTGACGTCGGGAACGTTTCGATCTCGACGTTGCTGAACCCGTACTCACGGGCCAGGCGTGCCATGACCTCGCTCTCGCGGAACTTTCCTTCGTACTCGGTGCGCGGCCGAACGCGGGGATAGGGAACCATTTCGAGCACGGTCTGCTGCGCGCGCTCGCCCGACACCTCGTCGATGATGGCACGAAGGTGATCCCACGAGAGCAGCGTACGATCTTCCCGTTCCTGGGCGGCGGCCGGTGTCGAGCACACGGCAGCGCAGAACATGAAAACAAACGCCAGTCGTTTCATTCACTCTCCCGTATTGGCGCCCGGCGGGGCGCCAGCCTCTGTCAAACCCCGCAAGCGTAGGGCAAGAGGGGCGCGGAGGGCAAGTGTTCGCCGTCCACCGCCCTTGATCTATAATCCTTCAGCGTTTCAACAGCTCCCGCGTGGCGGCCGGCAGGCTGCCCCGACATCAGAGGTACTCATGCCTGAAGATCCCGACGATCCCACCAAGCAGGAGACAGGCTTCACCAGACGAGGGTTCATTGCGACGATCGGGACCGGGGCCGTGGCCGCGGCGACGATCGCGCAGGCGACGACGACCGTAGCGGCGCAGGGGGCGGAAATCCCCGGATCTGCCGAACCGGTGCGCGTCACGTTGAACATCAACGGCCGCAGCCACCGCCTGCTGGTCGAACCGCGCTGGTCGCTGCTCTACGTCCTGCGCGAGCGAATCGGACTGACGGCCACCAAGCTCGGCTGTGAACGAGGCGAGTGCGGCGTCTGCACTGTGCTGGTCGACCACAAGCCCAGCTATTCCTGCATGATGCTCGCTGTCGAATCCGAGGGCAAAGCGATCGTCACGCTCGAGGGGTTGATGAAGGGCGAAGATCTGGGTCCCGTACAGCGTGCCTTCGTGGAACAGGATGCCTTCCAGTGCGGCTACTGCACGCCCGGCCAGATCATGGCCGTTGAGGGGCTGCTGCGGGCGAATCCGAATCCTACGATGGACGAGATCCGGACCGGCGTGAGCGGCAACCTCTGCCGGTGCGGAGCGTACGCGCATATCTTCAAGGCGGGGCAGCGGGCCGCAGAACTGAAGAGACAGGAAGGAGGTCATGCATGATGCCGGACGACCGGTACTACGTGGCTGACGTTCCACCCGAGACACCGGAGCCTGCCGATCAGCCTGCGCCCTGGACGACGACGACCGTTGTCGGCCGGCGGCTGCCGCGCATCGACGCCTACGAGCGCGTGAGCGGCGCCGCGACGTACACGGCGGACGTGCTGCTGCCCGGCATGCTCTACGCGGCCGTCCTGCGTTGCCCTCACGCCCATGCGACGGTGAAGACGGTCGACACGAGCAAGGCCGAGAAGATGCCGGGCGTGGCGGCGATTCTCACCGACAAGAGTCCCGGCGCCGATATCCCGTGGTTCAACACGCGCACCGGCCCGCTCAGCCGACTGTTCGACCCGCACTGCCGGTACGAGGGTGAAGAGGTGGCCGCCGTGGCGGCCGAGACGCCATACCAGGCCTGGGACGCCGTCCGGGCGATCGCGGTGGAGTACGAGGTGCTGCCGTTCGTCGCCGACGCCCAGGATGCCCTGAAGCCCGGCGCCGTAGCGATTCACGAGGGGGGCAACCGTTCGGGCGATGTCTCTCGCTATTTGCGAGGCGATGTGGACGCCGGTTTCGCGGCCGCCGATGTGGTCGTCGAGCAGACCTACAGCACGGCGTGCGAGATTCACGCTCCGACCGAGACGCACGCGTCGGTGGCCAAATGGGACGGCAACCGCCTGGTCGTGTGGGACTCGACGCAGGGCGTGTACCCGATCCAGTCCGGGCTCGTCTCGTCGCTGAAACTGCCATCGTCGAGCGTTCGCGTGATCGGCAATTACATGGGCGGCGGATTCGGTTCGAAGTTGAGCGTCAGCAAGCACACGGTCATCGCGGCACTGCTGGCGAAGGTCACCGCGCGCCCGGTCAAGCTGCACCTGACACGCGAAGAGAGTTTCCTGGCCGTCGGCAACCGTCCGCCGGACACGATGACGATCAGGGCCGGGGCGAAGAAGGACGGCACGTTGACCGCGCTGCAGATGACCGTGCTCGGAACGGGCGGTGCCTATCCGGGCGGGGGCGTCGGCGGGGTGGACTGGGTGGTCCGCGACCTGTACACCTGCCCGAACGTGAAGACCGAGCTGACCGACGTCTTCATCAACGCCGGGCAGGCGCGCGCGTTCCGCGCCCCGGGCCATCCGCAAGGCGCCTGGGCCCTCGAGCAGATGATGGACCAGCTCGCGGAGAAGATCGGGATGGACCCGGTGGAGTTCCGCCTGAAGAACGTGCCGACGGTCAGCCAGGGCACCAACGGCACGCCGCCTTACACGTCCAGCGGGCTGAAGGCGTGCCTCGAGGAAGGTGCGAAGCGGTTCGGGTGGGGCGAGGCGCGGAAGCGGGCGCCCGGTGACGGGGCCATCCGGCGCGGCGTCGGTGTCGCCGCCGGCCTGTGGAGAGCCGGCAGCGGCGGTCCGCCAGCCACGGTCATCGTGAAACTCTTTTCCGATGGGAGCGCGAACCTGAACATGGGGGCGAGCGACCTCGGCACCGGCACGAAGACGATCATGGCCATGGTCGTCTCGGAAGAGCTGGGGGTGCCGCTCGATAAGATCCAGGTGGAATGGGCTGATACCGCGACGACGCAATACGCGACAGCCAGCGGCGGCAGCAAGACGGTGCCGACCGAGTCGCCCGCCACGAGGGCGGCCGCTCTCGACGTCAAGCAGCAGTTGCTCGCCATGGCGGCGACGCAACTGAAGGTGACGCCCGAAGAACTGGTGCTGAGGAACGGCGAGATCGTGTCGACCGCCGACGCGTCGAAGAAGGTGGCCGTCACGGGCGTCACGGCGCTTCGGGGGCGGGGCCTCATCGTCGGAGTGGGGTATCGCGGGCCGAATGCCGAGGGCAAGGTGACGTGCCCGTTCGGCGCGCATTTCGCGGAGGTCGAGGTCAACACTCGAACCGGCGAGGTGAAGGTGACTCGCTTCCTCGCGGCGCAGGACAGCGGCCGCGCCATGAACGAGTTGACCTACGAGAACCAGACACAGGGCGGCATCACCATGGGGCTCGGCCTCGCGCTCACCGAGGGCCGGATCCTCGACCGCAATCAGACGGGCAAGATGGTCAACCGCAACTGGCACGACTACAAGATCCCGACCGCGATGGACGTTCCAGTGGAACAGACCGTCGTGCCGATCGACCTGCACGACACCCAGGCGAACTCCACAGGTGCGAAGGGACTCGGCGAGCCGGCCACGGTTCCCACGGCGCCCGCCATCGCCAACGCCATCTACAACGCCTGCGGCGTGCGGACTCCCGACACGCCCGTCAATCCGATGCGGCTCGTCGATTTGCTGGCCGCCGCGAAGAAGAGGGGATGAACCATGCTGCCGGGATTCACCTACGTCCGCGCGAAGACGGTCGCCGACGGCGTGCGCCAGCTGGCTGCCCCCGGCACCAGAGTCCATGCGGGCGGCACCGACCTGATCGGCTGCCTGCGCGACGGCGTGTTCACGGCGAAGACGCTGGTCAGTGTCAGCGGCCTGAAAGAGCTTCGCGGGATCGTGTCCGTGCCAGCCGGCGGGCTGCGCATCGGCGCGTTGACCACGCACAGTCAGATCGTCGCTGACAAGGCAATCAACGAGTCGTACGGGGCGCTCGCCCAGGCCTCGGCGGCGGTCGCCAGCCCGCAGCTCCGCAACCAGGGCACCATCGGCGGGAACTTGTGCCAGCGGCCCCGCTGCTGGTACTTCCGCGGCGACTTCAAGTGTCTGAGGAAGGGCGGCGATCTCTGCTACGCGATGGGCGGCGAGAACCAGTATCACGCCGTGTTCGGCGGCGACAAGTGCGTGATCGTCCACCCGTCGGATACGGCGCCGGCGCTGATTGCGCTCGGCGCACGAGTGCGAATTGCCGGACCCGGCAGCAGCCGGGTGGTCCCTCTGCCCTCGTTCTTTGTCGGGCCGGGGAAGGACGTCACCAAGGAGACGATCCTCGAGAAGAACGAGATCCTCACGGAGATCCTCCTGCCGGCGGCCGAGCCGGGTCTCCGGAGCTCGTACCGGAAGGTGCGTGCCCGTGGGGCGTGGGATTTCGCGCTGGCCGGAATCGCGGTGGCGCTGCTGATGAAGGACGGCAAGATTGCGCGCGCCCGCGTCGTGTTCTCGGGAGTGGCGCCCGTACCTTGGCGCTCGCAGCCGGTCGAGGACGCGATCACGGGCAAGACGCTGACGCCGGAGGTGGTGGCAGCGGCCGCGGAGGCCGGGGTGCAAGGGGCCGAACCGCTCGAGAAGAATGCTTACAAAGTGCCGCTCCTGCGGGGAATCATCATCGAGTCGCTGCTCGCCCTCGCGTAGGGGCGACGGGAGAATCCGGCTCGAGGCTTCAGAGGTCGAGGCGCGAGCACACACCAGGGAGAACGCTTTGATGTTCGACATCTCCGCAGAATTGCTGTCCGCCTCCACGATCGCCATCCGAGACTGCATGGGCGCGAAAGCCGGTGAGCGGCTGCTCGTCGTGACCGACGAACCGTTGCGCAAGATCGGTTTCGCGCTGCAGCGGGCGGCTCGTGACCTCGGGCTCGATGTGCTGCTCGTCGACATGTTGCCGCGACAGAGCAACGGCGAGGAACCGCCGCCGGAGGTCGCGGAGCTGATGACGCGGGTGAACGTTGTCTTGTGCCCGACATCGAAGTCGCTGACGCACACGGACTCACGGCGCGCCGCGAGCCTTGCTGGCGTTCGAGTCGCGACGCTGCCCAATGTCACCGAAGCCATCATGATTCGGTGCATGAATGCCAACTACGTCGAGATCGCGGCTCGTACCCATCGGTTGTGCGCGCGTCTGGAGAAGACGAACGTGGTTCGAGTGACCGCTCCGGCCGGCACCGACATCACGATGCCGATCACCGGCCGGGAGGCCCATGCCAGTTCGGGGCTGTTCCGGGAGAGGGGGCAGTGGGGGAACTTGCCGACGGGTGAAGCCTACCTGGCGCCGCTCGAAGGCCGATCGAACGGCGTGGTGGTCGTGGACGGCTCCATGGCAGGGATAGGGATGATGAGCCAGCCGCTGCGGATTGCGGTCGAGAGCGGCTACGCCACCGAGATCAGCGGCGGCCCGGAAGCGCAGGAACTCATCGCCCTGCTCGAGCCGCACGGCAAGGACGCCCGTACGGTCGCCGAATTCGGTATCGGCACCAACGACAAGGCGATCCTCACCGGCGTCATCCTCGAGGACGAAAAGGTGATGGGCACGATCCACATCGCTTTCGGCGATAACAAGTCGATGGGCGGCAGCGTCCGGGTGGCCAGCCATCTCGACGGGCTCATCAGGAACCCCACCGTCTGGTTCGACGAGACGAAGGTGATGGAGGACGGACGGTTGCTGGTCGGTTGACGCGTCGATCCTGCATCCGACATACTCGCTCGAGCGACAGCCCGCATGCGCCACGAACGCGTCCGCGTTCGCCAATGATGCGCCGGGGCGTGGATTTCGACGGTGAGGAGCGCGCGTGGACGACGGCAACCGCCGCAAACTCGGAAAGGTCAATCCGTCGCTCGACGATCTCGACGCGCTCTTCGCCAACCAATCCGCCTGGTCCGGCCTCGAGCCGGATCTCCTGCGTCATCTCCTCTTCTACCAGTGCCTTTCCTACGGGGTCAATCCTGACGACGACGAGGTCCCTCGCCTGATGGGACTTGCCAGGGTCGCGGCGGAGCGGATGCGCCCGGCGGTCAGGCGCCAGGTGGTGGCGCAGATCGCGCGCGCCGTCGAACGGCTTCATCGCGAACACGACACCCGCGAAGGGGCGGGGTGCACCAACGGCCTCCTCCCGTTCCTGGTGGAAGATCCCGACCCGTCGGTCGTCTCCGCGGCCGCGTTCGAGATGGCCACCCTGCTGCCCCTGGAGGACGACGACCCTCTGTCGGGTCCGAAGTACGTCGAGTCGCTGATCGATCAGCTCACACACGATGATGTCCGCGCCGGTCTCATCGCCGGCTTGCTCCTCCTTGGCGACGGACGCGTCGAGCCCCTCGTGGAGGGCGCATGGCGGCGGCTTGGCGAGGGGGGGCGACAGACGCTCGCCCTCCTCATCCAGGGGTTCCACGGCGTGCACAGTGGGACTGTTCGGTTTCTCCTGGACTGGCTGGAAGACGAAGCTGCCAACCAGGGGACGCCGGCGTTTGGCATGGTTGCGGCGACCATGGCGCAAGCCGGCGCCCACGCGGCTGAACACGGCATCGTCGAGGTCGTTCGCGCGTTCCCGGTCATCGACGCGCCGGAAGGGGAGCCGGTCCGGATCGTGCGCGAATGGTCGCTCGAGGAGTTCCTGCCCCTGGTGTCCAGTCGGCTCCTCCGACTGGCGTCGGTCGACCACCCTTCGGAAGCCGTGCTCAGCGTTCTTCGGAACTGGGGGCTCGAGGAGGAGGACGGGTGAGAAACCTTCTCAAGCCACTCTTGATGGTTCTGGTTGTTCCTGTGCTGGCCACAGCCCTGGGCATGCTGGGCCGGAGCGACTTGGACTCCCGCTGGAGTGCCACGCTCGTGCGGCAACTGTCGGCCCAACGGATGCGCCCGGACGCGCGGTTGCTGGCGCGTTATTCGCTGGCCACGCTGTGTTCCGACCGGCGCACTGGCGCCCGGCTTCCGCCGTGCCGAACCTACAACCTGTATGCCACGGTCATCGGGGCGTCTGCGATTGTCGGGGGGGCGGGCTTTGTCTATCTCGGCGGCCTCCTGCTCGCCGGGCACCTCTGTCGCGTCAACCGCCGGCAGTTCGCATGGCTGTTCCGGCCGGCGCTCGCATTCGCTGCGAGCGGCACGGCGTTGCTGGGGGTGGCCAACGCATGGCTGGCGATCGCGGCGGTCGTCGTCGGGACGACGTACCTGTTGGGCGAGCCAGTCGAGCGCGTACCGACGTCGCTCGTGCTGGTGGTGGGCACCGCAGCTATCATCTGGGCGATCGCGATGGTGGCCGTCGCGGTCAACGTGGTCCGCCGACCGACGATTACGATGGTCGGCCGCCTGCTGGACCTGGCAGCGCAGCGTCCGCTGCTCGATGAGGTACAGAGGGTAGCCGATGCGACCGGGGCTCGGATGCCCAGGAACATCGTCGTCTGCCTCGCGCCCTGGCTCTTCGTGACCGAGGTGAAGGTGGCGTGTCTCGACGGCGTCATGTCCGGGCGCACCTTGTGCCTGTCGCTGCCGCTGGGCCGAATCCTGTCGATCGACGAGTTTCGGGCGCTGCTGGCGCACGAACTGGCGCATTTCTCCCGCGAGGAGGAAGCCTTCGCGCGACAGGTGGCGCCGTTCGCGACGGGCGCGTCACGCGCCCTGGACCGGTTCGGGAGACAATCCCGCGGCATCCGTGCCGTTGCGGTGGGACCACCGCGCGCGCTGCTGTCGTTCTTCATGGACGCGGTCGGTGGCGGCGCTGACTCGGGTGGCGAGCGCGAGCTGGCAGCCGACCAACGGGCCGCCGCCGTTGCTGGGCGCGAAGCCCTCGGATCGGCGCTGGTCAAGTCACAGGCCTTCGCGCCCGCCTGGTACGCGGTGGCCGGCGTGATGGAGGACGCTGCTGCTGCCGGCACCCAGTATCTCAACTCGAGCGCGTTGTTCCAGGAGATCGTCGCGGCGAATGCCGGCCCCGAACGCCTCGCCGGAATTGGGCAGCGGGGGCAGGATCATCCGACCGACCGTCACCCGCCGCTGGCCGAGCGTCTCCTCGCGCTCGGTCTCGACTTGACGCAGGTCGCGGCTGCCGCCCTCGTCACCGCGCCGCTCTCACCGTCGGTGGCGCTTGTCGTCGGGTACGAGGCGCTCGAGGAGCAGCTGTCGACCGCGGAACATCAGTTGATGGTGGAGACCGGCGGCGAAGCGCCGGAAATGAGATTGACGATGGAAGAGTGAGAGCTATCGGGCGCTCGGCCTGGGCGGGGTCGTGGGCGAGCCGACCGCGGGATGGATCATCTACGCGTGGAACCTGCGGCTGATTGGCAAGTCGAGCTTCCGCCTCCCGCGGACGAGAATCACCACAGCCGACGGAGCACCCACGGACAGGCACCCGCGCCCGGTGGACATTGCCGTGACGCGCCCGATTGGCGAAGGGCCGGCCGGGAAGGACAGCCAGCTCGACTCGGCCGTCACGGAGTTGCTCGAGTCGGCCCCAAAGCGGCGCTGAGGGTGACCCCGGACTCGCCTGTGTTGCGCATGGCGTCCGCCAGCGTCGCTGTTATACTGGTGGGATGCCTACGCTTCGAAAGACCGCGCCTTCAATCGCCAACCCGCTCCTCCGCAACGTTGCCATCATCGCCCATGTCGACCATGGCAAGACGACCCTGGTCGATGGTCTACTTCGCCAGAGCGGCGTGTTCCGCGCCAACGAGAAGCTGACCGAGCGCGTGATGGACAACACCGACCTCGAGCGCGAGCGCGGGATCACCATTCTGGCGAAGAACACGGCCGTGCACTACCACGATTTCCTGATCAACATCGTGGACACGCCCGGGCACGCGGATTTCGGCGGCGAGGTGGAACGGACGCTTTCGATGGTGGACGGCGTGCTGCTGCTGGTGGACGCCTCGGAAGGTCCGCTGCCGCAGACCCGCTTCGTCCTGAGGAAGGCCCTCGAGCGGCGCCTCCCGCCGATCGTCGTCATCAACAAGATCGACCGGCAGGATGCCAGGGCGCGCGAAGTGCTCAACGAAGTCTACGACCTGTTCATCGATCTCGACGCGACCGAAGACCTGCTGGATTTTCCGGTGCTCTACACCAATGCCCGGGCAGGCACGTCGAGCACCGACCCCGATTCCCAGGGCCCCGACCTCCAACCTCTGTTCGACGCGATTGTGCGGCACGTGCCGCCGCCTCGCGGCGACAGCGCCGCGGGCCTGCAGATCCTCGTCGCCAACCTCGATTCGAGCGACTATCTCGGGCGCATCGCCATCGGGCGTATCTTCAACGGACGAGTGCGGATCGGCGACGCGGTGGTCGTCTGCAAGCTGGACGGCAGCGTGGAGCAGACGCGCGTCACGAAGCTGTTCGCCTTCGATGGCTTGAAGCGCGTGGATATCGAGCAGGCGGGAGCCGGCGACATCGTGTGCCTCGCCGGCATCGCCGACATCACGATTGGCGAGACGATTGCCGACGTGGAGGGACGGACCGCGATTCCGCCAATGGCGGTGGACGAGCCCACCGTGTCGATGATCTTCGGCGTGAATACGTCCCCCATGGCAGGACGGGACGGCCAGTACGTGACGTCGCGCAACCTTCGCGACCGGCTGGCGAAGGAGCTGCTGGGCAACGTGTCCATCCGCGTGGAGGACACCGAGTATCCGGAGCAGGTGAAGGTGGTCGGCCGGGGCGAGCTGCAGCTCTCGATCCTGATTGAGATGATGCGGCGGGAAGGTTTCGAGCTGCAGGTGTCACGCCCCGAGATCATCACGCGCGAGGTGGACGGTCGGAAGCTCGAGCCGATCGAAGACCTCGTGATCGACGTGGCCGAAGAGTTCCAGGGCGTCGTCATCGCGCAGGTCGGGACGCGGCGCGGATCGATGACCAAGATGGTGAACCACGGCAGCGGCCGGGTGCGCCTCGAGTTCCGGATCCCTACCCGTGGCCTGATCGGCCTGCGGTCCCAGTTCCTGACAGACACGAAGGGGACGGGCATCATGAACCACCTGTTCGCCGGCTGGGAGCCCTGGCACGGCCCGATCCCGGCTCGCGCCACGGGCGCGCTGGTCGCAGACCGGCCGGGCTCGACGACCGCCTACGCCATCTACAATCTGCAGGAACGGGGCGAGATCTTCGTCGCGCCTGGAACGCCGGTCTATGAGGGGATGATCATCGGCGAGAACTCCCGCAGCAGCGACATGGACGTGAACGTCACCAAGGAAAAGAAACAGACGAACATGCGCGCGTCGACGGCGGACGAGGCCATTCGCCTCGTGCCGCCGCGAGTGCTCGGCCTGGAACAGGCCATCGAGTTCATCAAGGACGATGAGTTGGTCGAGGTGACGCCCCATTCCTTCCGGTTGCGGAAGCGGATCCTGCAGGCGAACCAGCGCCCCAAACCCTGGGAGGCGGAGTAGGAGTCGGGCCGCCCCTCAGCGGGCAACGATGACAATGTCGGGAGACTGCGAAGGGTCGAACGGCACATCGCCCACGGTGCCGAACACCTCGCGACTTCCGAATCCGCCCGCATCGAGTGCCTCTTCGAGCTCACGTCGTCGCCAGCCCCTGAGCAGCACGTTGCGCGTTGCGACGAGTTCGAGCGGCGGATCGCCGTCGGGCCGGTAGCGCAGCGTGGACGGCGTGAAGACGACCGTGCCGTCCGGGCGCGGCGTCATCAGCCGGAGGAACACGACCTCGCCCTCGCCGTCGTCCTGCCTGAAGTTCAGCGGCAGGAATCGCTGTCCGCTGTCCAGCACCTTGTCGTAGTTCAGCACCTGGGCCACCAGCGCAGCTCCCGCGCGAAGTCTGGCGCGCAGGCCCGTAGCGAAGCGCAGGAAGGCGGAGCGGTCGCGCAGGTGGGGCAGGGTGTTTCCCAGGCAGATTGCGCCGTCGAACGTGCCAGCGACCAGGTGCTCAACGTCTGCGATGTCGCCCTCGACGAATGTCAGGTTGGGCGGGAGCGGAGTGTCGGTGGCCTTCGCTAGCATGGCTGGCGACGAATCGATGCCCACGACCTCGAAGCCCTTGGACGCGAGAAAACGGCTGTGCTCGCCGGTTCCGGAGCCGAGGTCGAGCACGCGCCCGCCCGCACCGAGTACGCGCCGGAGGAACGGCCACTCGCGCTCGATCCGCTGCGGCCACGCCACGAGCCGGCGATAGTCCACCCGAGAATACTGATCGTCCAGCTTCATTGCAAGGTCCTCTCTGGTATCTCCACCACGGTGTCGCTCGACACCGCCCGACAGACCGCGAGCGCTTCCTCGAACAGCCTGTTGCGCCACTCTATCTTCCAGGGCTGTTCTCGGGCAAGGATCACAAATTGTGAGTGCGCCTCACAAGACCGTAATCGCGCCGTGGGACCCGGCCGGGCGTTTTGCGAGGATACGGGCAGTACCCCCCTCTCTGACATGGGTGGTACAGTGCTTGCTATGTCACGAGGAGTCGAGGCGCATTCATTGCCGAGACTCGTGGGAGACCGATCGTGCTCAGAGCCATCATTCGCGTCGGCTGGTTCTTCGGCGTGTGTGTGCTGTCGTCGCTCGCGGCGTTCGGGCAGGCGAACGTGATCAACCCGAAGGTCGTTGAATTCGATCCGTCGGCTGACCACTCCGCGCTGACTGCCGACGGCCAGCCCCTGGTGACGCGCTACGACCTGCAGATCTTCCTGCAGGGCGCCACGCAGCCGACGACGACCACGAGCCTGGGGAAGCCAGCGATCGAGACCGACGGGAAGATCCGCGTGGACTTCTCGACGTTGATCACGCCATGGCCGCTGGCTAGCGGCACGTACCAGGCGCGTGTGGAGGCCATCGGGCCGGCGGGCGCCGGAGAGAGCGATCCCTCGAACCTGTTTGTCTTTCAGGCCGTCGTCACGCCGCCCACCCCCGCCCCGTGCACGTACGCGTTGTCATCGACAGCGCAGGCTGCCGTCGCGATGGGAGGTGCCGCGAGCGTGATGGTGACGACGAGCAACACAACATGCGCGTGGGCGGCGTCGAGCAACGCCAGTTGGGTGACGGTCGGACCGTCGAGCGGGACCGGCTCGGGCGCCGTGAATGTCACGGTCGCCGCGAACACCGGCGTCGCGCGGACTGCGAAGGTGACGATTGGCGGGCTGACCTACACGGTGAGCCAGGCCGCCGCGCCGCCGCCCTGCAGCTTCAGCCTGTCGCCGACCTCAATCGTCGCGGCTGGCCCCGAGGGGGCGTCCATGGTGTCGCTCACCGCAAGCGCGCCCACCTGCGCGTGGACGGCGCAGTCTTCAGCCAGCTGGATCACCGTGGGCACCACGAGCGGCACGGGCAGCGCCTCGGTCACCTGTTCGCTGTCGCGCAACACCAGCGGCGCCAGCCGGGCGGGCACGGTCACCGTCGGAGGGCACGCCGTGACGGTGACGCAGGCCTCGCTGCAGGGTCCAACCCAGCCGCAGGGATTGAAGGTGGTCATAAAATGACCGTGCACGGCGGAATCGACGCCGGGCCCGCTTTCCATCACAATCTTCGGTAGAACCACGGTCCAAGGACGGCCAGCCGTGTGTTCACGTTCCTCGCGTCGCCCGCTCCAGCAGGTAGAGATGCGAGCGATAGACATGGCCGGTCGCGCGGGTCAGGCCAATTTCGCAGGTGCGGCTGCTCGAGTAATAGCCGTCGGCGGGCTGCGCCGTGACCTCGACAGCCTCGCGGCGAGTCGCACTGGCCGTCAACTCGGGCACGAGCCAGCCGCGGTCGCCGGCAAAAGCGCAGCACCCGGCGTCAACCGGCACGATGACATCGTCGGCGCACGCGCGCGCGACTTGTTCGAGATCGGCCGACAAGTTCATCTTCACGACTGAGCACACCGGGTGAAGCACGACGCGGCCCTCGCGTCGACGGATTGTGAGCGCCGGTAGCAGCGTGCGCGCTGCGAATTCGACGCTGTCGACGATGGTCAGCGAGTCGAATCGCTTCCGGTTCTCCTCGTTCAGCGAATCGCGGCAGGTGTGCAGACCGTAGGCGCAAGGGCTGGTGTCGGTCACAATCGGGAGATGCCCGCCGTCGGACCAGCGCCAGAAGCTCGAGATCGTCCGGTTCGCCATCAGCCGATGCGCCTCCACGTATCCCTTCGAGGAGAACGGCACTCCGCAGCAATGCCCCTCCACATCGTTTGGAATCCAAACCGGATGCCCGGCGCGAGCCGCAAGCGTGACCATGGTGTCCGCGAGTGAGCGGTCGTCAGGCTCGCCGGGCAGACGTCCCATCGTCCTCGACAGGCACGACGGGAAATAGACCGCCACCGCTCCTTCGCGAACGGTGGCCGGGTGTCGCCAGGTGGCCGGGCCGGGCATCGGGCGCAGCCAGAGCGGCGTCCGCCGGCGGAGGATGAACCCGGGCACGCGGGTCAGCGCGGTCAGGGTTGCGCTTCCCAGCACGCGCTCCGCGATTCCGCCGATGCGAAGACCGATCCGGACGGTCGGTTCGATCGCCGCGAACCATCTGGCCATCCAGCCGGCCACGCGATGGCCAACGGTCAGGTGCTGTTCAATCCGGAGGTGCTTGGTCAGCAGGCCCGTGTCGATACCGACGGGGCAGGCCGTGGCACACAGGCCGTCCGCGGCGCACGTGTCCAGCGCGTCGTAGCCGAAATCCACTTCCAGCGCGGCAATGCCGGCTGCCCCGCCATCGGATCCCTTCAGCCGCTTCATCTGGCGTCGAACGACGATCCGTTGGCGCGGAGTCAGGGTCAGGTCGCGGCTCGGGCACTTTGGCTCGCAGTACCCGCACTCAATACACTTGTCCACCTCGTCTTCGATCGCAGGCAGGCTCTTGAGGTGGGCGAGGTGGGCGCGAGGATCGTTCGTGATGATGACGCCCGGGCTCAAGATGCCGTCGGGATCGGCCAGGGATTTCACACGCCGCATGATCGCGTACGCTTCGGGCCCCCATTCGGTCTCGACGAAGGGTGCAATGTTGCGGCCCGTGCCGTGCTCGGCCTTCAGCGCGCCGTCGTACCGCCGCACGACGAGATCGACCACGTCGTCCATCAAGCGGGAGTACTGCGTGATCGCCGCCTCGTCATTGAAGGACTGGCTGATGACGAAGTGCAGGTTTCCGTCCTTGGCGTGGCCGAAGATAATCGCGTCGTCGTACCCGTGTCGAGTGAAGATCGTGTGCAGGTCCACGACGGCGTCGGCCAGCCGATCGACGGCGAACGCGACGTCTTCGATCAGCACGGTCGTGCCGCGCTTCCGCGCCGCGCCGACGGACGGGTAGGTGCCCTGGCGCACCTTCCACAGCGCGGCCTGTTCACCGGGCGCGTGCGTGAAGCGGGCGGGCTCGAGGAGTCGAAGGCCGGCCACGCCGGCTGACGCCGAGGCTTCCAGCGAGGTTCGCGACGCTTCTTCGTGCGCCTGGAATTCGACCAGCAGGCCGGCGGCCTCGGCCGGCAGGAGCGCAATCGACGGGGCGATTCCCGGCTGTCGTTCCACCGACCGCAACGACGCGCGGTCCATCACTTCGAGCGCGGCGGCACCCGCGTCGCGCAACGGGACGATTGCGGCGCACGCGTCCCGGATGGTCGGGAAGAGGAGCAGCCCGGTGTACTTGACCGGCAGGTCCGGGACGGTCCGCAGTACCGCGCTGGCGATGAAGGCGAGGGTGCCCTCCGACCCGACGAGAAGGTGCGAGAGGATGTCGATCGGCCGCTCGAAATCGATGAACGCGTTGAGCGAATAGCCGGTCGTGTTCTTGGTGAGGTACTTGTGCCTGATTCTCGCCTGAACGCCTGGCTGGGCGGCGATCTCGCGCTTCAGCTCGATCAGGCCCGACGCCAGCGCCGGCTCGGCGGCCCGCAGCGCGTCATCTGCTCCGACGCTGGCGGTGTCGATCACCGTGCCAGACGGGAGCACGAAGACAAGTGACTCGAGCGTGTGGTAGGCGTTCTGCGCCACGCCGCAGCACATGCCGCTCGAGTTGTTGGCTAGGATGCCGCCCATCATGCAGGCCTGGATGGATGCCGGGTCCGGGCCGATCTTCGCGTGCGACGCGATTAGGCGCGCATTGACCGAGGCGCCGACCACCCCCGGACCCACGCGGACACGGCGCCCGCCGTCCAGAACCTCCACGCCTCTCCAGTGCCGGGCCACATCGACGAGCACGCCTTCGGTTACTGCCTGTCCAGACAAGCTCGTGCCCGCGGCCCGAAACGTCATCGGCACCCGCTCGCGCCGACAGAGCCCGAACAACTGCCGGACGTGATCGATCGATTGCGGCCTGACGACTGCCAGCGGCACGAGGTGATAGACGCTGGCGTCGGACGCATATGCCGCCAGGTCGATTGGCCGTGTGAGCACGTGCTCGTCGCCAACGACCGCTCGGAGCGCTCGTTGGAAGATTGGAGGTGTCATATTCGGGCGCAGGGCGCTGGTCACGGGAGCGGCCAGTATAGCGCCCGGTCGCGTTGATGATATGATGCGCGGCATTTCATGGCTCACCCATTGAGGAGATGCTGATGCGGAAAGCTGTCCTGGCGCTTGCGTGCGCGTGCGCGTTGTCGATCCCGCTCGTCGCGGCCACCCTGGCTGAGGTCACCCTGCCGGACTCGATCACGGTCGGCAACCAGACCCTGGTGCTGAACGGCCTTGGCCTCCGGACGAAGCTGTTCATGAAGATCTACGTCGGGGGGCTCTATCTCGAGAAGAAGAGCGGCGACGCCCCGGCCATCATCCAGTCGGACACCATCAAGCGGGTGGTGCTGCAGTTCATCTACGGCGAGGTCACCCGTGAACAGATGGTGGAGTCGTTTTCAGACGGATTCAAGGCCAACGCGGCTGGCGCCATCAAGTCGCAGGTGGACCAGTTCCTGGGCGCGCTCGACACGATGAAGAAGGGCGAACAACTCGTGGCGACGTACGTGCCAGGCACCGGCACGACCCTGACGGTTCGGGGAAAGGACAAACTGACGATCGCCGGGCTGCCGTTCGCTCAGGCGTTGTTCTCCGTCTGGCTCGGCCCCAAGCCGCCGACATCCGACCTCAAGAGCGGGATGTTGGGGAAGAAGTAGACTCGTCCGCCCGGCTATTTTGCGAAGACCTCCGCCACGGGCGTGATCTTCACCTTCGCTGCCACGATCCCCAGCTTCAGGGCCCCGATCCGCCTGTCTTCTTCCAGCAGCGATGCGGGTTTCTCGCCGTCATACTTGACCGGCGAGAACGTGTCGCCCACCAGCCGTTCCTTTAGCTGGGCGGCGTCCTTCGTGACGATGACGACCGACAGGTCCTTTGCCGACCAGTGCTTCCGAATCGCGGCGTTCACTCGGTCGACGGTCAGGGCCGAGAGCGCCTTCCTCATCGTGGCGGTGAACTCGCCGATGCCGTACCACTGGGAGTCGAGCGCGTAGCCCAGTTGTTCGTCCTGGCGCGCCGTCATGACGAAGACGTTCTTCATCAGGTAGTCGCGCGCCTGCTCGAAGTCGGCCCGCGAGAGCCCATTCGTCAGCAGCCGCTCCAGTTCGTGTACCGCGATCCGAAGCGCCATATGTCCGTTCTCCGGCGTCACAGGCCGGATCCACACTTCGAAGATCTGCTGCTGGCGCGCGAGGTTGGGATCGGGGACGAACTGGAACATGCCGCGCGGGAACGCCTCGATGTAGGCGTAGTCACCGTAGTTCATGCCACGAACTTCCCGGATGCGCTGGTAGAGCCGGCCGTTGGATGCCCGGTGCTCGCCGAGCCAGACGCGCGCCACGGACAGCGCCGCGAAATCGGGATGCGCGCGCGTGACCTCGATCGGGAGACCCAGCGAGATCGACGTGCTGCGGGTGTCCTTTTCGATGATTTCGACCTCCATTCCCGAGGGGAGGGTGCCGCGCACAGGCGTCACCTCTCGGGCGACACCGGCAGGGAGGCGGCCGAGTTGCTGCGTGAGCCGATCGGCCAGTTCGCCGGGAACGTTACCGCTCGACCCGATCCGGAGATTGCGGCGCGAGTAGACCTCCTTCGCGAAGCCCCTCACATCGTCGAGCGTGATCGCCTGCAGGCCGGCCACGGTGCCGAGCGCCGGGTGGCCGTAGGGCGTGCCGCGAAAGATGTTCGTCTGCAGGCGCTCCTTGCCGAGTTCCTCTTCGTTGTTCGACCGAAGATCCTCGACGAGGGCGTTCATCTGCGCCTCCTTCAACCGGCGGAAGTCCTCCTCCCTGAACCCGGGTTCGAGCAATTGCGGCAACACGGTACTGAGGAACTTGCGCCAGTTGTCCCGGTGGACGATTCCGGTGAACGTCGTCATCTCCTTGTCCACCTGGCGAGTGAACGAGCCGGCCATCGGGTAGAGGATGGCGTTGATCTGGTCTATCGTGAGCGCCCGGGAACCGGCCTCGGCAATCATCGCCGCTGAAAGTGCCGCGAGGCCCTCCTTGCCCGCGGGGTCGGCGGCCGAGCCGACGTCGAACAGCAGCTTGATGTCCAGCTGCGGTGTGAGCGACTTCTGCAGCGTGACGGGGTGGACCGGCGGCGCCGCGTTGGTGACTGGCGGCAGTGATCGCGGACCCGGAGGCACGGTCAGAGGAGGAACCGCGGCGGCCCCCGATGGCGCCAGCGAGGAAAGTGCCGGGAGCGTGCCGATCGATGACGGCAGCGCCTCCTTCGACAACGTGGTGACAATCAGTCCGGCGTCGGTGAAGTACTTCTGCGCGGCCTGCTGCAGGTCGGCTGGCGTCAACGAGCCGTAGACGCGGTAGAGGTCGTTGATCGTGTTGTACGAGCGGGAGTAGTGCACGAAGTCCGCGAGCACGCCGGCGATCCGCTCGGTGCTGTCGAGGTTCCGTGCCACCGTATACCGGTTGTAAGACTTGGCATCTTCGAGGCGGCGTGGCGCGACCGGCGTGACTCGCGCCAGGGCCACGGTCTTCAGGATCTCGTCCCTGACGTAGACGGCATCTTCAGGCCTCTTCACGCGCGCGAGGACGGTGAAGATGCCAGGGTCCACGTTTCCGGGATTGCTGGCGGTACACTCGTCCACCTTCTGCTCCGCGACGACGAGCTTCTTGTAGAGATCGGACGTGCTGCCGAAGTAGAGGTTCGCCAGCATGTCCATGGCGGCGTAGTCCTTGTCGGTGGCCGAGAACGCCGGCGCGCGGAATCCGACCGTAACCCACGGCAGTGTCGGCGTGGTCCACGGGACGTGCGCGTAGATCGGTCCGCTCGGCGGCGGTTCCTGGGAAATCGTGACGGGCGTGCTCGAACCGCCCTTCCATCGGCCCCAGTACTTCTCGATCATCGGGATCACGGTTTTCGCGTCCACGTCACCGGCGACGATGACGGTGGTGAACTGCGGGCGGTACCAGCGGCTGAAGAACACCTTCGAGTACTCGTACTGGTTGGGCATGTCCTCGATATCCTCGAGGAAGCCCATCGTCGTGTGTTTGTAGGGATGGATCGTGAAGGCCTTGTCGCGCTGAACCTCGAACAGCTGTTCCAGCGGGTTGGCGTTGTTCTTGTTGTACTCGCCCAGGATTGCCCGCGACTCGGTCTTGAAGTCGGCTTCGGTGTAGGCGAGGTTCTGAAACATGTCCGCATAGAGCCCGAGCATGGCCTCGAGGTCGTCCTTCGAAAACGTCGCGTAGTAAGCGGTGACGTCGTCGCCC
>DASVIS010000210.1:0-17652 GCA_036381995.1 Vicinamibacterales bacterium | reverse complement strand
TGCGATCGGTCTTCGACGGCCTGCTCGTGGAGGACCGTGACGCGGTCACGGAGGCGTCGACGCCATGGCCCCCGGCCGGGTTGGGCATTGGAGAGTCCGGCCTGCGCGTCGTGACCAGACGGCAGCCGACCGGCGACGAGTGGCAGGGGCTGCGGTTCGCCTGGCGGATCTGCGCCTACGTGAAGTCGAACGCCGTCATCTTCACGAATGCCGATCGAACGCTCGCGGTGGGCGCGGGGCAGATGAGTCGAGTCGACGCCGTGAAGGTGGCGACCATGAAGGCGGCGGGCCAGGGAGAAGCGGGCGCCCGGACGAACGTCCTGGCCGGGTCGGTTGCCGCGTCCGATGCGTTCTTTCCATTCCGGGATGGTCTCGATGCGGTCGCCGCCGTGGGAGCGACCGCCGTCATCCAGCCGGGCGGGTCGGTGCGGGATGCCGAGGTGATCGCGGCCGCGGACGAACATGGCCTGGCGATGGTGTTCACCGGGCGGCGCCACTTCCGGCACTGAAGCAAAGGGGCCGACCCTCTTCTTACAGCAGGCTGGAGCGTTCGAGCGCGGTATTCAGTTCGCCTTGTGACAGTGTCGCCGGGCCGAACTTCGCGACGACGATGCCGGCTGCGTGGTTCGCGATGCCGCAGGCATCCTTGAGTGACGCGCCGGCCCCGAGCGCGAGCGCCACCGTGGCGATCACGGTGTCCCCGGCGCCGGTGACGTCCGAAACCTCCCGCGCAGCCGTCGGGTAGTGCACCGCCTCCGGGCCGTTCAACAAACACATGCCGTGCTCGCCCCGGGTGATGAGCACATCGAAACACCGGGCGCGATCACGGAAGAGCCGCGCGGCGGTGACCGCGTCCTCGGCCGTCCGGATTCGCTGGTGCGTGGCGATTTCGGCTTCGAAATCGTTCGGCGTCACCAGTGATGCGCCGGCGTAGTACTGGAGGTGAGGGATCTTCGGATCGACGAGCACAGGAATCCCGCGCGAACGTCCGACCTCCACCACGTGCGCCATCAGTTCCCGCGTCACCGTTCCCTTGAGGTAATCGGACACGAGGATCGCGTTGGCGTGCTGCGCCAGGCGGTCGACCTGGCTGGAGAGCGCCTGCTCCGCTTCGCCCGACACCTCGTGCTCGCTCTCGTAATCGATCCGGGCCACCTGCAGGTTGCGCGTCGTGACGATCCGCAGCTTCGTCGTCGTTCGCCGCGAGGGGTCCACCACCAGGCCCGACGTGCCGATCCCGCACTCCATCATGAGTTGACGGAGGCGCTGGCCCGCGCTGTCCGAGCCGGTCAGCCCCACCAGTTCGACGCTTCCTCCGAGCGCGCGCACGTTGTTGGCGACATTCGACGCGCCACCGACCCGGTAGTCGTCGTGGTCGTACTCGACGACCGGGACCGGGGCCTCGGGCGAAATGCGGCTCACACGACCGACGACGAACTGGTCGAGCATGACGTCGCCGACGATCAGGACCGACGCCGAGGAGAAGTTGTCTATCGAACGACGAAGGCGATCGAGGGTCGAGGACATAGTCAGGCTGCGGGCACCGAAGCCGACGTGTCCCGGACCGCGGCCCACGGAAGCGTCAGCAGGATCAGGAGAGTGACCACGAATTCCGAATCGCCGAAATTGTACTCGAAGAACCCCGCGGCCAGCATGGCGGCCAGCGCGCCGATACCGGCGGCGGCCAGGTAGCGGACTCGGTCCGTACGGAATCGCCGCCAGAGGCCGATGGTGGCCGCGGCGACGAACCAGAGCCAGATCGCCAGGGCCGGCAGGCCACGCTCGGCTGCGATTTGCAGCGGGACATTGTGCAGGTGCGGCGGCGTCCGATCGACGGCCGCCGCCTCGCGGTAGCTCGGGTAGATCTCGTGCACGACGTTGGGACCGACCCCGGTGAGCGGATACCGTTTGACGATGGCCGTTCCGGCCTGGATCATCGCCAGCCGGTCCCGATTGGTGGGGTCTCGGAGATTGAACATCGAGTAGGCGCGGTCGGTGACTGCGGCCGGCGCGAGAGCGATGACCAGCGCGGCGACGACTGGCAGCACGCCGAACAATCGCAGATCGCGGAGGAGGAGCAGCAGGCCGACGCCGACGCAGGCGCCGACCCAGGCGCTTCGCGTGAAGGTGAGCGCCAGGGCCGCGACGAGCGCCGGCATGACGACCGCCGGCCAGATCCAGTCGCGCCGCTGGTAGAGCAGGCGCGCGGCCGTCGAGCAGATGACGAGCATCAGCAGGCCGGAATAGGTCATGTAGTGACCGAGCGTGCCACGCGGCCGCTGGCCGAGGGAGTCGTAGTTCAGCACCCCGTACTCGATCACCCCGACGATGGCGCTGACGGCGCCCGCGGTGATGATCACGTGCATGATCGTGTGCGCTCTCTGGCCTCTCGCGATGGAGTAGGCCGCGGGCACCACGAGGTAGAGCAGCATCTGCTTGGTGGGGCCGAGGCTCTGAGACCGGTCGAGCGAGGTGGCCGTCGCAACGAGCGACACGCCGACATAGGCCAGCAGTGGCCAGAACCAGGGCGGTGCGTCGGGTCGCTCGCGGTTCACCACGAGCGACACGGCCCACGCCGCGAGCGTGAGCCATAGCGCAACCTCGCCGATGACGATCGAGAACTGGATCGCCGCGGCGAACAGCATCAGCCCGGCCAGCATGAAGTGATCGAGCCAGGGGGAGACGCGTCGGCCGGTCTGTTCAGTCGTCATAAGATCCTTCATCCCCGACCCCGTCTTCCAAGGGCGCGCTCGGCGGCCTCGGCCACCTGCGCGGGCGCGATCGACCCCAGACAGCGGTAATCGCCCGGCTCGCACCGCCGCTGGTCGCAGGGGCGGCACGGGAGGTCCGTCAGTTCAATCGACTCGGTCACGAAACGGGCGGGCCTCCACGGCGCCGATCGTGCGGCCAGTGTCGGGCCGTACAAGCCGACGATGGGCACTCTCGTGGTCCCTGCCACGTGCAACGGCCCGCTGTCGCCTCCGATGAACAGGGCCGCCACATCCATCAGGGCCCGCAGCTCGGACAGGTCGAAATCGATGTCGTCGACCACGCCCTCACCGGCCGGACCCAGCACGACCCGCGCCCGCTCACCAATCTGTCGCGCCGCCGCGTGTTCCGACGGGCCGGAGAAGACCACGACCCGGCGGCCGGGGTCGGCGCGAATCAGCGCAGTGACGAGCGAGACGAACGACTCGGCAGGCCATCGCCGAAAGGGGTTTCCCGCGCTCACGTGGAGGACGACCACCGGGTCGCGCGCGGGATCGACGCCCACCGACGCCAGCCTGTTCGCGACGGAGCGGATCGCCACCCCCGAGGCCGGCATCTCGGTCGCGTCGCGTTCCGGGTCCGGCGCCTCGAAGCCCAGGGGGGTCAGCAGATCCCATTGGTTGACGACCGAGTGCCGCGGGCGCAGCGACCGATCCCGCTCGACACGATCAGTGTATATCCAGCCGCGGCCCGTGACCGTGTAGCCGATCCGCCGCGGCGCGCCGGTGGCCCACGTGAGGAGCGCACTACGGGGGCCGCCGTGCAGATCCAGCACCAGGTCGTAGCGCGCCGCGCGCAGCCGCCGCGCGAGCCGGAGGTCGGCTGCCAGTCTCCCCGGCTCGTCGGGCCTCGACGCGACAATGACCTCGTCGAGGTGAGGGTTTTCCATCACGATCGGAGCCGCGCGCGGCTCGACGATGTAGGTCAGTCGGGCGCCAGGATCCCGGCGCCGAAGGGCGCGGATGAGAGGCGTCGTGAAGACGACGTCGCCGATCAGACGAAGGCGGATCAAGAGGATGTTCACAGACCGCGGCGCCGGAAGGCTAGTCTTCGACCTTCGCCTCGTCGAGCAGCATCACCGGGATGCCGTCATCCCCGACCGGATAGACCCGCCGGCAGATCGGACACTTCAGGCCGGTGCCCTCGTGGACGGGCTGGACCGATTCGTGACACTCCGGGCACACGAGGATTTCGAGCAGTTCGGGGTCGACGGGCACGACAGCCTCCTTGACAGTACTCAGGTCGTATCCCGGAACTATATCAAAGGTCCCGCCACTATCCGCGCCTGACCTTTTGTGGAACAATCGATTCGATGATCCTGCAGATATTCGTCGGCTGCTGGCTCCTGGCCGGTGCGCCTCCGGTCGAGGATTCGTCGTCGTGGATGTCCGTCGATCAGGGCCAGGACGCCAGGCGGCCAGTCGCCGCCCAGTCCGCGACGGGTCCCGCGATGGCGCGCGAGGCGGAAGCCTACTACCAGTTCATGCTCGGGCGCCACCTCGAGTCGGAAGGCGACGTCGCTGGTGCGATCCAGGCCTACGGCGAAGCGTCGAAGCTCGACCCGAAGTCGGCGGAAATCCTCGCGGAACTCTCCGGGCTCTACGCGCGTGAGAACAAGATCCGCGAAGCGATGGACACCGCCGCGTCGGCATTGAACGTCGATGCGAACAACGTGAGCGCCCACCGCGTGCTGGGGATCATCTACTCCAGCCTGGCCCGCGTGGACGACGGATCGACCCCGCTCGATGCCGAGTCCACGTCCTATGCGACGAAGGCCGCGGAGCACCTGGAGGCTGCGCGGAAGGGCAGTCAGGTCTCCGAGCCGGGCCTCGATCTGACGCTCGGCCGCATCTACGTCCGCACCGGCGCCCGCGACAAGGCGATAGGCGTGCTCAGCCGTTTGGTCGTGGATGAACCGGGCCGGCCCGAACCGATCAGCCTGCTCGTGCAGGCCTACCAGCAGGCCGGGCGCAGCGACGAGGCGATCACGCTTCTCGAGTCGGTCGTCGTCGACCAGCCCCAGTTCTACGCGTCGCTCGGCGAGCTGTACGAGAAGCAGCAGCGGTGGCCAGAAGCGGCCAGCGCCTACGAGCGGGCCATGGCGCGCAATCCCAAGAGCCTCGAACTGCCGACGCGGCTGGCGATCGTCCTGCTTTCGAGTGGTGACGAGGCGAAGGCGGGCCGCGCGCTGGACCTGTTGCTGCAGGTACGGCAGCAGAGCCCGGCCGACAGCCGCGTGCTCTACCTGCTGGCACAGGCGCAGCGGACCGCCGGAAAACTCGACGACTCCGAGACGACGGCCCGCGAGCTGATGACCATCGCGCCTGGTTCCCTGACGGGGCCGTATGCGCTCGCGCTCGTCCTCGAGCAGAAACAGCAGTATCGACGGGTCGTCGAGGCGCTCGAGCCGATCGTCAGCAAACCCGCGGCGAGCACGCCTGCTACCGCGTCCGAGATCACGCCGCTCCTCGTGCACCTGGGTTTCGCCTATCTGGAGATCGGCGACGTCGACCGGGCACTGTCGACCTTCGAGCGGGCGCGAACAACCTCACCCCAGAATCCGGCCATCGACGCCTACGTCATCCAGGCGCAGCTGACCGCGCGCCGCTACGCTGACGCGGCCGCGCTCGCAAGGAAGGTCCGGGCCAGCCGGCCGGGCGATCAGCGGGTGCTGCGGCTGGCGGCCGAAGCGTTTCGAAAGACCGGCAACGTCGAGGAGGGCGCGGCTCTCCTGGCCGGCGCGCTCACGGAGCATCCCGACGACGTGTCGGCCTATCTGGCACTGGCGGAGTTCGACACGCAGAATCAGCAATACGACGCCGCGCTGCGGGTGCTCGATCAGGCTGCCGCCAGGTTCCCGTCCGATCTCAACATCACGTTTCAGATGGGATCGGTGCTCGAGCGACAGAAACGGTTTGCCGACGCCGAGCGGAAGTTCCGCGACGTGCTGGCGAAGGACCCGCTTCACGCGCCGGCGCTCAACTACCTGGGCTACATGCTGGCGGCTCGGGGGGAGCGGCTGGACGAGTCGATCGGCTACATCCAGCGGGCGCTGCAGGTGGAGCCGTACAACGGAGCCTATCTCGACAGCCTCGGGTGGGCCTACTACCGCCAGAACAAGCTCGATCTCGCCGAGGTGAACCTCCGTAGGGCGGCCGAGCAGCGCATTCGCGATTCGGCGGTCCAGGACCATTTCGGCGACCTGCTGTTCAAGCTGGGTCGCTATCAGGAAGCCGTGTCGGCCTGGCAGCGGGCGCTCGACGGCGACGGCGAGCCGACCGACCGGGTGACGATCGACGAGAAGATCCGCTCGGCTCGGGAGAAAGTGCGGAAGAACTGATGCGTCGTCTTGTCCTCGTGATGCTGCTGGCCGCGAGCGCGAGCGCGTGTGCGACCCGCCGCCTGCCGTTGCCCACGGGCGAGGGCGAGCCGTTTCCCGACTATCGGCAGGCCTTTCAGGAAGCGACCAGCGGCTGCCGCGATGTCCGGTCGTTGTCCGCCGAACTGGCCATCTCGGGCCGGGCGGGTCGCGAGAAGCTGCGCGGCCGCGTCGTAGCGGGGCTGGCGACCCCGGGTCGAATCCGTCTCGAAGGCATCGCGCCGTTCGGCCCGCCGGTATTCCTCCTCGTTGCCGACGGGTCGACCGCGACACTGCTTCTGCCACGCGACAATCGGGTTCTCACTGGCGAACCCACGGCGGCCATTCTCCAGGCTCTGGTCGGCCTGGAACTCGGCCCCGAGGATCTTCTGGCAGTCCTCGCCGGTTGCGTCGTGCCCGACCCGCAGGCGACCGGCGGCCGTAGCTTTGCGGCCGGGTGGGCGCGGATCGACCTGGCGGGCGGAGCGACGGCGTATCTCCAGCGCGACCGTCAGCAGCGCTGGTGCATTCGAGCAGGCCTTCGGCCTCCGCTTCGTCTCGAATACGAGCTGGCGGACGGTCCGACACCAACGAGCGTGCGCCTGCAGGTCGCCCAGGTGGCAGGAACCGATTCCGACCTGCGCATCGGTCTCTCGCAGCTCGAACTGAACGGGTCGCTGGCCGCGGAAGTGTTCGCGCTCAAGCTGCCAGCGGACGCCGCGCCGATCACGCTGGCCGAGCTGAAGCAGGCGGGACCGATTGGGGAGAAGCGATGAACCTCCGCGCGCACGCCAAGATCAACCTGAATCTCACGGTGCGTGGCATCCGCCCGGACGGGTATCACGAGCTGAAGACCGTCTTCCAGTCGCTCGCACTGCACGACACGCTCCGATTCGACCAGGCCGACGAGGAATTCTCGATCGTCTGTGCCTCGCCTGACATCCCGCTCGACGAGCGGAACCTGGTGTGGAAGGCTGCCCGGCTGGTGTGGGGCGCGGCTGGCCGCAACGGGGAACCGGTTGGGCGCGTCCGCATCACGAAGCGCATTCCCGCACAAAGTGGCCTCGGCGGTGGGAGCGCTGACGGCGCCGCCGCCCTCGTCGGGTGGAATCGGCTGTGGGACACCCGGCTGCCTGCCGGGCAGCTGCGTGAGCTGGCGGTCCGTCTTGGCGCCGATGTGCCGTTCTTCCTGTGCGCGGGCACAGCCCTCGGCCTGAACTGCGGCGACGAGATCTATCCCCTGGTCGACGGGCCCGCGCGGTGGGTCGTCCTGGTCTTTCCGCCGTTCGGTGTCGCCACGCCGGAGGCCTTTCAGTGGTGGGACGCGGACTGCGGGCCGGTCGCCGTGCCCGGGGCGGGGAAGCTACCGCCCGCGTCAGACCCCCTGGCCGTCTTCAACGACCTCGAACGCCCCGTGTCCGGCCGGCACCCGCAGCTCGTCGAAATCCGTGAGCAGCTCGAGCGCGCGGGGGCGGACGCCGCGGCCATGACCGGAAGCGGGTCGACGGTCTTCGGCCTCTTCGAGACAAAGGAGGCAGCGACAACGGCGTGCGACCGGATGGGCCAGGCCGGGTGGCGCTCGATGGTGACCCGGACGGCGACCAGGCGCCAGGCAGGCCTCGGTCCGGGCCGGTAAACGCCAGGCCTTGTCTGGATCAGCCGGTCTCGTATAGACTAACTGTTTGCGCCGCGGTTATCGGGCCACGCCTTGGGGCAGACTCCTTCCCTGAGCAGGTTGGGAACCGACCCGGTCGGGTTGTGCACGCGGCCCCTGGCGTCTCCCTCGTAATCCGTCTCGCGGGAGGTTGCTGGCGTCTCGTGGCCGACCTGGGATGGGGCGTGGCCAAGTGGTAAGGCACGGGCCTTTGGAGCCCGTATCGAAGGTTCGAATCCTTCCGCCCCAGCCAACTGCGACAGAAGAGGCCCCTGGGAGGACGTGGCATGGGACGCTCGAGGGCGCGGGCATGAGGGTGGGCTTCGCCGAACTGAAGGTGTTCTCCGGGAGCGCGCATCCGGAATTGGCAGCCGAGATTGCCGGGCACCTGGGCATTCCGCTCGGCCAGGCTCGACTCAGCCGCTTCCCGGATACCGAGGTGTCCTTTCAGATCGACGAGAACATCCGGGGAACGGACGTGTTCGTCGTGCAACCGACGTGCACGCCGGTCGACGAGCATCTCGTCGAGTTGTTGATCATGATCGATGCGTTCCGGCGCTCGTCGGCGGCGCGCATCACGGCAGTGATCCCGTATTACGGCTACGCGCGCCAGGACCGGAAGGACAAGCCGCGGGTGCCGATCTCGGCCAAGCTCGTGGCGAATGTCCTGAGCGCCGCCGGGGCGAACCGCGTGCTGACGATGGACCTGCACAAGGCGCAGATCCAGGGCTTCTTCGACATCCCGGTGGACCACCTGTTCGCCGCGCCGGTTATCATCGATTACCTGGCGCGCCAGCGGTTGCCGGACATCACGATCGTGGCGCCCGACGCGGGAGGCGCCGAACGTGCCCGGGCCTACGCCAAGCGCCTGGGCGCGGGACTGGCCGTCGTGGACAAGCGCCGCTCGCAGGAAACCGGTGCGGCCGAAGTCATGAACGTGATCGGCGACGTCGAAGGCCGCACCTGCATCCTGCAGGACGATATCGTCGATACCGCCGGGACGATGCAGAAGGCGGCGAGCGCCCTCATGGTCAACGGGGCCACGCGGGTGCTCGCGTGCGCGGTGCACGGGGTGTTGTCGGGGCCGGCTCTCGATCGGATCGAGCAGTCGCCAATCGAGAAGATGATCGTGACCAACACGATTCGCCTCGATGACCAGCGGGCGCGCTGCCCGAAGATCGTGGTGCTCTCGGTGGCGCGGCTGCTGGCGCAGGCCATCCGCAGCATTCACGAGGAGAGTTCGGTGTCGTCGTTGTTCGTGTGAGGACAGCAACCAGCGGGCAGCGGCCAGCTGTGAGCTACCGTAAGCTTCCCGTGCGTCGCAGATCGCTCGCCGGGTACCTGGAAGGACACGATTGAGTCATGGAATCAGTACTTGAAGCCACCAAGCGAACCCGGTTTGGCAAGAACGAGGCGGGCCGCCTGCGCCGCGAAGGGCAGGTGCCGTCGGTGCTGTACGGGGGCGCGACGCACGAGGGCGGCAAGCCCGAGGCGCTGTCGATTTCAGTCGAGCCCAAGGCGCTGTTGAAGATTCTCCACTCGCAGTCGGGCGCGAACACCGTCATCACGCTGACGCTCGGCGGCGAGGCGACGAAGGTGATGCTGAAGGAGTTCCAGCTCGACCCGGTCTCGCACGCCCTGCTGCATGCGGACTTCTACCGCGTGGCGATGGACAAGGCGATCACGGTCACCGTGCCGATCGTGCTCCGCGGCGAGGCCCCGGGCGTGAAGCAGCAGGGCGGCTTGCTCGACTTCGTTCACCGCGAGATCGAAATCGAGTGCCTCCCGGCAGACATTCCCGAGCACATCGAAATCGATGTGTCGAACCTGATGCTCAACCAGAGCATTCGCCTGCGCGAGATCACCGAGAGTATGAAGTGGAAGCCGGTCAGCGAGACCGACCTCATGCTCGTGCACGTGGTGTCGCCGAAGGCCGAAGCCGAGCCGGTCCCCGCCGAGGGCGAGGCCGTCGTGGCGCCGGAAGAGCCCGAGGTGATCAAGAAGGGCAAGACCGAGAAGGAAGAAGAGGGCGAGGCCGAGGCCAAGCCGAAGAAGTAGCGGGAATGAAGCTCATCGTCGGTCTCGGGAACCCCGGCCGGAAGTACCGGGAGACGCGGCACAACATCGGGTTCGCGGTGGCCGACGAACTGGCTCGGCGCGGCTCGGCCACGTTCGAGTCGGCGCCCGCCGAAGCGCTGCTGGCCCGGGTCAGGACGCTCGGGCCCGATGGCACGTTGCTGCTGAAACCGCTGACGATGATGAACGCCAGCGGCTTTGCGGTCTCGGAGATCGCGCGCTACTTCCGGATCTCGGTCGGCGACATCCTGATCGTGGCCGACGATGTGAACCTGCCGCTCGGGCGTCTCAGGGCGCGGCCGGCAGGATCGGCGGGAGGCCACAACGGGTTCCGCTCGATCATCGAGCAGCTCGGGACCGCCGAGTTCGCCCGGTTGCGGGTGGGGATCGGACGCGGCGACCCCCGCCGCGACCTGGCCGACTATGTGCTCGGCGGCTTCGACACCGACGAGCGGCCGGTGGTGACCGAAGCGATCGAACGGGCCGCAGACGCGGGTGAGATCTTCGCTGCCGAGGGCATCGAGCGCGTGATGAGCCGCTTCAATGGCCCCGGTGACCTGCGTGACGACGACAAGGCCGTGAGCCTCGAGCCTTGAGAAGAGGGGAATCCAGCCGACCGGTCAATCCACACTGAATTGACATTTCGGCTCCTTGCCACCCGAGTGGTGGCCGTTGAACAGCGACGTCCAGAAGGAGAATCATGAGTACGTCCCGACAGTACGAACTCGTCTACATCGTCTCGCCGGACGCGAGCGAGCAGGATGTCACCGATCTGCACGCGCAGGTCGAGGCCATCATCGCCCGTATCGGCGGTGAGCTGGTGAAGTCCGAGAACTGGGGCCGGCGGAAGATGGCCTACGAAATCGGACCGCACAAGGAAGGCGTCTACGTCCTCGAGCTGATCAACGGCACGGGCGAGCTGATGAAGGAGCTCGAGCGCCGGCTGCGCGTCAGTGAGAAGATCCTGCGCTATCTCGTCGTCCGCGTGGACGAGGAACTGCGAGCCGCCGAGCGCACCCGGTCGCGGCGGAAGGTGCGGACCGGGCCGCCCGCGGGAGAGGGTGAAGGGGGCGGCATGGGGATGGACACGGACGGCGGCGATGACCGCGATGAGGCGGAGGTTTAGCCATGGCAGACGAACAGAGACGAGGCGGCGGCGGACGTGGTGGGCGTGGTGGAGCGCGCGGCGCGAATGCCGACAAGGGGCCAGGGCAGCGGCGATCGCTCTTCCGGCGCCGGAAGGTCTGCAAGTTCTGCTCGGAGAAGATCGACTACATCGACTACAAGGACGTGCGGATGCTGATGCCGTTCGTGCCGGATCGTGGCAAGATCCTGCCGCGCCGGATCTCGGGCGTGTGCGCGCCGCACCAGCGCGCCCTGCAGACCGCCATCAAGCGTGCCCGCCAGCTGGCCCTCGTGCCCTACGTGGCGGACTGAGAGGTGACGGATCATGGAAGTCATTCTGCGTGAACACGTCGACAATCTCGGCCGCCGCGGCGACGTCGTCAAGGTGGCTGATGGCTATGCCCGGAACTTCCTGCTGCCCCACAGACTGGCGTTGCCGGTGAGCGAGCAGAACCGCCGTCAGGTCGAGCGCGAGCGGAAAGTAGTCGAGGCGCGCGAGCTGCAGGAACGGCAGGACGCCGAAGCGGTGGCGATCAAGCTTGCCGCGGTGGACATCGTCCTGGCCCGCCGGGTGGGTGAGAACAACACGCTGTACGGGTCGGTGACATCGGCCGATATCGCCGAGGCGCTGGCTGAGAAGCAGTTCGACATCGAGAAGCGGAAGATCGTGCTGGCCGAACCCCTCAAGCAGGTGGGCGAGTTCGAGGTGGAGGTCAAGATCCACCATGACGTGCCCGCGCACGTGACGGTGAAGGTGGTGCCGCTCGGCGTCACGCAGGCGACCGCCGAGGCCGCGCCCGAGACCCCGCCCCAGTAGGGCCGCTCACGCCCTTCGGTCGGAGACCAGCGGAGCCCGCCGTGTGCCAGCCGGCATACGGCGGGTGTTCCCCTGTCGGCCGCCGGCGGGTCCCTGCCGGCGGCATGACAACGGACTCCAGGTCACCCCCTGATCGGATACACTACTCTCCTCGATGTCACGACTCCGCGACGCGGTCTGCGTTCGACGGGGGACGACAGGTTTGGCGCCGACCGACCGGGCTTGCTTGATTCCTGTGGCTGAGACCCCGACCGCTGTTGAACGGACGCTGCCGCACAACCTGGAGGCCGAACGTTCGGTCCTCGGGGCGATCCTGATCCAGAACGACGCCTACAACATGGCGGCGGAACTGGTTCACCCGGAAGACTTCTACCGGGATGCGCATCGCCGGATCTTCGACAAGATCATCGCGCTGGCCGAGCGCGGCATGGCCGTGGACTTCGTCACGTTGAAGGACGAGCTGGGACGCGCCGGCGACCTGGACGCCGTGGGCGGCCCGGCCTACATCGCCTCGCTCGTCGACGGGGTGCCGCACGCGACGAACGTCGAGTACTACGCGAAGATCGTCAAGGAGAAGGCGGTCCTCCGGAACCTGATTGCCGCGGCCAACACGATCCTGCTGGACGCCTACCAGGCCGACCAGGACGCCGCGGAGATCCTCGACCGCGCCGAGCACTCGATCTTCCAGATCGCCGAGGGACGGATTCGATCGGGCTTCGTCTCGCTCTACGACATCGCCCAGGAGAGCGCCGAGACCATCCAGAAGGCGCACGAAGAGAAGCAGCTGATCACGGGCGTGCCGACCGGGTTCGGCGACCTCGACCGCCTGACGTCGGGGCTGCAGCGCGGCGACCTGATCATCATCGCGGCCCGGCCGTCGATGGGCAAGACATCGCTGGCGCTGAACATCGCGCAGCACGTCGGGACGAAGACGGGCAAGACGGTCGGCCTGTTCAGCCTGGAAATGTCGCGGGAACAGCTGTTCCTGCGCATGCTGTCCTCCCAGTCTCAGATCGACGGCCACAATCTGCGCACGGGGTACCTGCGGACCGACGACTGGGGTCGCCTCACCGAAGCGCTCGGGGTCCTCAGCGAGGCGAAGGTCTTCATCGACGACTCACCCGGTATCGGCGTGCTGGAGATGCGCGCGAAGTCGCGTCGGCTGGCGATCGAGCACGGCCTGCACATGATCATCGTGGACTACATCCAGTTGATGCAGGGCCGCGGCCGGTTCGACAACCGCACACAGGAACTCGGGGCGATCTCTCGGGCTTTGAAGGGTCTCGCCAAGGAACTGAATGTCCCGGTCGTGGTGCTCTCGCAGTTGAGCCGCGCGCCGGAATCCCGGTCGGACCATCGGCCGCAACTGTCCGACCTGCGCGAATCGGGCGCCCTCGAACAGGACGCCGACGTCGTGCTGATGATCTACCGTGAGGATCAGTACAACCCGCAGGCGGACAACGACAGCGTCGCGGAGATCATCGTGGCCAAGCAGCGCAACGGCCCGACCGATACCATCAAACTCGCGTTCATCAGAGAGCGCACGCGCTTCGAGAACTACGACCCGGGCGTGCGATAGCAGGCCGCCCCGGGGTTGCAACGCTGGTTCCGCATGGTTCGTTCCACTGTCGCCCACGTCGATCTGGCCGCCTTGCAGGCCAATTTCCGCGCAATCGAAGCCCTCCTCGCCGTCCGGGCGCCGGCGGCGCGCCGACCGCCGGACATCATCGCCGTCGTGAAGGCGAATGCCTACGGGCACGGGGCCCGGCACGCCGCGCTGGCCCTCGAACAGGCCGGGGCCACCATGCTGGCGTGCGCGGACATCGAAGAGGGCGTGGTGCTGCGCAAGGCCGGGGTCCAGGGGCGTATCCTCGTGTTCGGCGCCCTGAGCGTCAGCGATCTCGGCGGACTCTTCGACTACGGCCTGACCCCCACGTGCTCGACCCCGGGCGCAGGCCGGGCACTCCAGGCGGCCGCAGCCGCGCGCGGGCGACGGCTTCGCTACCACCTCAAGATCGATACGGGGCTGAACCGCTTGGGCTTTCGGTACGATAACCTCGAACGCACGTTGCCGGAGCTGTTCGCAAGCCGCGACCTGGAGCTGGAGGCCGTCTACACGCACTTTGCGACCGCCGATGACCCGGAGCATCCGCTCTTCGACGCGCAGCGGCAGCGGTTCGACGCCGCGCTTGCACGGATCCAGAAGATGGGCGTGGTCGTGCCCGCTCGCCACGCCGCAAACAGCGCGGCGCTGTTGCGGGATTCACGCGCGTGGTTTGATTTCGTCCGGCCGGGCATCCTGCTCTACGGTGTCGCGCCGGCCGCGTGTGCCGGGGCCTTGCCGCTCCGCCCCGTCCTCTCGCTGCGCAGCCGCGTCGTCTCGGTCAAGAACGTGCGGCCGGGCGAGGGCGTGGGGTATGGGGCGCGATTCTCGCCGGATACGCCGCGGGTCGTGGCGACGGTGCCGGCCGGATACGCGGACGGCCTCGACGCCAGGCTTGGCGGGCGCGGCCAGGTGCTGATTGGGGGCCGGCGTGCGCCGATCGTCGGCGCCGTGTCCATGGACATGCTGGCGGTCGACGTGACCGGTGGGTCCGTGGAGCCGGGCGACGAGGTGGTGTTCCTGGGCGGCCAGGGTCAGGAACGGATCACGGTGAGCCAGATGGCGGACGCGATCGGCACCGTTCCGTACGAGATTCTCTGCCGGATCGGCTCGCGCATCGAGCGGATCTATGATGGTGCGCCGTCCCGCTGACGGGACCGGACGTCATATGAAGCCTCCGAAGACCTTCTTCGTCTGCCAGGAATGCGGAGCCCAGGCCCAGAAGTGGACGGGCCGCTGCGCCGACTGCGGGGCCTGGAACTCGCTCGTGGAAGAACGGGTGCAGGCGGCGCCGGCGTCGGCTGGCGGGAGTCTGCCCGCGCGTTATGCGCTGGGCGGCGGTGCCGGTGCCCGGCTCTACTCGGACATCGAGATGGCCGACTCGCCGCGCCTGGCTACAGGGATCGAGGAGTTCGATCGCGTGCTCGGCGGCGGTGTCGTGCCCGGATCGCTGGTGCTGCTCGGCGGCGAACCCGGAATCGGCAAGTCCACGCTGCTGCTCCAGGTGGCCGCGTCGTTCGCCCGTACCGTGGGTCCGGTGCTCTACAGTTCGGGCGAGGAGTCCGAGCACCAGGTGAAATCGCGCGGCGAGCGCCTGGGCGTGGGGAACGCGCCCATCTACCTGCTCGCCGAAACCTGCCTGGAGCGGATTCTCGAAGAGGCGTCGCGGCTGAAACCCGCGCTCCTGGTCATCGACTCGATCCAGACCGTGTTCTCGATGAAGCTGCAATCGGCGCCGGGCAGCATTGGCCAGGTTCGGGACGTGGCGACGCAGTTGCTGTTCACGGCCAAGGGGCACAACCTCCCGACATTTCTCGTCGGCCACGTCACGAAGGAAGGCAGCCTGGCCGGTCCGAAATCGCTCGAGCACATCGTGGACACCGTCCTCTACTTCGAGGGTGAGCAGCACCACGTCCACCGGATCATCCGGGCGGTGAAGAACCGGTTCGGTGAGGTGTCCGAACTCGGCGTGTTCGAGATGACCGGGACCGGCCTCCGTCCGGTGCCGAACCCTTCGCAGCTGTTCCTTGCCGAACGGCCCACGGCCTCGCCCGGGTCGGTCGTGATTTGCTGCATCGAGGGGTCGCGTCCGATCCTCGTCGAAGTTCAGGCGCTGGTGAGCGGCAGCCTCTACGGGAACGCCCGTCGCATGGCCATCGGCATCGACCAGAACCGCCTGTCGCTGCTGGTCGCCGTTCTCGAGAAACGGGCAGGCCTGAGCCTCGTGGGCGAGGACGTGTTCGTCAATGTCGCAGGCGGAATGTCGATCGACGAACCTGCCGCCGACCTGGCGGTCGCCGCCGCCGTCGCCTCCAGCGTGCGTAACCGCCCGGTCCGTCCGAAGACGGCCGTCTTCGGCGAAATCGGCCTGGCCGGGGAAATCCGTGCGGTCACCCAGGCAGCCCGGCGGGTGAGAGAAGCTGCCCAGATGGGGTTCACTCGCTGTATCCTTCCTAGAGGCAATGTCGATCCCCGGGACCTGCCGGCCACCGAGTCGTGCGAGCTCGTAGGTGTGGCAGCCCTCGGGGAGGCGCTCGACGCGCTCTTTGCGTAGCCGCTGCCGGCCAGGCGCATCGTGATCGCGCCCGGCCCGGCCGTTGTTCATTCGGACGTGGAACGGGGAGACCCCCGATGACTTGGTTTATACTCGCCCGCACGTTGTTCGTCGCCGCGATCGCGTTCACGGCCGGCCTCCTTCAGCCGCTGTCGAACCTGGGCCTCGACGCGATGGGGGGCACGGCGATCAATGTCGCGTTCGGCCTGGTGCTGGCCATCCTGATCATCGTGTTCGAACTTCGGCTCAAGGACATGGCGGTCACGACCATGCTTGGCGCGCTGCTCGGCGGCGTGACGGGGCTGGTGATTGCGAAGACGATCGAGGCGGCCCTCTCGTGGACCGACACCCGCGACGCGCGCGTGGTCTTTCTGAGGAGCGTGGTGCTCCTCGTCGTGCCGTACATGGGGACCGTCATGGGCGCGCGCAAGGGCGAGTGGCTCGAACCGGCGCGGCTGGTCGGCCTGTTCCGTGCGGCCGGGCCGCAGCGGCGCTACAAGGTGCTCGACACGAGCGTGATCATCGACGGCCGGATCGCCGATATCTGCGAGACCGGCTTCATCGACGGCGCCCTGGTCATCCCGCAGTTCGTCCTCAAGGAACTCCAGCTCGTCGCCGACTCGGCGGATGCGCTCAAGCGCAACCGCGGGAGGCGAGGCCTCGACATCCTCCAGAAGATCCAGAAGATGTCGGGCGTCGAGGTCGTGATCTCCGACGTCGATTTTCCCGAGGTTCGCGAGGTCGATCTCAAGCTGATCGAGCTCGCGCGGTCGCTGCAGGGCAAGATCGTCACCAATGACTTCAATCTGAACAAGGTGGCGCAACTGCGCGGCGTGGACGTGCTGAACATCAACCAGCTCGCCAACTCGCTGAAGCCGGTCGTCCTGCCCGGCGAGATCATGAAGGTGTTCATCCTCAAGGAAGGCAAGGAGTACAACCAAGGCGTCGCGTACCTGGACGACGGGACGATGGTGGTCGTCGACAATGCGCGGCGGATGATCTCGAAGACGATAGATGTCGTCGTGACCAGCGTTCTCCAGACCACGGCGGGCAAGATGATCTTCGGCCGCTTCATCGAGGCCGGGCCGTCCGCTTCGGCCTCGGCGCCCGCGCCACCGGGCGGAATTCCCGCCCAGATCGCCGCGCAGGCGCCGCCGCAGGCGAGGCAGAACGGCGCCGCCGTCGCGTCGGCACCCGTGGGAGCGGGAGACAAGGACGACGCGAGCCGGCGGCCGCGGTGAAGCCTCCGCCCTTTCACTGGTGGCGGACGGTCTTCTTCCTGATCCCGGCGATCGCGGTCTACACGATCGTCCTGGGCACCGTGTCGATTGCGTCCAGCCTGTTTCAGCGGAGCGGCTTCTTTGCGCACGGCTGCGCCCGCGCCTGGTCGTGGCTCATCCTGGCCACGACCGGCGTCGATGTCGAGGTGCACGGTCTCGAGCGGCTGACGCCGGGCACGACCTATATCTTCGTGTCGAATCACCAGAGTATCTACGACATCCCGATCATCTTCTGGCACGTGCCGTGGCAGCTGCGGATCATCGCCAAGGCGTCGCTTGGCCGATTTCCGTTTCTCGGATGGCACCTCAGCCGGACCGGACACCTGCTCGTCGATCGCAGGCACCCCGATCCGCTGGGCATCCTCAAGCGCTGGAAGGGCCTGGTGTCGAAGGGGCTCTCTCTGATCGTGTTCCCC
>DASVIS010000209.1:0-4379 GCA_036381995.1 Vicinamibacterales bacterium | reverse complement strand
CATGGAATCGCGGATTGGCCGAATCGCGATAATCCTGGCGATCCTGCCGATTGGCACCGGCGCGGCAATGTTCCTGTTCAGCGCCATCGCCCAGGAGTTCCACGCGTCAGCCGATGTCGTGTCCACCGTACTCGGGTTGGGCGGCGGCGTCGCCATCGTGGCCGGCTGCTTCGTCGGCGGCCGGCTAGCCGATCGCGTGGCCAAGCCGACGGCCTACGCGATCTCCTGCGGCCTCGGCCTGGTCGCGTGCCTCGTGATGGCGCTGTCGCCGCGCACGTCGGGGAGCTACGCCGCGACGACGCTGTTCTACACCTTTACGCTGGGGATGGTCACCGCGTCGTTCACCGGCCTCGTACTGGCGATCATCGGGGAAACGGCGGCCGCCACGAAGATCAACCTGTTCTTCGCGATCAATACGCTGTTCAGCCTGGGCATGCTGCGGGCGGCCGGATGGGCGCACGACGCGTGGTCCACCAGCGGCATGCTGCTGACGGAGGCGGTCACGGGCGTTGCGGCGCTGGTGGCATTCGCGCTTGTCGCCAGGCGCGTGCCTGGCCGGACGAGGGTGTAGGGCGGGTCCTTCGCCCGACCTCAGAACTCCGCACTTTTCGGCGCGCGGGGGAACGGGATGACATCGCGGATATTGGCCAGCCCCGTGACGTAGTTGATCGCCCGCTCGAAGCCCAGGCCGAAGCCCGCGTGCGGCACGGTGCCGTAGCGCCGCAGGTCGCGGTACCACCAGTAGGTGCGCTGGTCGAGGCCCATCGCGTCGATGCGCCGGTCCAGCACGTCGAGGCGCTCCTCGCGCTGGCTGCCGCCGATGATTTCCCCTATCCCCGGCGCCAGCACGTCCATCGCCGCCACCGTGCGGTCGTCGTCGTTCAGGCGCATGTAGAACGCCTTGATCTCCTTCGGATAGTCGGTGACGACAACCGGCCGGCCGACCAGGTCCTCCGTGAGATAGCGCTCGTGCTCGGCCTGCATGTCGATGCCCCACCGCACGGGGTACTCGAACGACTTGCCCGACTTCTCGAGCGCCGCGATCGCCTCCGTGTAGGTCATCCTCTCGAAGCTGGACTCGAGGAACGCCTCGAGGCGCGCGACACAGGTCTTGTCCACGCGTTCCGCGAAGAACGCCATGTCGTCCGCGCGCTCGGTCAGGACAGCCTGGAAGATGTACCGGAGGAACTCCTCCGCAAGCGCGGCATTGTCGTTGAGGTCGGCAAAGGCAATCTCCGGCTCGATCATCCAGAACTCGGCCAGGTGGCGGCTCGTATTGGAGTTCTCCGCCCGGAAGGTCGGGCCGAACGTGTAGACGCGGGTCAGAGCGAGGCAATAGGTCTCGACGTTCAGCTGTCCGGACACCGTGAGATAGGCTGGCTTCCCGAAGAAGTCCTGCGTGAAGTCGACCCGGCCGTCATCCGTGCGAGGCAGGTTCTGCAGGTCCAGCGTGGACACGCGGAACAGTTCACCGGCGCCTTCGGCGTCGCTGGCCGTGATGATTGGGGTGTGAATCCAGCAGAACCCTCGCTCGTGATAGAAACGGTGGATCGCCTGGGCCATGCAGTTGCGCACCCGCGCCACGGCGCCGAAGGTGTTGGTGCGTGCCCGCAGGTGCGCCACCTCGCGCAGGTACTCGTAAGTATGCCGCTTGGGCGAGATGGGATACGTGTCCGGATCGTCGACCCAGCCGACCACGTGCACCGAGCCGGCCTTGACCTCGAAAGCCTGACCCTTGCCCTCCGACGGCACCAGGGTGCCGTCGACTTCGACCGAGCAGCCTGTCGTCAGCCGGAGCACGTCGGCCTGGTAGTTGGACAGCGCGTTCGGGATCACGACCTGGATGGAATTGAAGCAGGAGCCATCGTGGACGTGCAGAAAAGAAAGGCCCGCCTTGGAATCGCGACGCGTTCGCACCCAGCCCTTGACGGTGACGGGCATTCCAGCCGGGACGGCGCCGCTCAGGAGATCAGCAACCTTGTACCAAGCCATCGAGGAACTCCTTGCTCACCGATCATACCGGCATCCGGCCACTGGATGCGATCCGTTCGTGTTCCGGCAGCACGGGGATAGGTAGACTATAGTGGTCGGGCCGCCGCTTGGAAGGACTCTGATGGCCACTTCAGATCCGAACGGGCTCTTGAGCGATCCGCGTGTAATCGATCGCCGGGCGATGCTGCGCCATCTGGCGGTCGGCGCAGGCGTCGTGACTGCAGCGGGCGTGGCACCGGTGCGGGCGTTCGCGCGCCGCGGTGTCAGTGCTCCGGTTGCGACAACCGCCTTCGGGAGGGTCCGGGGCGACGTCGACAACGGCATCTCCGTGTTCAAGGGTGTTCGCTACGGAGCGGACACCTCGAAGCGACGCTTTCTTCCCCCGGTTCCGCCGGAGCCGTGGGCCGGCGTGCGCGACGCGCTGGAGTTCGGCCCGACCGCACCTCAACCCCGCGGCGGCGGCGGGTTCTTCCCGGCAGACGAAGCGAAGACGATTGGCGAAGATTGTCTCTCGCTGAACGTCTGGACGCCGGGGCTGCGCGGGGGCGCGAAGCGGCCCGTGCTGGTCTGGTTCCACCCTGGTGCGTACTCCAGCATGACCAGCAACACGGTTGGGTACGACGGCGTGCGCCTGTGCCGGCGCGGCGATGTGGTGGTCGTCACGGTCAATCACCGGTTGAACCTGTTCGGGTACCTGTACCTGGCCGAGGCGGGCGGTCCCGAGTTCGCCGATTCTGGCAACGCCGGGATGTTGGATCTCGTGCTGGCGCTGAAGTGGGTGGGCGACAACATCGCGGAGTTTGGCGGCGACGCGAGGAACGTCACGATCTTCGGCCAGTCGGGCGGCGGGGCGAAGTGCGCGACACTGATGGCGATGCCGGCCGCGCGGGGGCTGTTCCACCGGGTGTGGACCATGAGCGGCCAGCAGATCACCGCGAGCCGCATCAGCACCGCGACGAAGACAGCGAGCGACTTCCTGGCGGCGCTGAACGTCGCCCCGGACCGCGCACGTGAACTCGTGACGATGCCGATGGAGCGGCTGATGGCTGCCCGGCCACGGGGGAGCTATTTCGGACCGGTGAAGGACGGCCGCTCGCTCCCGCGCGACCCGTTCGAGCCAGACGCATCGCCGCTCTCGGCCGACATCCCGATGATCCTGGGGAACACGCACGACGAGACGAGAGGGCTGATTGGCGGAAGCGATCCGAGCCTGTTCGAGCTGACGTGGGAGAACGTGCAGGCGAAACTCGAAGCGAATTCGCCGTTCATGGGTAGCCTGGACCGCGCCAGGGTCATCGCGGAGTATCGCCGGATCTACCCGCAGTATTCTCCGACCGACATCTTCTTCGCCGCCACAACGGCCTCCCGGTCCTGGCGCGGGCAGGTGATCGAGGCGGAGCGGCGTGCGGCGCAGCCCGCGATGGCGGCGCGCACCTGGGTCTATCAATTCGACTGGTGCACGCCGGTGCAGGGCGGAAAGCTCAGGGCGCCGCACGGCCTCGACATTCCGATGGTGTTCGACAACGCCCCCCTGACGCCACAGATGACGGGAAGCAGCCCCGACGCGCAGAAGGTCGCGGACCAGATGAGCGAGACGCTCCTGGCCTTCGCGCGAACCGGCAACCCGAACAACCGGCACATCCCGCGCTGGCCCGCCTATGACCTGACCCGGCGGGCGACGATGCTCTTCGATACCGCGGCCAGAGTCGCCGACGACCCGCGGGGCGACGAGCGGCGGATGTTCGAGAATGTGCCGTACGTCCAGCCGGGAACGTAGCAGGATGATCAACTACTTGGCCGCCCTCGCGCTAATCGTCCTCGCATGGGGCTCGCCCGCCTGGGCACAGTCGTCCTCCTCCACTAGCCATTCCGCGGCCCAGCCCGGCAAGCCGGAGGTCCTCGATGCCATGAAGCGCGCCACGACCTTCATGGTGGAACACGTCGCGACGAAGGGCGGCTACGTCTGGGCGTACCTGCCGGATCTGTCCCGACGGTGGGGCGAGATCGAAGCACGCGACACCATGGTGTGGGTCCAGCCCCCTGGGACGCCGACGATGGGGCACCTGTTCCTGGACGCCTATCATGCGACGGGAGACGAGTACTACTACCGCGCCGCGGAGCAGGCGGCCGACGCCCTCATCGCCGGACAGTTGCCGGCTGGCGGCTGGAACTACGTGATCGATCTGGCGGGCGACCGATCGCTGCAGGAGTGGTACGACACCATCGGACGCAACGCCTGGCGTCTCGAAGAGTTCCAGCACAACTGGGGCAACGGCACGTTCGACGACGGCGGCACGGCGGAATCGGCCAAGCTTCTGCTGCGGCTCCATCTCGAGAAACGCGATGCGAGGTTCAAGGCCGCGCTCGACAAGGCGATTCAGTACGTG
>DASVIS010000208.1:0-13713 GCA_036381995.1 Vicinamibacterales bacterium | reverse complement strand
CGCCTGCCGATCCCAAGGTCGAGCCCTGGCAGGCCACGCCGGTCACTGACGAGCAGCTCCGCAATGGAATCAACGTCATCCCCGTCAAGCAGCGCCCGCGCGTCATCCTCCGTTACGGCGACGCAAAGGATCTGCTCGTGTCGGGTCTGCTCGATGGCGGGAGTGAAATCGCGCAGCGGCCGGCAGTGATCGACGTGCCTCGCGACAAGGGGCACGTCCTGATCTTCTCGCCGAACCCCGTCTGGCGCGGGGAGACGAAGGGCAGTTACTCGCTGGTTTTCAATGCGATTCTGCATTTCGACAACCTGGACGCTGGTCGGAAGCTGGACGACAAGTAGAGAAACGGAGCACCTCGTGAGCAAGCTGCTGTCCGGTCTGCTGGCCGCGGTCGCTCTCGTTTCGATTCTCATGGTCCCGGGCGGCCCGGGTCTGGACGCACAGGCCCGGACCACCAGCGGTACGTCGTTCACGCTCGGCGTTCTCCGCCGCGACGGCGTCGTCGTCCCCTTCGCCAGCTACGACACCAGGCGCTTTGTGAACCGCTGGCCCGTCCCGGGCCGCCGACAGGACATCCCCATCTCGATCGCGAGTTCACCCAAAAAATGGTGGCTGCGCGACAGCCCCGTCAGCGCCTGGACCGCATGGCCGATGCGCGGCGAGAACCGGGTGGTTCACGTGACGAGCCCGGTCAACCTGATGGCCGAGTGCCAGACGCACATCGGCCTGCAGACCGACTATTCCTCCATCGAACCTCCGGTTCCGCCGAAGATGCAGCCGTACCCCAAGGACGGCCTGGCAACGACCGGCGATGTGCTCGTCGGGCCGGTGGAGATCCTGGATGCGCAGTCGGCAGACTGGTCCAAGGTCTCCGCCGATGTCGCGGCCAAGATCACCGCGGCCGAAACGCCACGGGTGATGGAGACCGACCTTCCTGAGTCGTTCACCGAACGTCAGCGCGCCGAGACGGCGTTCACGCTCGAGATCCTCTTCCGGTCCCCGGGACCGAGACCCGGAACGACCGTTCTCTACTTCGAGGGGGTCAAGCGCTATCCGCGGTTCCGCCTTGGTCCCGAGTTGCTGACGTACGCGGTCGGCTTCGTCCGCATCGACTCGCAGGCTCCGCCGAAGATCGAGGTGACGGCCACGCTCTCGGACCGTGATCGTCAAGGGCTCGTCTACACGATGGTGCTCGGATCGTTCCGGCTCGACGGCAAGCTGTACTGGGTCGCTCAGCGGTCCGCGTGGGGCTACGAGCGATACGACATCCTCGAAATCACCGACACCGAGGTCAGGACGGTGTTCAAGACCGAGGGCGGGAGCTGCGGGTAGCTCTTTGCTAGAATATCGATCGACCGACGTCCGCCATGGCATGGCGCCGTTGGCAGGCGTGGACATTCGTCCATCGAAAGCGGGAGGAACTGGAATGACTCGCCTACGATTCGGGGTGGCGCTCGCGTTGGCAGGGCTGCTCATCACGGCCGCGGCGGCCGGCGCCGACGTGAAGACGACCGAGAAGTCACAGCTCAAGTTCGAAGGCATGCTCGGCCGGATGATGGGTTTGTTCGGCGGCAAGGCCGCCAAGGAAGGGATCGTCAGTACGATCGCGGTGAAAGGCGATCGCAAGATCACGTCCACCGACGACAGCGCCACCATCATCGATCTCGCCGAGGAGAAGATCTACGAGGTGAACGTCCGCGACAAGAGCTACAAGGTCGTCACCTTCGCCGAAATGAGGAAGCGGATGGAAGAGGCCAGGGCGAAGGCCGAGGAGGACGCGCGAAGGCAGCGCGCGCGCGAAGACAAGGCGGAGAAGAGAGACCCGGACCAGAAGGAGATGACGGTCGACTTCAACGTCAAGGACACCGGCCAGAAGCGGCAGATCAACGGCTTCAACTGCCGGCAGGTGATCATGACGATCGCGATCCACGAGAAGGGGAAGACGCTGGATCAGGCTGGCGGCATGCTGATGACGGTGGATTCGTGGCTCGCGCCCAAGGTCGCGGCCATGCGGGAAATCACCGCCTTCGACGTGCGCTACGCGAAGATGCTGAACGAGAACGCCGTCGTGCCCTCCGCCGACCAGCTCGCCCAAGCCTTCGCCATGTATCCGGGCCTCAAGGACGGGATGTCCAGGATCCAGACCGAGAAGGTCAACATGGACGGCACACCGATCGAATCGGTCATGACCGTCCAGGCCGTGCAGACCAAGGAACAGGCCGCCTCCGCGAAGAAACAGGACGACCAGCCATCCGATTCGCCGGGAGGCGCTCTCGGCGGCATGCTCGGGCGCCTCGGCCGGAAGAAGGAAGCGCCGAAGGAAGCCGAGGCCGGAACGCAGAAGGCGTCACCCGATACCGACACGCGCGTCACGTTCATGACCACGACGAACAGCGTGCTGAGCATCTCGACGACCGTTTCGGCCGACGAGATCGCGGTGCCAGGTACGTTCAAGTTGAAGAAGTAGGAACAGGGTCAGGCATTCGAATGTTCGTTTCTGGGACAGGCCAGTTCGGCCGCGCACAGCGCCTCGCCTGTCCCTCTCCCCCTCCATTGCTCTCAAGCGACATCATGGCAGTGGCTTGCGATGATAGCCGCTCCTGGCACGCGTCTGGCGTTCCAGATGAACGCGAAGACCGGATCCCCGGGGCCGCGGCTTTCAAGGCAGTGACCTTTTCCGCCGTCGTTCACGTCTAAGGCTATCGAGCCATGGATATTCAACGTCCGTCCAGCGTCGCCAGGAACAAGAAGCTCCGCCGCATCATCATTGGGGTGGTCGTGCTGTTGGCGGTGGCCCTGATCACCGTGGCGCTGTCCCGCCTGAAGCCGGCAGCGCCGACGATCGAGCGCGGCACCGCGTACATCGACACGGTCAAGCGCGGTCCCATGGTCCGACAGGTGCGGGGCCTCGGCACGCTCGTGCCCGAAGAGATCCGCTGGATTCCGGCGGCAACCGATGGCCGCGTCGAGCGGATCGTCGTCTATCCCGGGACGCCCGTGGCGCCTGACACGGTCATCCTCGAACTGATCAACCCGACGCAGTCCCAGGCCTTGCTCGAGGCTGAGCAGCAGCTCAAGGCCGCCGACGCGCAGTACGCCAACCTGCAGGTCACCGTCGCCAACGACATTCTGGCGCAGGAGGCGGCTGCCAGCGCGGTGCGCGCTGACTACCGCCAGGCGAAGCTGCAGGCAGAATCCGATGCGGAACTCGCCAAGGAAGGTCTGGTCTCCGTGCTGACCACGAAGCTCTCGCAGGTCCGGTCGGACAACCTGGGCGTGCGCGATCAGATCGAGCAGAAGCGGTTCTCGGCGATGCGCGAATCGTCGCAATCCCGGCTCGCCGTGCAACAGGCGGAAGTGAACCGGCTCCGGGCTCTCGTCGAACTCCGTCGCAGTCAGGTCAGCCAGCTGCACGTCCGCGCGGGGATCGCGGGCATGCTGCAACAGGTCCCGGTGGAGGTCGGCCAGCAGGTTGGCCCCGGGACCAACCTCGCGCGCGTGGCCGACCAGGGTCATCTGAAGGCACAACTGAAGATCGCGGAGACGCAGGCCAAGGACATCGTGATCGGCCAGCCGGCCTCGATCGACACCCGCAACGGCATCATCGCCGGTCGCGTGTCCCGTATCGATCCCGCCGTGCAGAACGGCACCGTGACCGTCGACGTGGCGCTCGAGGGTGAACTGCCAAAAGGAGCTCGGCCCGACCTCAGCGTGGATGGCACGATCGAGCTCGAACGGCTGAACGATATTCTGTACGTCGGCCGACCGACCTACGGCCAGGAGCAAAGCGTGATCAGCCTGTTCAAAGTGGACGAGGACGGTGTGAACTGCACGCTCACGAAGGTCACGATCGGCAAGACCTCGGTCAACACGGTGGAAGTGAAGTCTGGGCTGAAACAGGGCGACCAGGTCATCCTGTCCGACATGTCCCAGTACGACGCCTTCGACCGGGTCCGGCTCAAGTAGAGGCAAGCCGCATGCACCGACCAGCATCGCCGCGGCCATGTTGCCCGCGGACATTGACACGAACAGGCACAGGATCTCGGGAGGCACGATGACCGGCAACGGAACCGACCAACCGCTCATTCAGCTCGAAGGCGTCACCAAGATCTTCTACACCGACGAGGTCGAGACCCACGCCCTGTCGGGTATCCACATGGAGATCCGCAAGGGCGAATACGTGTCGATCGCCGGGCCGTCGGGCTGCGGCAAGTCGACGCTCCTCTCGATTCTCGGCCTGCTCGACACGCCGACAGGCGGCACCTACACGCTGAACGGCCAGCCGGTGGCGAACCTGAGCATGGCGGAGCGCGCCCGAATCCGTAACCGGGAGATCGGGTTCATCTTCCAGAGCTTCAACCTGATTGGCGACCTCACGGTCTTCGAGAACGTCGAACTGCCGCTCACGTACCGGGGCATGAAGTCGGCCGAGCGCAAGACCCGCGCGACCGAGGCGCTCGAGAAGGTCGGCATGGCCCACCGTGCCCGTCACCTGCCGAGTCAGTTGTCCGGCGGGCAGCAGCAGCGCGTCGCCGTCGCCCGCGCCCTGGTCGGCGCCCCGCTGATCCTCCTCGCCGACGAGCCCACCGGCAACCTCGATTCGCGAAATGGCGAAGCAGTGATGGACCTGCTCCGCGAGTTGCACCGGCAGGGTGCGACCATCTGCATGGTCACGCACGATCCGCGCTTCACGCGCCATGCCGACCGCAACATCCACCTCTTCGACGGTCAGGTGGTCGAGGAGAGCATGGAGGCGACGACGGCGTGACCCCGATCATCGCGCTGCGCAACCTCGAGAAGTGCTATCAGCACGGGGTGAGCCGGACCTACGTCCTGCGTCGCGTCTCGGCCGACATTCGCGAAGGTGAGTTCGTCTCGATCATGGGACCGTCGGGTGCCGGGAAGTCCACGATCCTCCACATCATGGGCATGTTCGACAGCGCCTGGACGGGGGAATACGACTTCCTGGGCGAGCCGGTCCATGCCTTGAACCAGAAGGCGCGCTCGGCGCTCCACAAGCAGTACATGGGGTTCGTGTTCCAGAGCTACCACTTGCTGGACAACCTCACGGTCTACGAGAACCTCGAGATTCCCCTGTCTTACCGCGACGTCAAGAAGAGCGAGCGTCAATCGATCGTGTGCGACGTGCTCGACCGCTTCCAGATCGTCGGCAAGAAGGACCTCTATCCGAACCAACTGTCGGGCGGGCAGCAGCAACTCGTCGCCGTCGCCCGATCCATCGTCGCAAGCCCGAAGGTCATCCTCGCCGACGAGCCGACTGGAAACCTGCATTCGACCCAAGGCAAGGAGATCATGGAGATGTTCCGGAAGCTCAACCAGGACGGCACGACGATCGTCCAGGTCACGCATTCCGAAACCAACGCGGCCTACGGCGACAGGGTCATCCAGCTGAGGGACGGGTGGGTTGTTGGGAACCAAGGCCAGGGACAGGCATGAAATTGAGAATTGAGATTTTCAATTCTCAGTTGACTGGTCGCTCCCGATGAAATCAACCGAGAGCCTCCGACCCCGCATCCTCATTGCCGATGACCAGGCCGCTGTCCTCGAGGCGCTGCGGCTCCTGCTGAAGGCCGAGGGGTGGGAACTCGAGGCGGTGACGTCACCGGCGGGCGTGCTCGACGCCGTCGAGCACCGTGAGTTCGACGTCCTCCTCATGGATCTCAACTACGCGCGCGACACGACCGCTGGCGCCGATCAAATCGATCGCCGGAAGCTTCGCCCGGCTGCTTCGCCGAGACGAGTTGCCCGCTGACTGGAGGGACGATGCCGGCCGCGGCCTCGAGGTCATCGCGGCGCGCCGCGCCTGGCGCCACTCGACATCGGGGAGCTCGTGCGGAGGGTCGCCGGGCTCGAGACCCGCCTTCCGGTCACCGTCGAACCGGGCCCGAACGTCCGGCTCTCCGGCGATAGCGACCAGCTCGAACAACTCCTGATCAACCTCGTGCACAACGCCGTGGATGCCGCGCTCGAAATCTCCGGAGGAGTCCGAATCCGGGCCAGGTGCCCTGAGCCGGTGGCACACTCGGCGTAGTCCGCTCGGGATGCGCTTTTCGGCATCCTGCGGTCCGCCGGGATCCCGTCATTCGTCAGGCCTGGTCCTCCGCCTGGCGCTCGTAAGATCCTGTCCTTCAGCACCTTACCGGATCTGGCTCTGCGTTTGCTTCCCGTCCGCGAAAGATTTCCCCTTACATCGACCACGGGCGTTCGACTGACGTCGTCTTGGGTCTTCTCGTTCAGGCCGGGTGGAACACCCGGTCGGTCGCAAACCTGCCGGAGCGCCGAGCGTTCGCGTCGCCGAACGGCTGCCATCAAAGGACGTGACCTATGAGCGATCGCGAGAACTGGTTCATCGACGAGCTCAAACGGCGAGGGGTCTCTCGCCGCGAGTTCCTGGGGTTCTGCACGGTGATGACCTCGGCACTCGCGTTGCCGGCCTCGTTGTCGGCGAAGGTGGCGAAGGCCATCCAGCAAGCCGAGAAGCCGGTCCTGGTTTGGCTCGAATTCCAGGACTGCTGCGGGAACACGGAATCGTTCCTGCGCGCCTCCCGTCCGACGGTGGCGGACATCATCTTGGACACCTTGTCGGTGGACTACCACGAGACGATCATGGCGGCAGCCGGGACGCAGGCGCACGAGGCCTTGCAGAAGGTCGTGGGGGACAAGAAAGGTCAGTACCTGGTGGTGGTCGAGGGTTCGATTCCGACCTTCGAGAACGGTGCGTACTGCACGGTCGGCGGCCGGTCTGCGCTCGACATCGCCCGGGAAGTGTGCGGTGGAGCGGCAGCGACCATCGCCATGGGTACGTGCGCGGCGTTTGGTGGCCTGCCGGCGGCGGCGCCGAATCCGACCGGGGCGCTCGGCGTGCGTGATGCGGTGCCGGGGATCAAGAACCTCGTCAACCTTCCGGCCTGCCCGGCGAATGCCGAGAACATCACGGCGCTGCTGGTGCACTACCTGACGTTCAAGGACTGGCCGCCGCTCGACCAGTACCAGCGCCCGCTGTTCGCCTACGGCAAGCTGATTCACGACAACTGCGAACGGCGCGCGCACTATGACGCCGGCCAGTACGTCGAGCAGTGGGGCGACGAAGGCCATCGGACCGGCTACTGCCTCTACAAGATGGGCTGCAAGGGCCCGGTCACCTTCCAGAACTGTCCGAGGGTCCGGTGGAACGAGGGCACCAACTGGCCGATCGGTTGCGGGCACCCGTGCGTCGGCTGCGCCGAGGCGGACTTCTGGGACAAGATGACGCCGTTCTACAACCACCTCCAGGGCCCACCGATCCTCGGCCCCGGGTACACGGTGGACCGCGTCGGCGTCGCCGCTTCGGTTGGTATCGCCGCGGCGTTCGCCACCCACGGCGTGATTTCGTTCGTGAAGCGCTCGCGCGAGAAGCCCGAGGCCGTGGCCGCGCCGCCGCAGCCGGTTGACCCGAAGAAGGGAGGAACGGTATGACGCACATCGTCGTTGATCCCGTCACTCGGATCGAGGGGCACCTGCGTATCGAGGCCGAGGTCGATGGCGGGAAGGTACGGGATGCCTGGTCCTCCTCCACGATGTTCCGCGGCATCGAGCTGATCCTGCAGGGGCGCGACCCTCGCGACGCCTGGGTGTTCACGCAGCGGATCTGCGGTGTGTGCACCACCGTGCATGCGATCGCCTCGATTCGGGCCGTCGAGAACGCGATCGGCGCCGTGCCTCCCCCGAATGCCAGACTTCTTCGGAACCTGATCATCGCGATGCAGGCGGTGCAGGACCACGTCGTGCACTTCTACCACCTGCACGCGCTGGACTGGGTCGATATCGTGTCGGCGTTGAGCGCCGATCCGGTCAGGACCTCGGCGCTCGCCGAATCGATCTCGGACTGGCCGCTGTCGGGCTCGAAGTACTTCGCGGGCGTCCGCGACCGCGTGAAAGGATTCGTCAGCCGCGGGCAGCTTGGACCGTTTGCCAACGCCTACTGGGGACACGCCGCCTACAAACTGCCGCCGGAAGCCAACCTGATGGCCGTCGCGCACTATCTGGAAGCGCTCGAGTGGCAGCGCGAAGTCATCAAGGTCCACGCCATCCTCGGTGGCAAGAATCCGCATCTCCAGAGCTTCCTGGTCGGCGGGATGGCCACTCCGGTCGATCCCGACAAGCAGTCGTCGCTCAACGCCGATACGCTGGCGTCGGTGAGATCGCTGATCGACAAAGCCCACGACTTCGTCGCGCGTGTCTATATCCCCGACGTGCTGGCCGTGGCGTCCTTCTACAAGGACTGGGCGGGCTACGGGGCGGGAGCCGGCAACTATCTCGTCTACGGCGAGTACCCGGAAGACGATGGGCGCAACCCACCGCTGTTCCTGCCCGGCGGGGTGATTCGGAACCGCGACCTGACGAAGGTCGAACGGCTCGATCCCTCGCAGATCACCGAGCATGTCCGCCATTCCTGGTACGAATACGGCGGGGGCGATCAGGCGGCGCTCCACCCGTTCCAGGGTGAGACCAGGCCGAAGTACACCGGCCCAACGCCGCCGTACGATCGGCTCGACACCACCGAGAAATACAGCTGGCTGAAGTCGCCGCGCTACGCCGGCCTGCCGATGGAGGTCGGGCCGCTCTCGCGGATGCTCGTCGCGTACGCGTCGGGTCATCCGCGCGTCAAGGAACTGGTCGGGACGGTGCTGCAGAAGCTGGGCGTCGGCCCCGAGGCGCTGTTCTCCACCCTGGGGCGCGTCGCCGCCCGCGCCATCGAAACGCTGGTGCTCGCCGAGAAGCAGGGCGACTGGCTCGACCAGCTGGCGCACAACATGGCGCGCCACGACCTGAGGACGCACGACAATTCCAAGTGGGATCCGTCCTCGTGGCCGAACGAGGCGTCGGGCGCCGGGTTCCACGAGGCGCCTCGGGGTGCCCTCGGACACTGGGTGCACATCCGCAACGGAGCGATCGCCAACTACCAGTGCATCGTACCCAGCACCTGGAACGCCGGCCCGCGAGATTCCACCGGCCAGCGGGGCCCGTACGAAGAGGCGCTGCTCGGCACCCCCGTGGCGGACCCGTCCAAGCCTGTCGAGATTCTCCGGACGATCCATTCGTTCGACCCGTGCCTGGCGTGTGGCGTCCACGTCCTTGACGCGCGCAAGCAGGAAGTCGCGCGAGTGAGGTTGCCATGATCGGCGACAAGGCTCTCGCCGAAACCGTGCGTGTGTACGTGTGGGAGTGGCCCGTCCGCGTCTGTCACTGGCTCATCGCCGGGTCGATCGCGGTGCTCTCGCTCAGCGGCTTGTACATCGCGAACCCGTCGCTCGTCACCACCGGCGTCGCCGCCCAGCGCTCGCTGATGGGCCTCGTAAAGCTCGTCCACTACTCGACGGCGATCGTCTTCGGCATCTCCGTCTTCAGCAGGGTCTGGTGGATGTTCGTCGGAAACAACTACGCGAAGTGGGACAAGTTCGTGCCGGCGCGCAAGAAACGGTGGAAGGCGATCTGGCCCACGCTCAACTACTACCTGTTCCGCATGCGCAAGCCGCCCGGCTTCGTGGGCCACAACCCGCTGGCCGGTCTCACCTACACTTTCGTGTTCCTGATCTACCTGGTGATGATGGGGACCGGGCTCGCACTCTATTCGGTCAGTGCTCACACCGGTTCACCGCTGCGGATGTTCACGTTCCTCGTGCCGGTGTTCGGCGGGCTGTCGACGGCCCGGTGGCTCCATCACGGGTTCATGTGGATGCTGATCGGCTTCGCGCTGCACCATGTCTACAGCGCGGTCCTGATGTCGCAAGTCGAGGCGAACGCAACCGTCGAGTCGATCTTCTCGGGGTACAAGTTCGTCCCTCGCGAGGACCTGACCTACTCCGGCTATCGCTTCATCGATCGCAAGGACACCCATGGATAGCCGTTCGTCGCTGTTGATCCTGGGCCTTGGCAACCTGCTCTGCAGCGACGACGGGCTCGGAGCCCTCGTGGCACAGGCGATTGCCGAGACCCGGATCGTCCCCGACGGCGTGAAGGTGCTGGATGGAGGCACACTGGGCCTCGCGCTGCTCCCCTACCTGGAGGATGCCGAGCGCGCGATCCTCGTTGACGCGATCCAGGCGGACGCGCCACCCGGCGCCCTTGTCCGCATCGACGGCGACGACGTGGGACCGGCCGTCGCGACGCGCCTGTCGGTGCACCAAGTCGGCGTGTCCGACCTGATCGAGGCGGCCCGATGGCGTGGTCGGGTCCCGCCGACTCTCGTTCTCCTCGGCTGCGTCCCGCTGACCGCTGACCTGGGCGTCGGGCTGTCTCCGCCCGTTCAGGCGTCAATGTCAGAGTTGATCGACCTGGTCTGCGAGGAAGCCCGCCGCCTCGGGTTCCCGCTCGAGAAGAGAGCCGGCAATGGCCCGAATTCCACGGCTCCTGGGAGCCATCCTGTTGACGTTGGCCTGCGGTTCCTGCCGCAGGCCCTCTGACCTCCCGCCTGACTTCGAGGCTCGCCTGGCCAGCGCCGCGGCCGAGCGCGAGGGGCGCCGGGTGTTTCTCCGCAACTGCGCGCTCTGCCACGGCGATCGCGGCGACGGCCGGGGCGCCCGCCTGTCCGGGTTCTCCACGCCGCCGCGCGACTTCACGAATCCGGCCTGGCAGCGATCGACGTCCGCCCAGCGGGTCTTCCGCCACATCCGGGACGGGCTTCCCGGGACGGCAATGCCAGGTTGGCGAGTGCTTGGAGACGACGGCCTCGTTGATGTGACCGCCTACGTGCTGTCCCTGCGCCGCGAACAGTGACCGACTGAAGCGATCCCGGACTGTCGCATTCTGCAACACTTCGAGGGGCACATGGCTTTCGGCCACTGTCGATTTCTCGGCAGTCTCTACTGCCCGACAGACGCGTCATACACTGAGATGCGGGAATGTCGGGCATTTCTGGTAGACTGCTCGGCTGGCAACAGCCTTGCTCGGCAAGCCGGGTCGGGCCGTGCGGCGTGTTTTCGCGGTGATAGCCAGCATGCTTCATCCATTGCTCCTCTCCCTGGTCGTCGCTGTCGGGGTTCAGACACCAGGTGTCCCGCAGCCGAAGAACGAGGACATCGAGACGTGCCTGGCCTGTCATCGTGACACGACGATGTCGGTCACATTGCCGAGCGGCGAGACGCGCGGCCTCCATGTCGATCGCGAAGAGTTCACGCGTTCCGTGCACGGCGGCAAGCTGGGATGTACCGATTGCCACACCGACATCACCGGCGTGCCGCACGCTTCCAAGCCGTTCCAGACGAAGCGCGAGTTCACCATCGCGTACTACGAGGCGTGCAAGCGGTGTCACTTCGCGAACTACAGCAAGACGCTGGACAGCGTCCACTACCCCGCCATCGCGCGAGGCGATCGGATGGCGCCGGTCTGTGTGGATTGCCACGGCGCGCACAACGTGACGCCGCCCAACCAGCCCCGTTCGCGAATCTCCCAGACCTGCGCCGGGTGCCATCAGGGCGTCTCGGCCAGGTACGCGAAGAGCGTGCACGGGCGCGCGCTCATCGAGGAGAAGAACACGGACGTCCCGACGTGCACCGACTGCCACCACGCGCACGATATCGCCGGGCCTCACGCGCCAGGATGGCGCCTGAAGAGCCCCGAACTCTGCGCGCGCTGTCACGCGCAGCCCGCGATGATGAAGAAATACAACCTGTCCACGAACGTCATGCAGACGTACCTGGCCGACTTCCACGGCATGACGGCGTCGCTTCAGCGAAATGGGACAACCGAGGCCTCGAAGGTGACGGCACTCTGCATCGACTGCCATGGCGTCCACGACATCGCCAGGACCGATGCGCCGAATTCCGGGGTCATGCGGGCGAATCTCCTCAAGACCTGCCAGCGGTGTCACCCCGGCGCCACGAAGAACTTCTCGTCGGCGTGGCTGTCGCACTACGAGCCGACATTCAAGAACGCGCCGCTGGTCTACGGCGTCAAGATCGCCTATTGGATACTGATCCCGTTCATGATCGGGGGGCTGGTGCTCCAGATTCTCCTGCACCTCTGGCGGGTCGTGGTCAACCGATGAAGAGCTACGTGATCCGTTTCACGCCGAAGCAGCGCGTCGAGCACGTGTCCGTGATGACGCTGTTCCTCCTCCTGGCGCTCACGGGGCTGCCGCAGAAGTTCTTCGAGGCGTCCTGGGCTCAGGGCATCATCGCGCTGCTCGGAGGCATCGACCGGGTGCGTTGGCTCCATCGCGCGGCCGGCATTCTGTTCACGCTGTTCACCTTTACGCACCTCGGGGTCATCTCGGCCCTTGTCGTGACCGGCCGAGCCGCGATGTCGCTCGTGCCCACGCGGCAGGATTTCCTCGATGCGATCCAGCAGCTCCGCTACTACCTCGGGATGACGGACGCACCGGCGAAGTTCGACAAGTTCGACTACAAGCAGAAGTTCGAGTACTGGGGCCTCGTGCTGGGCGCGGTCATCGTCATCTCGACCGGTCTCGTGCTGCTCTTCCCCATCCTGGCCACGAGGTTCCTGCCCGGCGAAATCGTGCCCGCCGCCAAGCTGGCCCACGGCAACGAGGGCCTGATGGCGTTCCTGGTCGTCATCGTCTGGCACATCTACAACGCGCATCTCAACCCGGACGTCTTCCCGTTCGACACGACGATCTTCACGGGCAGGATCAGCGCGGAGCGGCTCCATCATGAGCACGAACTCGAGTACGAGCGCCTGAAGGAGACGGAATAGCCCCCGCGGTGAGGTGATGCTCCTCGCCTTCCTGTCCCAGTCGATCCTGCACGCCTTCGTCGCGGCCCTCTTCGTAGAGGCATTGCTGCGCGTGTGGAGGATCGAGGACGGCGTGTGGAGGCTGCGATTCAGGCTCCTGGCGCTGGCGGTTCCGGTCCTGTGGCTCCCGGTCCTGTTCCTGTTCGCCCCATTCCGCAACGGCGCCGTCTTCATCGCCGGCTGGGCGCTATTCGCCGGCGAGCGCTGGAACCAGGTCCGGATCGCCGGGTCCGGGCTGGGCGATCTCGTCCTGCTGCTGGCGGCGGGCCTCGGCTCCGCGCTCTTCCTGCGCGATGCCCTTCCCCCCGCGCTGGACCTGCTTCGCGGCACCAGCCCCATGCCCGATGCCGGCCCCTGGCACACGGCTGGGCCTGGCGTTCGGGCCGTGGTGCGCAGGCATGCCGACGCACTCGGCATCACGGTGCCGGACATTCGCGTCGTGCGAGCCTCCACTCCGGTGCTCCTCTGTGAGGGGGCTCGACGGCCGGTGCTCGTCGTTTCGCCCGCGACGCTGGAGCGGTTGCAGGGAGCCGAGCTCGACGTGGCCGTCGCCCACGAACTCGCGCACGCCGAACATCACGATCCCGCCTGGGGGTACGTGCTGATTGCGATCCGAGCGGTCCTCTTCTTCAACCCGGCTGTGCAGTGGATGGCCCGCGCGCTCGTGGACGACATCGAGCGTCGAGCGGACCAGGTGGCGGTGAGAGCGACTGGGAATGCCGGCGCACTGATTCGCGTGATATCCATCCTCTTCGACTCGGGTCATCCTCCGCCGGTGGACGACGACGCCTCTTTCGAACGCGTGTTCTGGCGAATCAGGAAGAGCGGAGTGGAACGCCGTTGTGCACGGCTCCGCCGGACCGAACCGATGGTGCCGACAGGTCACGGGCCGGCTCTGATGGCCATGGCGGCCTTGGCTGTGCTCGGGTTAGTGTTCTTCGTCGTATGACGTGGAACGATGAT
>DASVIS010000207.1:0-24869 GCA_036381995.1 Vicinamibacterales bacterium | reverse complement strand
GCCGCGGCCGACAACGAGGCCGCCACCTTCGCGTGATCGAAGAGGGGGATTCGCGTCCGGGCGGTGGGGTCTACCAGGATGAACTCGTACCCGTCGGAGACCTGGTTGCGGTACCAGAACCGATCGCCGGCCAGCCAGTTGGCGGCGACCTGGCCGCCGATGACCAGCGGGTTGACGCTCGGACCGAGGGAGCGTTCGGCGCGGGCGTAGTCGGCGGCGGTGATCGGGCGGGGCGTGTCCGTGCGACGCTCCTGCCCGGAGGGCGCGCTGGCGGCCAGCAGGGCGGCCAGCACCGTCAGAAGATGGAGCGTCAACGGCCTTCGGCCGGACCCGGGACGATGGAATGGGTGCACGTCCGGCCCTCGATCACTTCTTGCGGGTGAAGTGGAAGACTGTGGGTGGGCCGGTGGTGCCCTTGGACTGGGAGGTCCACGCTTCGTCGTGGTGATCGGCGTCCACGAAGGTGATGACGAGGCGCAACATGTGGCTGTCGCCCGGCACGATGTTGGTGCCGTCCACGAACTCGAATGCCAGCTGATTGGGCGCCTGGGTGGGGACGAGCGCCATGCGCGGCTGATTGTGGGCCGCGCAGTAGTGTGTCGCGAGCAGGCGCGCGCCGTCGGGGTGGAACATCGTCACCATCTCGTACGGCGTGTCCCGACCGAGCACGTGCATGATCGCGGACCCGTCACCAGTCATCCGCACGTCGGCGCGCGCGTCGGTCTTCTTGCCTCCTTCATCGGCCCACCCTTCCCACGGGCCCACGAGCGACCGAAGTCGCTGCCACTCCGGTGTCTGCGGCAAGGGCTGCAGCCCCATGCTACCGACTTTCTCTTGCGCGGCTGCCGTATCGATTCCTGCGGGCGCCAACATCAGAAGCCCGCCGAGAACGAGGGCGGCGGCGAGTATCGAGCGTGTCATGAGCAGCCTCCACTGGCGATTGTCGGCTGCCCCGGGTGTCTCGTCAAGGAGTGCTCGAGGGTTGGCCGATGAGGCCGGCTGTCAACGCTGTCTCGGGTGCCGTAGAATGATCCGGACGCCATGCACTTCACCCGTCGCACGTTTCTGCTGTCGGCCGCCGGCCTGGCCGCCTCGTCGGTTCCTCGCGCGTGGGCGCAACCCGGCGCGGCGCCTGGGGCCATTCGGGTCAACGGGGCGCGCCTTCGCGCACGCATCGAGAAGCTGAGCGAGTTCGGCCGGCCGCTTGGCGGCAGCTTCGATGACGGCGTGAGCCGCGTCGGTTACTCGGTGGCCGACCGGGCGGGTCGGGACTACGTTCTGCAACTGATGCACGCCGCCAGGCTCGACACGCGCGTCGATCCGGCCGCGAACATCATCGGGCGCCGGCCTGGGCGCGACCCCGCGGCGAAGCCGATCGTCTTCGGGTCGCACGTGGACTCGGTCCCCTCCGGCGGCAACTTCGACGGGCCGCTTGGAACGCTTGCGGCGGTCGAGGTCGCCCAGGTGTTGCTGGAGCGTGGCATCGTGACCGGCCACCCGCTCGAGGTCGTGATCTGGACCAACGAGGAGGGCGTCGCCTTCGGCAACGGGCTCTGTGGCAGCCGCGCAGCCGCGGGCGAGCTGGTGGCTGGCGAGCTGGACCAGGTGTGGAACGGCGTGCGCAAGGCCGACGCGGTCCGGGCGCTCGGGGGCGATCCCGATCGCATTGCCGAGGCCCGCCGCGCGCCGGGCTCGATCCACGCCTACCTGGAACTGCACGTTGAGCAGGGCGGCGTGCTGGATCGAGCGGGAACGCCAATCGGTATCGTTGAGGGGATCGTGGCGATCGATCGCTACGACTGCGTCGTGCGCGGTGCAGCGAACCATGCCGGCACGACGCCGATGACAGACCGCCACGACGCGTTGCTGGCCGCCTCGCGGCTCGTGGAAGCCGTTCACGAGATTGTGACGGGCGAGCCGGGCCGTCAGGTCGGGACAGTGGGACGGCTCGAGGTCACCCCGAATGCGCCAAACGTCATTCCGGGCCTCGTCCGCCTGACAGTGGAACTCCGGGACCTCTCGGCGGAAAAGCTCCTGCGGCTGGCAGGGGACGTCCGTGGTCGCGCGGCCGGGATCGCGGCGGCAACGGGGACGACGATCGAATTGGCGCAGAGCAGCCATCACGCGGCGGCGCTCGCCGCCCCGGAGGTGCGCGCGGCGATCGAGCGAAGCGCGGACGACCTGGGGCTGGCGCACCGGTCGCTGCCGAGCGGCGCGGGCCACGACGCGCAGATGATGGCGCGGCTTGGGCCCATGGGAATGATCTTCGTGCCCTCGATCGGCGGCATCAGTCATTCGCCGCGCGAGCGGACCTCGTGGGAGGACTGTTCCCGAGGCGCGGACGTGCTGCTCGGGAGCGTGCTGGCGGTCGATCGAATTCGATTCGGGAACCCGTCCACGGTATGATGAGGGCTTCCGGAAGACGACCCTGAACGGAGGACGCCCGTGACGATCACAGCCCTGGTTCTTGGCGCCGCCCTGTCCCTGGCGCCTGCGCTCGCTCCGTGGCTGCCCGCCACGCCGCAGGCGCCGTCCACACCCTTCGCCGTCGGCGCGACGATCCCGAAGGACATCACGCTCACCGACATCGACGGCAAGACGCACACGCTCGGCGACTACCGGGGCAAGGTCGTCTTCATCCACTTCTGGTCGATCGTCTGTCCGTACGAGAAGCTGGCCGAGCCCAAGTGCATCGACCTCCAGAAGACGTACGGCGACAAGGGTGTCGTCCAGATCGCGATCGACGCCAACCAGGGAGAGTTGAAGGGCGACGGGGGTGAGTTGTACGCCAGTCTGCGCGACCATGTGCAGAAGGCGGGCGTCAACTTCCTGGTCACGGTTGACCCGGGGAACAAGATCACCGACATGCTCGGGGGACAGAGCACCCCGCACTGCTTCGTCATCGACAGAGACGGCGTGCTCCGCTATTCCGGCGCGCTCGACGACGACCCTCGCGGCGACAAGGGCCCGTCTGCCACGTCGTACGTGCGCTCGGCTCTCGAGGCGCTGCTGGCCGGCCAGCCCGTCGCCACGCCGACGACGAAGCCCTATGGTTGAGCGATCAAGAGATAGCCTCTCGTGCAGAGGCAGTGAGACCTGGGAATTCCCCAATCCGGAGCACTGAACGATGGCGCGGTGGCTGGTGACGGTCGCGGTGTGTGTGGTGCTCGGTGTGACGGCGGGCCGCGCCGCCGAACCAGAGATCCGCGTCGTCGACTTGCATGGTCTGGAGGCCGCTCTGGCCGCGCACAAGGGCCAGGGCGTGCTGCTCAACTTCTGGGCAATCTGGTGCGAGCCGTGCGTGGCCGAGCTTCCCGAGTTGCTCGAAGTCGGGCGGCAGTTCCAGGGCCAGCAGGGCGTCGTCCTGACCGTGTCCTACGATCTGATGATCCCCGCGGTGACCAGGGAACAGGTCCTGAAGCAGATGCGGGGATTCGTGGCGGCCCGCAAGATCGACGCGCCGGTCTACATCTACGACGCCTCCGACTACGACGCCATCAACCAGCGATTCGGCCTGCCAGGGCCGGTCCCGATCACTGTCGCCCTTGACCGCAGCGGGAAGATCGTCGATCGTCATGCGGGGAAGTCGGGGAGGGTCGGCTTCACCGCGATGATGAAGAAGGCGCTGGGGCAGAAGCCGGGCGGCTAGCCACCGATCATTTCCCGTCGTCCCTGTCGAAATGCACCAGATCGTCCGGGATCGGGATGGAGATCTCGACGAAACCTGCGAACGCGCCAGCCTCGAACCACGGTAGCTGGTGGATGATTTTCTTCTTTCCGTTCTTTCGGATCGTGTAGTGGTTCGGTTCGTGGCTCGCGTACAGATTCTGCGTCTTCAGGCGCGCCGGTTCCGGGTGGCAGTCGTAGACGCTCCGGCCGATGAGCGCGCCGCCGCCGTCGCCGGCAAACGTCTCGCGCGACCGCGCATTCATCGCGAGGATGGTCCCGTCGGCCGACGTGACGGTTACGGCAACTGGCAGGCCTTCGATCCAGGTCGGGTCACTCACGGTGTGTCTCCAAGCAAGGGCGCAACATGTTGCGCCAGTCGTCATTCCCACCGGTGATACGCCGGGTGGTCCGGCTTCACGGCGACGAACGTGCCGCGGCACGTGGCGCAGACAACGCCGTTCGACTCGACCGTGGCTTCGATGGTCGCGCGGTCCTCGCGCGCGTCCACCACGTGCGACCGAACTGTCAGCGGCCCGCTCGACGGCGTCGGTCGTTTGAACCGGACGGCATAGTCCGCGGTGACCGTGGGCGGCGGCACCTCGGCGCCGCTGGCCCTCATCAGGTAGTACGCCGCGGTCCAGTTGCAGTGACAATCGAACAGCGTGCCGATCACGCCGCCGTTGACGGATCCCTCGAACGCCTGGTGATGCGGCTCGGGCGTCCAGACGGCGACAAGGCCATCGCCGTCCGGGAAACTGCGAATACGCAGCCCACGGGCGTTCGATGGCCCGCAGCCGAAGCAGACGCTCCGCGGGGCATACCGTTCCTGAAGGCTGAGCGGCTGAATCTTGTCGAGCATGACTCCAGCTTACGCGGGCCTGAAGGCCCGCGCCACACCTGCGATGGCGCGCGCCACACTCGCTCCTCGTCCTTCGCCCTTCGTCCCTGTCACTGTGCCGTCGAGAAATACAGCGCGTTGAACAGCAGCGGGAACGTCGCCTGCGTCTGCGCGCGGTGCTGCGGACGCAGGCCGAACAGAACGAGGCGGCCCGGGTTCATGTCCACCTGGACGACGGCCGCATGGCCGGCCATGAGTTCTTCGCCCTTGAGCCATCCCGACGCGACCAAGTCTGTGTTCGGGTAGCGGGCGACCACGCTCGTGCGCTGCGAGGCGAATCCATCGGACACCTCGTAGAACGGGCTGTTGTTGTAGAAGCCGTACGTCTCGGCAGGCAGGCCGAAGCCGATCGGGCTGGTGGTGTCCACCTGGACGCGGACGATGGTTCCCGGGGCGAAGTGCTGGTCGCGCGACAGGCCCCGTTTCAGGTTGCGCACCGGGATCGGCCATTTCTGGATCGCCAGGTCGGTGCTGTTGCCCATCATGACGAGCGTGCCACCCTCGGCGACGAACGTCTTCAGCGCCTGGAGTCCCTCGTCGCCGATGCCACCCCGGTACTCGGGCCTGGTGCTTCTGGCCGCGTTGCCGTCCAGGATGTCCCGCGGTTGCTGGTCGGCCAGCACGATCACGTCGTACTGCTGGCGCAGCTTGCCGGCCTTCACGTCGGCGTTGTGCAGCGTCTTCGGCGCGAACTCCCACTGCTCGAGCACCCAGCGCGTCCAGCCCTCGTCCATGCCGGCCGTCCACGACTGGTAGAGGCCGACGCGCGGCGCCTTGATTGCGACGGTGGCCGGCTTCGATGACGCCTCCTTCAAACCCTCGGATGCCTTGATCTTCAGGCCGAACTCCGTCGCCAGGGCCTCGATGCGCTTTCGCTGTGCGCCGGTGACGACCACCGTCTGCGTGGCTCCGGATCGCTCGAACCCCACTCGTGCGCCGTCCTTCAGGAGGCGATTGATCGCAATCGCGGTGTCCGCGCCTTTGTAGTCGAAGGCAAACCGCGGCCCGTTGCCGGTCACCTCGCCGGCGAGCTTCGGCACGTCGGTCAGCTTCGTGAGCTGCGCCGCGGCCGGCACCGGCGTCTTCGCAAACACCACGTCCGCCCCCATGAGCATGCCGAGCGACCAGGCCGTCACGTCGTAGGGAGCCTCCGGAGGTGAGGACGGCGTCCTTCGGACCTCAGGATATGTCTGCTTCTCGAGGAGGTCCTTGGCATAGCGTGCGAAGACCTGGGCCATCGGCACGACAAGCGTGCCCGCCGCGTAGTTCTTGCCGTCGGCTTCGAATGCCGCGCCTGCACGCCAGACCTCGACACCGCCGAGTTGCAGCTTGTCCGCCAGGCGGACGGCGGCCCGTGGCTCGAACTGGCTGGAGACCGGGATGAGGATGGCGGCCGGATCGTTCTTGCTCGCGTTCTCGAGGGTGGCCCGGTTGACCTCGTAGATCTGCCGCAGCAGCGCCTCGCGCTGGTCCGCGGTTGATTCGAGGAGCCCCATCGTCGCAATCAACTCGTAGTCGACAATGTCCCGCAGCGTCCAGCGGCCACCCATCCACGGGCGGGGGTATTCGGTCCTCGGCGTGATGTCGCGCGGCGCGGGAATCGGTCCCGGCGTCTCGGCCTGTCGTCGGCCTGCGCCCGGCCCTTCGGGTTCGGCGGCGGGCGGGGCGCCGGGCACGGCGCGCCGCTGATCGACCGGCGTGGCCACGCGGACGCTCGCGACCTCCGTCAGCAGGCCCACCTGGTTGTGCCACCATCCGCTCCACGCCATCGCGCCCTGCCAGAAATTCGTGTAGGTGGAGTTGTAGATGATGCCGTCCTTGCCGGCCGCTTCGAGCGCCGCAGCCTGTCCCTGACCCAGGATGCCGTTCCATCGATAGATCAGCGGGTGCACGTTCGGGTTGATCGGATCGGTCGCCGGCATCACGAAGATACGGGCGCCGGCGTTGCCCTGCTGGTGCTCGTCCAGCCACACCGCGGGGAACCAGTCGTGCCACAGAAGTGTCGCCGTGAGCTGGCTCTCCTTCTGGGTGAACATGTACATGTCCCGGTTGTTGTCGTGCCCCACATACGGGTGGTACAGGTAGGGCATCGAGCTGGTCTCGAACTCGGTCCCGAGATTCTTGTTGAACCAGTCGACGACCATGATCTGACCGTCGGGGTTGAGACTCGGCACGAGGACGAGGATGACGTTGTCCAGAATCTTCTTCACCAGCGGGGAGTCGTCCGTGGCCAGGCGATGGACCAGCTCGAGCACCATCTGAGAGGCGCCGATCTCGGTCGAGTGGATGTTGCATGTGACCGCGACGACCGCCTTGCCGGACTTGAAGATCTCGTCCCGTTCGGCCGTGCTCGGCGCCCCGCCCTGAAAGTAAAGCTTCCGCTGCAGTTGCTTGAACCGGTCAAGGTTTCCCATCGTGTCCGCGGCGCTGACCTCGACGGCGATGAAGGCGTTACCCTGCGTCGTCTTGCCGAGCTCGCGGACCTTCACCCGCGGAGAGCCGGCGGCGACGAGCTCCATGTACTCGACGATCTTGTCCCAGCGCGCGAGCTTGTTGTCGGCGCCCACGGGGAAGCCCAGGAACTTCTCGGGGCTGATGATCGGATCGGCTCCGGAGGCGTGCACGTGAGACCCGGCGGTCGGGGCGAGCAGGACGAGGGCGAGCACGGTGGTGACAACGAGGCGGCGTCGGTACATGTCCGATTCCTTTCGGGGGCGGGCGGCGCGAGCGGCGCGTGGCGGGAACTATAGTAAACTACATCCTTTCCCGCCGCTGACTTGCGGCTGCTACCCACACAACATCCTGGATTATCTCCTGGAGCTGAACAGCGTCATGGGTCTTCTCGACAGGTTTCGTGCCCAGCCCCGATGGAAGAATGCAAGCCCGGCGATCCGCGCCGCCGCGGTGGAGGAACTGCCGCTCGACCAGCAGGACACGCTGATCTCGATTGCGCGCGAGGACCGCGATCCGGGCGTCCGGATCGCGGCGCTTCGAAAGGTGATCGACCCTGCGGTCGTGGCGTCAATCGGCAGGGCGGATGCGGACGAGGGCGTGCGGGAAGAAGCGGTGACGCTGCTCGTGGACCTGGCGTCTGGTGCGTTCGAGGGGACCGACCAGGCGGAGAGCCTGGCGGCGCTGAACGGCCTCAGCGAGGCGAAGCAATTCGTGTCGGTCGCCCGGACCGCCACCAACGAAGCGGTGGCCAGGGCCGCGCTCGACCGCCTGGTCGATGAGGCCGCGCTCGCGGCGGTCGCCCGAAAGGCCGCCATGCCGTCGGTCCGGCTCGACGCGCTGAGGCGCCTGATCGCGCCGGCCGAGCTGACAAACGTGGCGCTCAGGACCGAGTTCAAGGATGTGGCGCTTGCCGCCGTCGAGCGGCTGTCAGCGCGCGACCTCCTCTGCCAGGTGGCGGATCACGCCAAGAACAAGACGGCTGCCAAACGCGCGCGGGCGCTGTTGCGCGCCATCGACGCCGAGGCTGAAGCGACGGGAGTGAAGACTGCCGTTCCGGTGGTTGACCCGGCGGTCGAGGCCGAGAAGCGGCGCCTCCGAACCGGCACAGCCCTGTGCGAGGAGCTCGAGGCGCTCGCCACGGCCGGCCTGGACGAGGGCGAGGCCACGCTCGCTGAAATCGACCGCAGTTGGGCCGGGCTCGAGCAGGTGGATAGCGCGCTCACGGCCAGGTTCGAGGCGGCGCGGACGGCCGCGCAGGGCGCGCTCTCCCTGCACCTGGCCGAACGTGCAGAACGTGCGAGGATCCGCCAGGCCAACGCCGAGGCGATCGCCGCGCGCCGGTCGCTTTGCGAGCAGGTCGACGCCATCGCGGGTGAAGAGACGCCCGCCAGGATTGACGAGGCGCGGACGGAGTGGGCAGCGCTGCCGGTGTTGTCCGATGCCGCGGAAGCCGATCGATGTACGAAGCGATTCGAGGAGAGTTGCCGGGCCGCACTCGCCCGTCATCACTCCCTGGTCCAGCAACGAGCGACCCGGGAGAAGGCTGGCCGACTTTGCCAGGAGGCGGAGCGGCTCGCCGACGGCGCGTCCTTCCCGCAGGCGCGGACCGAGGCCCAGGCGCTGCGACGCGCATGGCACCAGTTGACCGCAGCGGGGTTCGACGACCCGGCGCTGATCGCGCGCTTCGACGCAGCCGACGCCCGGCTCCGCGACCGCGAAATGGCAGCACGGGAGCATCGCGAACTGGCCCTGCAAGAGAACCACGTACGCCTGCAGGCGCTCTGCACCGAACTCGAAGGCCTGGCGAAGACCGAAGAGCTGTCGCTCAAGCAGGCCGAGCACGCACTTCGCGAGGCGCGCGCCGCCCTCGATGACTCCGCTCCGCTGCCCACGCGCCAGGATCGCGACGCGATCGACGACCGACTGAAGGCTGTCCTGTCTGCACTGTTCCCGAAAGTGCAGGAACTTCGGGACATGGACGAGTGGCAGCGGTGGGCGAATGCGGGGATCCAGGAAGAGCTGTGCGAGCGGGTCGAGAAGCTGATGCAGGTGGACGATCTGGCCGCGGCGGCCAAGCAGTTGCGCGACGTGCAGGCCCAATGGAAGCAGGTGGCCATCGCGCCGCGCGACCAGTCGCAGGCGCTCTGGGCCCGGTTCAAGGCGGGGTCGGACGCCGCGCGCGCCCGCTGCGACGTGTACTTCACCAAGCTGGCGGAGGAGCAGGCGTCGAATCGGGCGCGGAAGATCTCCCTCTGCGAGCAGGTCGAGGCACTGTCCTCCTCGACCGACTGGATCAAGACTGCGAATGCCATCAAGGCACTTCAGGCCGAGTGGAAGACGATCGGTGGGGCGCCGCGCGCCCTGGAGAGGGCGTTGTGGGAACGTTTCCACGCCGCGTGCGACGCCTTCTTCACCAGGCGGCGCGAGGACATGCAGCATCGGAAGGAAGAGTGGGCCGCAAACCTGGCGCGCAAGGAGGCCCTCTGCCAGCAGGCGGAGGCCATCGCCGACACCACGGAGTGGCAGGAGGGGATCGAGCAGATCAAGCGGCTTCAGGCCGAGTGGAAGACGGTCGGCCCGGTGCGGAAGACGCGCGCCGAGGAGATCTGGCAGCGGTTCCGGATCGCTTGCGACAAGTTCTTCGAAGCCTACCAGCAGCGCGAACACGGGGCCGTCTCGTCGGCGATTGCCGAAGCAGAGGCCGTGTGCCAGGAGCTCGAGTCGCTGCTGCCGGCGGCCGGTGCCGACGCGCCGGCTGCGCCCGAGGCGCTCGGTGAGACGGTCACGGATCTTCGCAAGCGGTGGTCGCTGAAGATCGCAGGCCTGCCGCGGGAACGCGCGATCCGCATGGGCGATCGCTTCATGCACGCCCTGGCGCGCCTGACCGAGGCCTGGCCGGCGAGCTTTGCCGGGACCGATATCGATCCCGAGACGAACGCACGCCGGATGGAAGAACTGTGCCTGCAGGTCGAGAGGCTGCTCGCGTCTGACCAAGGGGCCGGTGCGCCCGCGGAACTGGCCGACGACGAATCGCCGGCTACGCTGCTTGCACGTCAACTGCGCGAGGCGCTCGCCACCAACACCATCGCGGGGCGGCAGGACGAGACCGCGAAATGGAAGGCGGTTTCCGAACAGATCCGTTCCGCGCAGGCGGCCTGGAAGAAGATTGGGCCTGTTCCCGAATCGATGTCCCGCACGTTGAACGCGCGCTTCCAGCGCGCCTGCACCCGGGTGGCAGAGAAGATCGATCAGCAGCGGCGGGGACTGGTGACGCGGTAGCGGGTGGCCGTCCGTTTCAGCATCAGGTACACCCCTACAGCCACCACGAGCGACGGCATCGTTCCGCCGATGCCCGCTGCGAGATAGTAAGTGGCGCCGCCCGCGGCCCAGGCGATCAGCCCCGCGACGTCGAAGCCTCCGTGGTGGCTGAACTCCCCAGATTCATCGTAGAGCGATTTCACCTGGACGGGTGACCGCACCAGGTAGAACCGCGCGAGCAGGATTCCGCCGACCGGCACCAGGATCCCGCCCAGAACCAGCATGAGACTGGCATAGCGGTCGAGCCACGCGCCGGAGAAGAGGCTCAACCCCGCGGCGATGAGGCCCGTGGACCACACCGTCACCTGGTCGCCAGCCCTCGGCACCAGGCTGCGAAGGGCAAGCGACGACATGTAGATGTTCACGAAGTTCGTCGTGACCGTGGCGACGGTCATCAGAACTGCCCCCGACAGGCCCAGCTTCAGCGCCTGCAGCATTGCGCCAGGGGCGCTGCTCGCCGCCGCTCGCGACGCCATCGCGCCGAGCGGCATCAGCCACAGGCTGGTCAGCGCCAGGCCCAGGAACACCGCTGCGCTGGCTCGTCGCCCGGACGCCGTGTAGCGCGAATAGTCCGCGAACATCAGGATCCACGACACCTGGTAGCCGACGACGATGTCGAGGCCGGTCAGCCAGGAGAGGGTGCCAGTGCCCGGCGCCCAGAGGACGCGGGAGGGAAGTCGGAAGCACGCGACGGTCAACGCGACGCCGACAATCGCGAGGAGCGGCACGGCCAGCCGGTCGGCCCTGGCCACCAGCCTCGGCCCACCGGCGACAATGAGCGTCGAGACGATGCCCAGGCCAACCGCCCACGCCCGCTCCGACCCGGGACCGCCGGCGATTTGTGCGCAGGCCGAGGCGGCAATCACGTTGTTGACGGCGATCCACGCGAAGTTCGTCGCGTACAGCAAGAGCGCGACGAGGCCGGCGCCTCGCATGCCGAGCGCGGCCCGCGCCGCAATGACGGATGGGACGCCGAGACGAGGGCCGACCGCCGACAAGAGTGCGATCAGGAGCGAACCCGAGAGGCTCCCGATCGCGACGAGTGCCAGGGTGGACTGAAGGCTGAAGGCGGGCGCCAGACTCGCGCCGGTCTGGAAGGTCGTCGCGACGATGTTGGCGCACGCGAAGATGATGAACAGGTCGAACGCCGGCTGGCGCCGCTCGGTCGCGGCGATCGGCCCGATATCGGCGGCGTTCACAGCAGCAGAGCTCCCTCGTGCCGCAACAGCCACTCCTTGCGATCGAGGCCGCCGCCGTACCCGGTCAGGGATCCGCTCGCACCCACGACGCGATGACACGGCACGATCAACGAGACAGGGTTGGCGCCCACGGCCGCGCCGACGGCGCGCGCCGCGTCGCGCCGCTCCAGTGTCGCGGCAATCGCGCCGTAGGTCGTCGTACGGCCGGGGGCGAGGCGCATCAGTTCATCCCAGATCGCCCGTTCGAACCAGGTGCCGAGCAGATCGAGTGGAACCTGTCGTGTGCACTGGGCCCACCGGCCCGCAAAGTAGTCGTCCAGCCACGCCCTGGCTGCCGCAAAGACAGGAGCGTCACCCTGGCGTGCGTCACATCCCGGCTTCCACCTCTCGAGGCGCTTCCACAGACGTGTGGCCCGTTCGGGCCGATCGAACTCCAGCCCGCACAGGCCCACGTCGGATGCCACGGCCAGCATGGGGCCAATGGGTGTCGGGAGGAACGTCGTGGTCAACATTCAGTTCACCGCAATTGTACAATGGCCTGATGTCGCGGACGCTGCTTCTGATTTTCGCCCATCCTGACGATGAGAGCTTTCTTGCGGGGGGCATCGCGTGCAAGTACTCCAGCGAAGGAGCGCGGGTCGTTCTGGCGACCGCGACGCGGGGGGAATCGGGCAAGACCGGCGACCCTCCCCTGTGCGCGCCGGATGAGCTTCCGGTCGTGCGCGAGGGCGAGTTGCGTCGTGCCGCTGCCACGCTGGGAATCGCAGAAGTCCATCTGCTCGGCTATCGCGATCGCGAGCTGGGTGCCGCCGCTCCAGAACAGATCCGCGAACAGCTCGTGGCCCTCATCCGGCGCGACCGCCCGTCAGTCGTCGTGTCGTTCGATCCCAATGGCGGGAATCTGCATCCCGATCACGTGGCCATCAGCCGCTTTGCCGGCGATGCGGTGGTGGCCGCCGCAGACCCTCGCTGGTTTCCGGCATCCGGGCCGCCGCACCTGGCAGGCCGCCTCGCGTGGGTGCCCGGTCGCCGTCCGTGGCAGCTCGTGCGGGAACCCGACCTCGCGGCGTGCCCCGGGGTGGATTTCGTCATCGACGTGAGCATCTGGCAGGACCGGAAGGCGGCTGCCATCCGGGCGCACGCCACCCAGCACCGAAGCGCGGAGCGCAATTTCTTCTCACAGCCGGATTGCGACCGGTTGCTCGGCATCGAGGTGTTCAGGCAAGCCTTCGGCCCACCTCTCATCCGTCGTCCTCTCGATGATCTGTTCGACGGCCTTGGATGAGACGGCCTCGACACGAAAGGCCGGGAAGAGCGCATTGCTCCCCCCGGCCCCAGGACCTTCGGCACCGAGCCCAAACCCCTCATCCCTATTTCTTCGGCGCCCCGAGATTCACCGGCGTCGCCGATCCGTAGTAGATCCCGTTGAATACGAACTTGAAGGTTCCGTGCGGCTGGCCGCGGAACATCACCTCGGGCCCAAACAGGAGCACCTTGCCCTTGCCGACGGTCGCCTCGACCATCGCGGCGCCGCCGTCGAGGTACTGCTGTCCCCACGCCCAACCGCTTCGCAGCGGCGTGGGCGAATCGAACCATGCGACGCTCTTCACGCCCTTGAGCGCGGCGTCGGGATCGAGCCGGAATACCGGGCTATTGTCGAAGAACACGTCCACCTTGTTGCCGACGCCGAATGCCAGCGGGTTTGTCGCGTCCACCGCGACCTGCAGCAAGGATCCGGGCACGTAGAATTTCTCGCCGCCCAGGCGCCGTTCCGTGCCGTTCGGCTGGCGTTCCGCCAGGTGGTTGCCGATCGGAAGGCCGAAGTGGCCGGCGATCGAAGTGCCGCTGCCGATCGCGATGATGGTCCCGCCGTTTTCGACGAACTTCTTCAACTGCGGGATGGTCTTGTCGATGCTGATGTTGCCCAGCCGGCCTCTGAACTCCTCGGGGATGTCGGCCGGATTCGGGCCGGCCTGACCGCCACCGCCTCCGCGACGTCCGCCGCCTTCGCCGGCCAGCGCCGGGATGCTGCCGTTCGGGAAGATGATGACGTCGTATTTCGCGTTCAGGTCACCCGCGTCCAGCGTCGGGGCGTAGACGACCTCGACGGTGGTGGGGTACGCCTGCTCGAAGATCCAGCGGATCCAGCCGGAGTCCATCGAACCGCCGTAGCGATCCCACAGCGCGACCCGCGTCAATTTCAGTTTCAGCGCGTCGCCGGTCGGTTTCGCGCTGACCGACTCGATGTTCATCCCGAGGTCGGCCGCGATCTTGTCGAGAACCTTCCTCGTGGTCGGCTTTGCCGGCACGTAGATCGCGCCTGCCGGGTAGGTGGACGTGCCGACCTTCAACGGCGACTTCAGCCAGAACACCTCTTCCTTGGCGGCGAGCAGGCGGTTGGTCGCGACGAACGCGTCGTTCTGCTGGTGGCTCAGGACGTAACCCGCCACCGCCTTGCCAGCAGACACCTTGCCCGGGGCGGTCTTGATGACGTCCGGGATGCGTTCGAACGGTCCATCGAAGCCGTCGAGGATCCGATCGAATTGCACACCCATCTGGAAGGCGAGCGTCCACCCGGTCGCATCGTAAGGTGGCCTTGGCGCGCCGCCCGGATACGGGATGTCGTCGGGATGATCCTGTGGCTCGAACATGTCCATCACGTGCGGCCGGAACGCCTGCGCGGTCTTCACGACGTAGGAGCCCGCCGGGTACGACTTGCCGGCCGCCTGGAACGGCGCCGTGGCCCGGTGGATGACGACGCCGGACTTCAGCAACGCGTTGACGAACCGGGTGGCGGTGAGGAAGTCGGGCTGGTCGGCCGTCAGGATGAACCCGCGCGGGTCACGCCTGGCCGGTTCGCGCAGTATCTCGTAGTACTTCGCCGGCACGCCGCCACGCAGGCCGCCGCCGACCTGCCCGGCGAAATCGCCGCCCGTCGGCCCCTGGGCCTGATTCTGCGGCCCCATGTCCTTGGCAATCGCCGCCTGGACGGCCGCGATCCTCTTGGGCGTGATCGTCCAAGTGTCCTTGCTGCCGCGCTCGATCGAGTTGCGGCCCATGACGTAGCTGCGATAGAGGAACCCCTCGCGGTCCTTGGACGCGAGGTCCATGATCGCGCGGTCCGCGGTCAGCAGGTACTCGATCGACTGCCGCTGGTGCCACACCTGCTGGGGCTGGATCGGGAACGGCTGGTTACCGTCGGGAAGCTGGCGCGCCGGGATGAAGGGAATGCTGACCGGCGTCGGGTTCCCGACGATCTCGCTCAGCAGGCCGATCTGGTTGTGGAACCCTGTCGTCGTACGGACGCTGCCATTGAACCAGGTGGAGTACGACGCGGCTGCTCGCTGCACCGCACCGGGCTTTCCCTCGGTGATGAAGCGCTGGTGAATCGCCGCGCCGACGACCTCGATCCCTTCCGGGACGAGCGGATCGTAGTTGTAATTGAACGGATCGCGGAACGGCGCCATGAACAGCACCGTGCCGGCCGGGCCGGTCTGGTGCTGGTTGTACATGATCTGCGGGTTCCACTCGATGAACTGCTGGCGCGAGATGGCCTCGGTCTCGGGCTGATTGTTCGCGTAGGAGTCGCGGTTGTTGTCGTGTCCGACGTACTTCTGATAGAGGCGCGGGATGTTCATCGACCGCTTCTTCGGGTCGGGGTCGCGCATGTACCAGTTCGACACGAGCTCCATGCCGTCCGGGTTGACCGGCACGACCAGCAGGATCACATCGTTGAGGAACCGCAGCGTCTCGGCGTCGGTCTTGCTCGCCATCTGGTAGGCGATCTGGAAGAGGTGCTGGGCGGGCACGCACTCGGTGGCGTGCAGACCGCCGTCGATCCAGATCACCGCCTTGCCTTCCGCAGCGAGCTTGCGCGCCTGCTCGTCGGTCAGCCCCTCGGCGCGGGCGAGCCTCTGCGAAATCTCCTTGTAACGTGCGAGGTTCTTCTGGTTGTCGGGCGAGGTGAAGATGGCCATGATCATCGGCCGCCCTTCGGCGGTCTTGCCGATCTCCACGAGCTTCATCCGGTTGGACTCCTGGGCCAGCTTCTCCCAGTAGCCCTTGAGTTGCGTGTAGTTCGCCAGCACGTAGTCATCGCCGGCGTCGAACCCCAGGAACTCCTTGGGGGTCGTGATCTTCCCTTGCGCCAGCGCGCCGGCCGCTACGAACAGGACGAGCAGCGGCAGCAGCACCATGAGGCGCCGCATCGATCTCGCGTTCATCGATATACCTCCACGAGGGCGCGGTAACGATAGCAGAATTCAGAAGCCAGAAGCCAGAATTCACAGCCGCCTTTCCGCCTCCCGTCCTCCCCCTGTATCATTCCCCCGTATGCCGACCCAGTCCCACGACGCCCGCATTCGACCGGCGCTGCCCCGCACCAACGTTTTGGCCACGTTTCCAGACGGGCGTATCTTCGAAGCGCCTATCGGCACGATGGTCGGGGATGTCGTGCGCGCGCAGGAGGCCCTCGCACCCAGCGCCCTGCCCGTCCAGGGCACCCCGTCGCCCATGGACGGCGCGCCGGTGGTGGCCGTCACCCTGAACGGCCGGCTGCGCGAGTTGACGACCGCTCTGACGCAGGACGCCGACGTCGCGCCCGTGACGACCGCCGAGAATGACGGCGTCCGCGTCTACCGGCGATCTTTGGCGTTTCTCCTGATGACGGCGGCGACCGACGTGTTTCCGGGTGTCGAGGTGAGTATCGAGCACTCCGCGTCGACGGTGGGCGGCTACTTTTGCGAGATCCGGGGCTGCAAGCCGTTCACGCAGGCCGAGTTGCGGAAGATCGAGGCGCGGATGCGCGAGATTGTCGCGGCTGATGTGCCGATCACCAGGACCCCGATGTCGGTGGGGGAGGCGATCCTGCTGTTCCGGCAGCGCGGCGAAGAGGAACGTGTCCGGCTGATGGCCCATCGCGAGAAGGAGACGGTCGTCCTGCACACGCTGTGCGGACGCCAGGAGTATTTCCAGGGCTACATGGTCCCGTCAACGGGGTGCCTGAAGTACTTCGCGCTCCACGCCTTCCCGCCGGGGTTCCTGCTGCAGTTCCCGCATCAGAGCCGACCAACGGAAATCGCGCCGTTCATCCCGTATCCGAAGCTGTTCAGCGTGTTCGAGGCGGCCGGTCATCTCCTGGATCGGCTCGGAGTACGGAGCGCCGGCGCGTTGAACGACGCGATCGCGTCCGGACGACTGGCCGAGGTGTCGCTGGTCAGCGAGGCGATCCACGAGGCGCGGATCGCCCGGATCGCCGCCGACATCGCCGCGCAGGGCGATCGGATCAAGCTCGTGCTGATTGCCGGGCCGTCTTCGTCAGGAAAGACGACGTTCTCCAAGCGGCTGGCCGTGCAGTTGCTGGCCAACGGTCGCCGGCCATTCGCGATCGGCCTCGACGACTACTTCGTGGACCGGGACGACACGCCGCGTGATGTGAGCGGGCAGTACGACTACGAGTGCCTCGAAGCGGTCGACGTGGCACTGTTCAACGAACACCTGTTGAGCCTAATGGCCGGCCGTACCACGCTGCCCCCGCACTACGTGTTCAAGACCGGCCGCCGGGAGACCGGAATGACCGTCACCCTCGGCCGCGACAACATCATGCTGGTCGAGGGCATCCACGGGCTGAACCCGGCACTCGTGCCGAGTGTGCCGCCCGAGTGCATCTACCGGATCTACGTGTCCGCCCTGACCCAGCTCAACCTCGATCGCCACAACCGGGTGAGCACCACGGACTGCCGGCTCATCCGCCGTATCGTGCGAGATGCGGCGACGCGGGGGTACAACGCCACGCAGACGCTGCATCGTTGGGAATCGGTTACTCGCGGCGAGAAGCACTACATCTTTCCGTTCCAGGAGAACAGTGACGCCATCTTCGACTCGGCCCTCGTGCACGAACTGGCCGTGCTCCGTCCTCTCGCCGAACCACTGCTGCTCCAGGTGAGGCACGAAACGCCGGAGCACACCGAAGCCAATCGCCTCCTGTCGTTCCTGCAGTGGTTCGTCCCGGCGTCACCCGACCAGGTGCCGGACAACTCCATCCTGCGCGAGTTCATCGGCGGATCGATCATGGAGAACGTCAAGCTGTGGCAGGAGCGCCCCAACATGCAGACGGGGGCGCAGGGCTAGGCGATTGACGCGGACCCACAATCTGGGGTCTGCTACCAGGTGGGCGGCGGGCCCAATCAGGATGCCCGGAAACGCATTCTGAACGGCAGATGTAGAACGGAAGACGTCTCGAGTGCGACGGAGCGGTCTCGGAGGAGCCAAAATATGCCGGGCATGCCTACTCGCGAAGAAGCCATCAAGACGTTCGCGGCCATGGTCAGGGACATCCCGGTCGCGATGCTGACGACGACAGGGATGGGCCGGCTGCGCAGCCGCCCGATGGCGGCGCAGCGGACGGTGTTCGACGGCGAGTTGTGGTTCCTCACGGCCCGCGCGGCGGGCAAGACCAGCGAGATTCGCGACCGCCAGGCGGTCCACGTGACGTTCGTGTCGCCGTCCGACAATCGCTACGTGTGGGCGTCTGGGACGGCGACGATCGTGGACGACCCTGTGGCACTGAAGAAGCAGTGGCACGTCGGCTACCTCCCCTGGCTGCCGGGCGGCCCGGACGATCCGACGATCACGCTGATCAAGGTTCACGTCGAAGAGGCGGAGTACTGGGACAACGCCGCCGGCCGGATGGTGCTGCTCGACACCTTCATCCAGCCTGGCTCGTCGTTTCGCGACGTGGCGCCAGGGATGGGGATTTGAGAGGAATGCAGAACGTCGAACGGAAGACGGCAGATGGGGACCAGGACGTCGAGCGGCAGCGCGCGAAGGCTGCGGCCGTGGGCATTCCCGTCGCCCGCCGCCACATCTTTCTCTGCTGCGAGCAAACCACGCCGAAGTGCTGCGACCTCGAGCGGGGCGGTGCGGCCTGGCAGTACCTCAAGCGGCGGCTGACTGAGCTCGGTCTCTCGGAGCAGGGGGGCGTCCTTCGCTCGAAGGCCAACTGCCTGAGGATTTGCACCGGCGGACCGATCGCGGTTGTCTATCCGGAGGGCACCTGGTATCACCACTGCGATCCTCCGGTCCTCGAACGTATCATTCAGGAACATCTCATCGGCGGCTGCCCCGTGGCCGACCACGTCATCCTCTCGCACGCCCTGAACCAGCCCCCGTCTCTGTGAACCATGGCTGTCGATCTCGCAAACCTCGAATTCACCTCAGACGAGATGCGTCGGATGGGAGAGGCGGCAGTCCGTCGTCTCGTGGCGTTTCTCGAGGATCTGCCGTCGCAGTCCATGCGGGGTGATGACGGAGCCGACGCGCTGTGCCGTGCGATGCGCGCGCCGGCGCCGCCCGCCGACGGGGCGCCGTTCGACACCGTTCTTGGCCAGCTGTTCGACGAGTGGATACCGCGATCGTTCAACTGCGCGTCCCCCGGGTACCTCGCGTTCATTCCTGGCGGCGGCCTGTATCCCGCGGCGCTCGCCGACTTCATCGCGGACGGCGTGAACCGATTCACGGGGATCTGGCAGGCGGCACCGGCGCTCGTGCAACTCGAGGCCAATGTGCTCGACTGGTTCCGCGGCTGGATGCAGTTTCCCGCGACCGCCCGCGGCCTCCTCACGACTGGCGGCTCGATGGCCAACTTCAACGCCATTGTCTGCGCGAGGGAACGCCATCTGGGGCCGCGTATCCGAGATGGCGTGCTCTACGCGTCCACGCAGGCGCATCATTCCGTCCGAAAGTCGGCCAAGCTGGCTGGCATCCTGCTAGACCGCGTTCGGAGCATCCAGGCAGATGCCGAGTTCAGGATGCGGGTGGACGAGCTAGAATCGGCCATCCGCCAGGACCGGGCAGAGGGATTGGTCCCGTTCATGGTGGTGTCGAATGCCGGCACCACCAACACGGGCGCGGTCGATCCGCTCGAAACCATCGGCCGGCTGTGCGCCCGTGAGCAGATGTGGCATCACGTGGACGGCGCCTACGGCGCGTTCTTCCACGCGGTTCCTGCGCTTCGACCCCTGCTGGCTGGACTCCCCGACGCCGACTCGCTGACACTCGACCCGCACAAGGGGCTCTTCCTGCCGTACGGCACCGGAGCGCTGCTCGTTCGCGACGCGAGAGCGCTGCGCGCGGCGCACCAGGCCACGGCCGGGTACTTGCCCGACATGCCTGACGCGGACGAGTTCTACGATCCCAGTCAGCACGGTCCGGACCTGTCGCGGGGATTCCCCGGGTTGCGTGTCTGGCTGTCCATCACGCTGCTTGGAGCCACCCGCGTGCTGGCGGCGATCGCCGAAAAGAGGGAGCTGGCCGTCGATGCAGCCAATCGTATTCGCCAAATCCCCCACATCGTCATCGACGCACCGCCGCAGCTCTCGCTGTTCGCGTTCCACGTCGACTGGCCAGGCGCCTCGCAGGCCGATCAGAACGAGGCGACGCGCGAGCTGCTGGACCGGGTGACCGCGCGCGGGCACGTGATGCTCACCGGCTGCCAGGTGGATGGACGATTCCTCGGGCGAGTCTGCGTACTCAGCTTCCGTACGCGCCAGGAGCAGATCGATGAGTGCGTGGCGGACATCGCCGGTGAAACCGCCGAGGCGGTGAGGGCGCTCGGTGGGTAAGGACCGTGTCATGAGACACGCCACGTGCTGGCGTGCAGCCCTGCTCGTCGCTGCGTTGATGAGCGCCCAGGCGCCTCCCGCCGCCGCGCAGTATTTTGGCCGCAACAAGATTCAGTACAGGACGTTCGGGTTCGAGGTGCTGAGGACGGAGCACTTCGACGTCTACTTCTACCCCGAGGAGCGGGCGGCGGTTGACCAGGCCGCGCGCATGGCCGAGCGGTGGTATGCGCGGCTTTCGCGGGTGTTCAACCACCAGCTGATCGATCGGCAGCCCTTGATCCTCTACGCCAGCCACCCGGATTTCGAGCAGACGAACGCCATCGAAGGGGAACTTGGCGAAGGCACCGGCGGTGTGACCGAGGCGCTCAAGCGTCGCATCGTTCTCCCCCTCGGCGGCCCACTCGCCGAGAGTGACCACGTGATCGGGCACGAACTCGTCCACGCATTCCAGTTCGACATCACGACGCTCGGCGCGCTTCACCCGGCGAGCGTCCCGCAAGGCATCGAGCGGTTGCCGCTCTGGTTCGTGGAAGGCATGGCCGAGTACCTCTCGCTCGGCCCGGTCGATCCGAACACCGCGATGTGGATGCGCGACGCCGCGATCCAGGCGAAGATGCCCGCCATCCACGACCTGGCCAACCCGAAGTACTTTCCTTACCGATGGGGCCAGTCCCTCTGGTCCTATATCACGGGACGATGGGGCGACGGTGTCGTGCCGTCGTTGCTGCGCACCGCCGTTGCATCGGGAAATGCCGAGGTGGCGCTGAGCACCGTGCTGGGCGAGACGCCCGCGGACCTCACGAGGGAGTGGCAGGCCGCGCTGAGGCAGAACGCGGCCGCCGTCACGCAGCAGGCGAGCGGCCTCTCCAGCCACGGGCGCGTTCTGGAACGGGACGCCAGCGAACTGCCGACCTTCAACGTGTCCCCATCGCTCAGCCCGAACGGGCGGCGTTTGATGTTCCTGTCCCAGCGGGACCTGCTGTCGGTCGATCTGTTTCTCGCCGACGGCGACACCGGCAAGATCCTCAGCAAGGTCGTCAACACCGCCGTTGACCCGCACTTCAGCAGCATCGAGTTCATCAATTCGGCTGGCGCGTGGTCGCCCGACAGTCGCCAGTTCGTCTTCTCGGTGGTGCAAGGCGGTCGGGCCGCCCTGCTGCTCCTCGATGTCGATGCCGGTGTCACCAGACGGGAAATTCCGTTTCCGGAGGTCGGCGAGATCTTCAATCCGACGTGGTCGCCAGACGGCGGGGCCATTGCGTTCTCCGCGCTGGAGGGCGGCCTGACCGACCTGTTCCTCTACGACCTTCGAACGTCGAAGACGCGTCGGCTGACACAGGATGCCTTTGCCGACCTGCAGCCCGCGTGGTCGCCGGACGGAAGAGTGCTGGCGTTCGTGACGGATCGCTACACCACGCGGCTCGCCGACCTGTCCTTCGGAAACTACCAGGTCGCCGTGATCGACGTGGCCACGGGTCAGGCGCGCCCTGTCGATGGCGCGACGGAAGGGAAGAACATCAATCCCCAGTGGGCCGATGATGGCGAGCTGTTCTTCGTGTCCGACCGGTCCGGCATCGCCAATATCTACCGCGTGAGCGCCTCGGCTGGCCAGCCACGGCAGGTTACCAACGTCACGACCGGCGTGAGCGGCATCACGTCGATCAGCCCGGCGATCTCGTACGCCCCGGGCGCCCGCCGGCTGGCGTTCAGTCTCTACGAGAGCGGCAAGTACAACATCTACGCGATCGACAGCGCAGCGGCCCTCGCCGGGACACTCCCGGTGAAGCTGACCGGGCCGAATCCCGCCATGCTGCCCCCGACCGACCGCAAGGACGGGGCGACCGTCGCGCTGCAGCGGAATAACACGATCGGCCTGCCGGACGTGCGCGACAGCAGGACCGCGCCATACTCCTCCCGTCTTGCGCTCGACCTCGTCGGGCAGCCGTATGTCACGGCGGGCGTCGATACTCATGGGACCTTCGTGGGCGGCGGGACGGCGCTCTTCTGGAGCGACATGCTCGGCGACTACAACCTCGGGGCAGCCGTCCAGGTGAGCAGCGGGTTCGGCGGTGGCTGGAGCGACATTGCCCGCAGCACCGGAGCACAAGTGGTGTTCGGGAACCGGAAGCACCGGTGGAACTACGGAGTGACTGCCGGCCAGATCCCGTTCCAGTCGGGCGAACTCTCCCTGGGGATCACCGAGCGCGACGGCAGCGCGGTCGGCATCCAGCAGATGACCGTCTTCCGGCAGGTGGAGCGTAGCGTGACCGGCGTGGCTGCGTATCCATTCAACGCCTCCCACCGGTTCGAGGTGGCGGCGGGGGTCTCGAACATCAGCTTCGATCAGCGGGTGCAGACGACGTTGTTCGACCCGAATACCGGGGATGTCATCAGCGAGGAACTGAGGACGGTCCCCACGTTCGGCTCCCTGAATCTCGGCCAGTTCAGCGCGGCCCTCGTCCACGACACCGCGGTGTACGGCGCGACCAGTCCCATCGCCGGACAGAGCTACCGGCTCCAGGTTTCACCGACCATCGGGACGCTGCGATTCAACTCCGTCCTCGCCGACTACCGGCGGTACGTCATGCCGGTGTCGTTCTACACGCTTGCCGGGCGCGTGGTTCACTTCGGCCGGTACGGGCGCGACGGAGAGGACCGGCGCCTCGTTCCCGTCTATCTCGGGTACCCTGGCCTGGTCCGCGGCTACGATTTCAATTCGTTCGGCGCGAGTGAGTGCACACCCACCGCATCGGGATCTTGCCAGGAGCTGGATCGGCTGCTGGGAAGCCGGGTCCTGGTGGCCAATCTGGAACTGCGGTTTCCCCTCCTGCGGCCATGGGGTGTCAGACCGGGCATGTATGGACGCCTGCCGGTGGAGGTCGGAGTGTTCGCGGACGCGGGCGTGGCGTGGAACTCAGGCGAGAGGCCGACGATCCTCGGCGGTCAGCGAACCGGAGTGTGGAGCGCGGGCGTGACGTGGCGCGTCAACGTGCTGGGCGTTGTCGTCCTGGAGTTCGATCTGGCGAAACCATTCCAGAGGAAAGGCCAGGGCTGGGTGTTCCAATTCAATATCTCGCCCGGGTTTTGAAGCGGGCCCGCGCGCCCGTTCTCCATTCTCCGTTCCCTCTACCACCTGGCTTCCGATCCCCAGACGCTGTGCGGGATCGCGAAGACCGCCATGGTGACGATGGTCGCGATCACGACGGCCACCCTGGCCTTGCGGCCGCCGCGAAACTGGATCGCGGCGAGGATCCAGGCGGCGCCGGCAATCAGGGTCTTGTTGTCGGTCAGGTCGTAGCCCCACGGAATGCCGGTCCAGTACGCCCCGAACGCCAGTTTCTGCACGATCGGTCCGAGCACGAGGCCGCCGCACAGCAGCAGCGCCACGGTGAGCAATCCCCACGTTCTCGTGTCCCCGCCGAAGATCGCCGCCATGGCTGCGCGCGTGGAGAAGAGCATCCCGAAGAACATGGCGGCGACGTGGGGAATCAGGATCCAGGCGGGGACGTCACCCTTGAACCTGGTGACGGCCGGCGGCTCCGGGAACGAGACCTCGTCGCCGCCTTTCGACAGGCGCACACGGAACTCGAGCTTGCCGGCCATCGGCATCAGCGGTTCGGGCGCCGGCGGAATCGCCGTTTCGAGCGTGTCACCTTTCCGAACCATCGGCAGCGTGCTCCACGGGTCGCCGGTCGGGAACCGCCGCCAGTCGACGAAGCCGGTGACGGCGGCATCAGCCACCGTCACCGTCACGGCCTGCCGCCCGGTGACGCTATTGGACCGCTGAAGCCGCAGCGCGATCTCCTGGCCACCAAGCCGGACCTGGCCCTTCGCCGGGTACGTCGGCCCGGTCGTCCTCTGCCAGATCGCCGACGTGAGGGTCAGGACGATCGCGATGAGCCACTGCACATAAGGCCTGCGCACGGCAATTCTCGTCGTCTATTTCTTCTTGAACATCGGGGACACGTCGCGGGTGCCGCGCTCCAGGTAGCTGACCCCCTTGTCCATCCACTCGGGCCGCGGCTTTCCGAGCAGGTAGTGGTCGAAGAACTCGTCCATGTGGACCGTCCAGTGCTTCATGTTGTCGCGGTTGCGCAGGCCGTGCGGTTCGCCGTTGTAGCTGAACATGTAGGCTTCCTTGCCCAGCCTCCGCATCGCCTGGTTGAACTCGATTCCCTGGTACCACGGCACCGCATCGTCACCGTCGTTGTGAATCGTCAGATACGGCGTATGGATCCGCTTGACCCAGAAGATCGGCGAGTTCTCGATGTAGAGCAGCGGCGCGTCCCACGGCGGGGCGCCGATGCGGCTCTGGGTCTTCTCGTACTGGAACTGGCGCACCATGCCCGTGCCCCATCGGATGCCGCCATACGCGCTGATCATGTTCGACACCGCCGCGCCGGCTTCGACCGCCGCGAACATGTCGGTGCGGGTGATCATGTGGGTGATCTGATACGCGCCCCAGGAATGGCCCTGGATGCCGATCCGCTTCGGATCGATGTAGCCCATCGCCACTACCGTGTTGATCGCCGGCAGGACGCACTTCTCGGCGCTCTCACCCGGGAATCCCGTATTGTAGATGATATCGGGACGCAGCATGACATAGCCGTTGCTGACGTAGCGGGTCACGTTGATGCTGGTGCCGACGTTGGGTGCGTTGTAGCTGTAGAGCCCCTGCGTCAGCTCTTCGTAGATGTAGACCATCAACGG
>DASVIS010000206.1:0-18823 GCA_036381995.1 Vicinamibacterales bacterium | reverse complement strand
GTGCCGGAGCATGCCATTGCAGCGCATGCACCGCGTGAACGGCCGCAGCAGGCGGCGAAGCTGGAAGCGATCTACGATCTCCGCGAACTGTTCGACCGGATCTGTGCTCCGCACGCTGTAGCCGTGCGTGACCTCGCGTCGTTTGAGCAGCGCCTGATCGCGCGTGAGCAGGATGCGCCGCTCCCGTGCCGACGTCGCCGCCAGATCCGCATCGGCGGCACAGCGTGGATACAGGCAATCGAAGCCTGCGAGCCGCAGCAGCGCCGACAGCCGCCCGAGGTGGCCATCGAGTACGAACCGCACGTCGCGCAACGGCTCCGGCCTCACCAGGCTCAGCCCCGCCACGTCGAATGCCTCGAATACGGGATAGGCGGCAACGCGGTCGCCCGCCGCCAGCCGGCGTTCGAAGCCGACCGGCTCCCCGTTCACCAGGAGCAGGTCCACCTCCGTGTGGGGTACGCCGAGGCCCTCGAGCAGGTCCTTGACCGAACTGCGGTCAGCGCACGCCACGTCGAAGGCCACCTGCCGCCGCGCCTTCGGCAGGAAGTCGTTGAGTTCCGCGTAGCAGCGCACGGTGACGCGGGAGGCGGGACACATCTGTTCGAAGTCAGGTGGCGGAGAGAGAGGGAGCCGCGAGGACGCAGCCATTTACGGAGTTTCGCCGATTTGCGTCTGCCGGCTGCGGCTTCCCGGGATTTGCGTTGTCTCCCACCGCATGGGCACCCGTTTGGGCACACGCCGGTGATATCCCGACATCGTCAGAGCCAGTTCGCGATCTTGAGCCCGGAAACGCGCTGAAAATGCTTCGTGTTGTTGGTGACGAGGGTCACGCCACGCGACAGCGCGTGCGCCGCGATGAGCGTGTCGAATGTCCCGATCGGTTCGCCCCGTTTCGCAAGCGCGAGGGCCACCACTCCGAACCGGTCTGCGGCCGCCTGATCGAATGGCAGCACCTGGACCGACGACACGAACGTGTCGATCAGCCGGTGAAGCCGGCGTGAGCCCTTGGAATCGGCACCGAAGCGCAGTTCGGCCAGCGTGATCGAACTGATACAGATTTCGGAAGGCCGGTGGTCCAGCAGGTGGGCCGCCACATCGCCCTGACCGCGCAACGCTGAACTGACGGCGTCCGTGTCGAGCATGAACTCCGGGGTCATGCAAACGGACTGCGCAGATCCTGCACGCGGCGCTGCGCCGGACGCGGGATGTCCTCGCGCCACGCTCCGAGGCACTCCCGGAACGCCTCCGGCCATTGATCAGCAGCCTCGAGGATGACGCGCCGGCCCTCGCGGCGAGCGAGCACCTCCCGCTGATCTGGAAAGCGGCACGCCTTGGGCAGGCGAACCGCCTGGCTGCCGCCGTTCTGGAAGAGTTTCGCCTTCTCGGTCCTCATGGTGGCAAGTATAGACTTGTGTCTATACACTGTCAATGGAGCACTTCGGGATGAACACCACGTGATACTTGCAGTCCCAGACCGAGTGGTTCAGGCTCTCGAACTGCCTCCCCGGCAGAGCCGGGGGACCTCGTTTGGTGCGTAGGTGGCGGAGGGAGAGGGATTCGAACCCCCGGCACGGTTCCCCGTGCAGTGGTTTTCAAGACCACCGCCATCAACCGCTCGGCCATCCCTCCGAAAACGGGCAGGACCATTCTCTCACTCTTTCGACAGACATCGTCCCGCCTTCGTCGCTCTGCGCCCTTCGACCATGCTCAGGACGTGGCGAGCAGCCCCGCCCCCTCCTCGTCAGCCCCGACCCTTCATCGTCAGAACCGACTGGATGCGTCAGTTCCGACCCCTCATCGTCAGTTCCGACTATGGATGACTTTCTGCCCTCCCATCCACGGCCTCAGCGCTTCGGGGATCTCGATCGAGCCGTCCTTCTGCTGGTAGTTCTCGATGACCGCAATCAGCGTGCGGCCGACGGCGAGGCCAGAGCCGTTCAGTGTGTGCACGAACTCCGCCTTGCCCTTCCCGTCCGGGCGGAACTTGATGTTCGCGCGGCGCGCCTGGAACGCCTCGGTGTTGCTGCACGACGAGATCTCGCGGTAGGTCTCCTGGCTCGGAAGCCAGACCTCGATGTCGTAGGTCGTCGCCGACGCGAAGCCCATGTCGCCGGTGCAGAGCATCACCGTCCGATACGGCAGGCCGAGGCGGATCAGCACCTGCTCCGCGTCGCGAGTCAGGCCCTCGAGCTCCTCGTAGGACCGATCGGGATGCGCGAATTTCACCAACTCCACCTTGTCGAACTGGTGCTGCCGGATGAGGCCGCGGACATCCGCGCCGTACGAGCCGGCTTCGCTGCGGAAGCACGGCGTATAGGCGCAGTATTTCAGCGGCAGCTGGCGGCCGTCGAGAATCTCGTTGCGATAGAGGTTCGTCAGCGGGACTTCGGCGGTCGGCACGAGATACAGATCCCAGTCGCCCGCGATCTTGAACAGATCCGCCTCGAACTTCGGAAGATTCCCGGTGCCCGTCAGCGTCTCGGCGTTGACGAGCAACGGCGGCTCGACTTCGGTATACCCATGCTCGCTCGTGTGCAGCGAGACCATGAAGTTGATGAGCGCGCGCGACAGCCTGGCGCCATCCCCCATCAGGAAGGCGAACCGCGCGCCGGAAATCTTCGCCGCGCGCTCGAAGTCGATGATGCCGAGCGCGGGCCCCAGATCCCAGTGCGCCTGCGGCTCGAAGTCGAATCGGCGCGGCTCGCCGACGCGCCGGACTTCCCTGTTGTCCGCCGCGCACGCGCCGATCGGCACGTGCGCGGCCGGCAGGTTGGGAATCGTCAGCAGGAGCGCGCGGCGCTGCTGCTCGAACGCGTCGAGGTCGGATTCGAGTTGCTTGATCTGCTGCCCGCGTTCGCGGTTCTCCGCGAACACCGCGCTCGGGTCGCGCCCTTCCTTCCTGGCGCGCGCCACCTCTTCGCCCGACTTGTTCTGCTGCCGCTTCAGTCCCTCGACCTCGACGATGACGGCACGGCGACGCGAGTCGAACATCGCCAGCGCCTCGAGGTCGGCGTCGGGGTTGATGCCGCGGTTCCGAAGGCCGGCCCGCACGAGATCCGCGTGATCGCGGACAAGGACTGGATCGATCATGGCACCTGCGATCCTACGCGATTCGGACGATTTCGGGCTATGCCTTTCGCCGTGGCGCGGTCCTCGGATAGGATGTCTCCGGAGGAGACATGCTCGTGAACAGCGTCCGCAAAGCCGTCTTCCCGGCTGCCGGCCTCGGCACCCGGTTCCTTCCCGCCACCAAAGCCCAGCCGAAGGAGATGCTGGTGCTGGTGGACAAGCCCATCATCCAGTATGGCGTCGAGGAGGCGGTGGCGTCGGGCGTGGACAACATCATCCTCGTCACCGGCCGCGGCAAGAACGCGATCGAGGACCACTTCGACGTGTCGGTCGAACTCGAGACGTTCCTCGAGGCGCGCGGGAAGACCGAACTGCTCGCCGAGATCCGCAAGGTCTCGAACCTGATCAACTTCGCATACGTGCGCCAGGGCGAGCCGCTCGGCCTCGGACACGCGGTGCTGGTGACGCGCGAACTGGTGGGCCAGGAACCGTTCGCCGTCATCCTCGGCGACGATGTCATCGATGCCGACCCGCCGGCGCTGCGCCAGTTGGTGGATGTCTTCGAGCGCGTGCAGTGCCCGGTGCTCGCCGTGGAACGCGTCCCGGAGGAACAGGTGTCGTCGTACGGGATCGTCGAGGTTGCCGAGTCGATGGGAAATGGCGTCTACCGGGTCAAGGACCTCGTGGAGAAGCCGATGCGAGAGGACGCACCCTCCAACCTCGCGATCATCGGCCGCTACATCCTCACACCCGACATCTTCCCCGCGCTCAAGGCGACACAGGCCGATCGCACGGGCGAGATCCAGTTGACCAACGGCCTCCGCCGCCTCCTGAAGGATCGGCCGATCTACGCCTGCGAGGTGAACGGCGTCCGCCACGACACGGGCAACAAGCTGGGATTCCTGAAGGCGGTGGTCTACTTCGCGCTGCGACGGCCGGACCTGGCCGAGCCCTTCAGACAGTACCTGCGGGAGAGCGTGGGAATCTAGCGATCGTGCGATTCTGCGATCGTCGGTCCTACTGCTTGTCGGCGCCCGTGGTCGACTCGGACGATGTCCCGCCCGACGTCGAGGGCGTGCTGCCCGGGCTCTTCGTCTCGGCGCTCGCGGCCGGCTTGTCCGATGTCTCGCTGCTGCCCGTGCTCGACGACGGCTTGTCCGAATCCGGCGGGGTCATTCCCTTCCGCGCGTAGTCGGTAATGTACCAGCCCGTCCCCTTGAACTGAATCGCCGGCGCCGACAGCAGCCTCTGCACCTTCCCGCCGCACGCCCGGCACGTGCCTACCGTCGGATCCGAGAACTTCTGAATCACCTCGAACTTCAGGCCGCAATTCTCACACTGATATTCGTAAAGAGGCATCCAACTTCTCAATTCTCAATTCTACTCGAGCACATCCCCCAGATCGCCCGGCAGCATCAGCTTGCGCTGCGCCCAGATCGGGAGCGTGCCGTTGTCGAGATACGCGTCGTGAAACGCGCGCAGCGAGAACTTGCTCCCCTGCTGCGCCTTGCAGTCCGCGCGCAGCTTGAGCAACATCAGCTTGCCCGCGGTGTAGACCAGATACGTCGGGTCGAACGTGCCGCGCTCCGCCTCGCGCCTCGCGCCGGTCTCCTCCATGAACGCCTCGTCGCGGAAGAAGCGCATCCCGGCCTCCACCGACATGTCCTCGGCGTGGAGACGGATGCCGACGATGAATCGCGCCAGGCGGATGAGGGCTTCGGCGAGCTGGCCCAGGCGGACCTTGGGGTTGCCCTTCTCGAACCCCGCCTCGATCATCATCTGCTCGCAATAATGAGCCCAGCCCTCGACGGCCGACGCCGGCGAGAAGAGGAGCGACTTCCGGAGCTTCGATTCGACCTGGCGCAGGTGCAGCGCGTGGACGAAGTGGCCCGGATAGGCCTCGTGCATCGAGATCGACCAGAGCGGGGCCGAGGCGAAATCGCGGAGATGCTCGGTCTGCCGCTCGATCGGCCACGACGGGTCGGCGTCGGTGACGTAATAGTAGGAGCGCGTCGGCTTCGTTTCGAACGGGCCGGGCGTCCACAAGCTGGCAAAGGTCCAGCGATAGAAGTCGGGCGTCTGAGCCACGACGAGCGGCTCGCCCGGCGGAATCGTCACCAGGTCGTGACGCTCGATGAAGGTCATGAGCTTTGCGATCTGGTCCTGCGCGGTCTGGACAAGACGTCCCGGCTCGGGATGGTCGTCCTTGGCCCTGCGCCACGACTCGACCGGGTCGCCGCTACCGTTCAGCCGCGAGGCGGCGCGGCGGAATTCTTCCTGCGTCGCCCGCAACTCGCGGCTGGCAATCGCCAGCAGCTTGTCGACCCCTAACGACAGGCCTTCCTCGAGCTTCAGTTTCTTCTCGAACTTCTCGCGGCCAAGCCGGAACGAGGCGCGCGCACGCGGCGCCAGCTCCGCTTCCAGGTAGCCGATGTAGCCCTTGAGGGCATCGGCGGCTTCCACCGAGGCATCGGCCAGGTCGCCGAGCAGGTGCAGATCGTCCACGCCAGACAGCGCACGCGGCAGGTCGCGCTCGATGAACTTCAGCACGCCGCGCAGCGTTTCCATCCCCACCTTGGCGTAGATACCCGGCGGGTCCTTGATGTTGTCGCGCGCGGCCTGTATCAGCCTCGGGGCCTGGCGCAGCTTGGACAGCACCCGGCGCGCCCGCTCGTCCTCGGGCGCGTAGGGGAAGATGACCTGCGTCGCAAGGCTGGTGGCCAGGATGTCGGCGTAGTACTGCGGGTTCCGCTCCCAGGCCCGAACCTCCTCAATCTCGAAGATCCGGGCGCGGATGTTCGCGGCGATGACCGGATGCTCGATCCGCTCAACGTCGGTGAGACCGTCGGGCCGAATCTCATCGAGCCGCCTGGCGAACCCGGACAGGGCCCGGGCCTGCGACTCGATCGCGCTTCGGCTCATGTCCTCGAGCAGGTCGTCGAGGGTGTGCACGCCGTCGAGGGCCGCGCCGGTTGGCTGGATCTCGTAGAGGTACCGCAGGTAATCGTCGACGAAGTGATGTAACGGTTCGGATGAATACACGCTCGCGCCTCGAATACGCCGCCCCAGCCTCCTGCCGTGCGACCCGACAACTTCGTCCGGCCTCGCCCCGGCAGACTACCCCTTTTCCAATGGTACAATATCAGAACGGCCGAGGTCACTATTCCGGACTTGTCATGGGGGCTTCCACACTCTTCCTCGTCGCGACGCCCATCGGCAACCTGGAAGACATCACGCTCCGGGCGCTTCGCGTGTTGCGCGAGGTGTCGCTCATCGCGGCCGAAGACACGCGGCGCACGGCAAAACTCCTGTCCCACTACGACATCCACACACCCACGACGAGCTTCTACGAACAGGTGGAGCGCGAGAAAACGCCGCGGCTGCTCGCGCGGCTGTCGGCTGGCGAGAGTGTTGCCCTGGTGTCCGACGCCGGAACACCCGGCATCTCCGACCCGGGCTATCGGTTGACCAGGTCCGCAATCGAGGCGGGTGTCCGCGTGGAAGCGATTCCCGGCGCCAGCTCCGTGCTGACCGCCCTGGTCCTCTCGGGACTGTCCACCAGCGCGTTCTCGTTTGTCGGCTTCCCGCCGCCACGTGCGCTGGCCAGAGATCGCTGGCTGTCCGACCTGAGTGCTCGCCGCGAAACCCAGGTCTTCTTCGAGGCCCCGCACCGGGTTCGTGAAACGCTCGAAGCAATCCTTAGGGTTTTGGGTGACCGCCCTATTGCTGTCGCGCGCGAGTTGACGAAAGTGCACGAGGAACTCATCCGTGGTCCCGTGTCCGTCGTCCTCACCCAGTTATCGATACCAAGGGGAGAGTTTACCGTCGTACTTGGCGGAGCCCCCGAGGTTCCCGCAACGGCCGAGCCTCTTCCGCCACCTGAACAACTCCTGAATGTTTTCTGTCAAATGATAGAAACTGGCGGGTTGTCGCGACGGGGTGCGGTCAGCAAGCTCGCGGAGCGCTATGGAATGACCTCTCGCGATCTCTACGGGGCGATCGAGAAGGCGAAGTCTTCTGTTGAATAACCGAAAAATACGACTGGCCGCACCAAGTCATGCAATGTCGGCTTGACCTCAACCGAGCCATTTGCTAATTTAGCGCCGCCAACTCCTAGTCGTTAATAGCGCGCCGCCCTCCTGTGGATCAGCTTATGCCCAAGCAGCGCCGCAGTCAGCCTCCCCGCCACGCGACGAAGAAAGTGACGACCGACGCTCGGCCGAAACGGGCCAAGGTCGCCAGGGCGCCAACGCCATCGAAGACCGCCGCCCGATCCCGGAGAGCGCCAGCCCGACCGGCTCGCAAGCCTGTCGCCCGGCATCCTGCGCCAAAGGCAGCCGCCCGGCTCGCAAAGTCGAGCCGTGCTCGCGCACGAGTGGAGGGCCCGGCTGGTCGATCCCGGACGAAGCCTCCCGAGAATCCGGTAGCGGCCGGACCCACCTCACACGATCTCGCCGTGAATGCCTTCGAACGAGGATTCCAGGCACTCCAGCAGCGGCATTTCGGTCGTGCGGCCGAACTGCTGGCGTCGATCGTCAACAAGTTCCCCGACGAAAAGGAGATGCAGGAGCGCGCCAGGGTCTACCTGAGCATCTGCGAGCGGCAGGCCGGCAGGCGCGACCCGAAGCCGCGATCGTTCGAGGAACGGAAGAACGCCGCCACCGTGGCGATCAATCGCGGCGCGTTCGACGAAGGTCTGACCCTGCTCCGCAAGCTCGAGACCGAGGACTCCGGGAACGACCATGTTCAGTACATGCTAGGCGTGGTGTACGCGTCGACCGGCGACGTGGAACGGGCGCTGGCGCACCTGCGAAACGCCATCGAACTGAACCCCGAGAACAGGTTCCTTTCGAACCAGGATGTCGATCTCGAACCCCTGCGCCAGAACGCGGGGTTTGCGGCGCTGCTCGCGGCGCCGCCCCCCCGCCGCCGCCCGGCGGCCAGGCGGCGCTGACGGCGGATCCCGACCTCCTCGCAAACTGTGGGTCAATGAGCGCATGTCTACGTTCCACGTCCTGATCCTTGCCGCCGGCAAGGGCACCCGCATGAAGTCTGCCCGGCCGAAAGTGCTGCACCACGTGGCCGGCGCCCCGATGATCGAATACGTTCTCGCGACCGCCGCCGCCATTGGCGCCGCGACGCGGACGGTCGTCGTCGGGTATGAGGCCGATCAGCTGCGATCGGCTCTCGGCCATCACGAAGACCTCCGCTTCGTGCTGCAGGAACCGCAACTGGGAACCGCTCACGCTGTCAGGCAGGCAGAGCCCGTGCTTGCGGGCGAGCGGGGAATCCTCGTACTGCTGTCGGGCGACGTTCCGCTGCTCTCGGTCGAGACCGTGCGGGCGCTGCTGGCGCGGCACGAAGAGACGGGCGCGGCCGTCACGGTGCTGACCGCGGTGGTGGACAACCCGGTCGGCTACGGGCGTATCGTCCGCGCCGGCGACCAGGTCGTCGGCATCGTGGAGCACCGGGATGCCTCGCCGGCCCAGCGGGAGATTCGCGAAATCAACTCGGGAATCTACGCGTTCGACCTGGAGGGGCTGTTCCCGGCGCTCGGCCAGGTTGCCACGAACAACGCGCAGCGGGAGTTCTACCTTCCGGACCTGATCGCCATCTACCGTCGCGCGGGGCGGAAGGTGGCGGCGCTGGCCGTCGATCATCCCGAGGAAATTCTCGGGATCAACACCCGGGCGGAACTGGCGGCGATGAGCGAACGTGTCTGGCGGACGCGGCGCGAGACGTTGATGGCGTCGGGGGTGACGCTCGAAGATCCCGCCACCACCTACATTGACGCGGGGGTCACGGTGGGTCCGGACAGCGTGATTCGCCCCGGGGTGTCGCTCGTGGGCCGGACGACCATCGGCGCGCGCGCCGCCATCCACAGCGGCGTCCGAATCGTCGATTCCCGGTTGGCGGACGATGTGACGGTGCTCGATCACTGCCTGGTCGTGGGCGCGCGTCTTGCAGAAAGAGCGAGCGTCGGACCGTTCGCACACATCCGCCCCGACTCGGAAGTCTGCGCGGGCGCGCGCGTCGGGAACTTCGTGGAGCTGAAGAAGACGCGGCTCGGCCCGGGGTCGAAGGCCAGCCACCTTGCCTATCTGGGCGACGCGACCATCGGAGAGAAGGTGAACATCGGCGCGGGCACGATTACGTGCAATTACGACGGGGTCAACAAGAACCGGACGGTGATCGAGGACGGGGTGTTCATCGGCAGCGACACGCAGTTGATTGCACCGGTGACGATCGGCCGCGGGGCCTACGTGGCGGCGGGTTCGTCGATCACGAAGGACGTGCCCGCTGGCGCGCTGGGCATCGCGCGTGGCAGACAGGAGAACAAGGAGGGCTGGGCGGCGTTGAAGAAAATTCAGCAAGAAGCCGACAAAGCACGTAGAAGCTCCGGGTGACCCGGCCCTCGATTCCGGCTCCCGACCCTCGATTCCTTTGAAAGGCGCGTATGTGCGGCATCATCGGCTACATCGGACCCAAACCGGTTGTCCCGGTCCTCATCGAGGGCCTGCGCCGGCTCGAGTACCGCGGCTACGATTCGGCCGGCATTGCCGTCGTGCGGCAGGGCACGATCCACCTGCGGCGCAGCGCCGGGAAGCTGTCGCGCCTGGAGGAGGTCATCCGCGCGGATCCGATCGACGGCGAGTTCGGCGTCGGCCATACGCGCTGGGCCACGCACGGCCGCCCCACCGAGGAGAATGCCCACCCCCACCGCGACTGCACGGGACGCATCGTCGTCGTGCACAACGGCATCATCGAGAACTACCTCGAGCTGAAGCGCGAGCTGCAGGGCCTGGGCCACAAGTTCGTCACCGAGACCGATACCGAAATCGTGGCGCACCTCGTCGAGCAGGAGATGAAGGCCGCGGGCGCCAGCGGCGGCGGCCTCGAGGGCGCGACACGCCGGGCGCTCGCGCGGATGCGCGGGATGTTCGCGCTCGTGCTGCTCTCCTCCGACGAGCCGCAGAAGATCGTCGCCGTCCGCAATGGCCCGCCGCTCGTCGTCGGCATCGGCGACGGCGAGTTCTTCGTGGCGTCCGACATCCCCGCCATCCTGGCCCATACCCGCGACGTCGTCTTCCTGGCGGACGAGGAGATGGCGGTGTTGACGAAGGACGGCGTCGCGTTCACGAACTTCGCGGGAACGAAGCTCGATCGCCGCACGCAGCGTGTGCTCTGGGACCCGATCCAGGCCGAGAAGGCCGGGTTCAAGCACTTCATGCTGAAGGAGATCTTCGAGCAGCCGCAGGCGGTGCGCGACACGGTGCTCGGCCGCGTCTCGCTCGACACCGGCCGCGTGTTTCTCGAGGAGATGACCCTGTCGGAGGCGGACCTCGCGCAGATCGAGACCGTGACGATCATCGCGTGCGGCACGTCGTGGCACGCGGGATTGATCGGCAAGTACCTGATCGAGGCCCTCGCGCACCTGCCGGTGGAAGTCGACTACGGGTCGGAGTTCCGCTATCGCGCCCCGATCGTCGGCCGAAAGACGCTCGCCGTCATCATCACGCAGTCGGGCGAGACGGCCGACACGCTGGCGGCGCTCCGCGAGGCGAAGAGCAAGGGCGCGCGCAGCATCGCGATCTGCAATGTCGTCGGCAGCATGGCCACGCGCGAGAGCGAGGGGACGGTCTACACGCACGCGGGGCCGGAGATTGGCGTCGCGTCGACGAAGGCCTTCACGTCGCAGCTCGCGGCGCTGCACCTGCTGGCGCTGCACCTGGCGCAGGTGCGCGGCGCGCTGACGCCCGACCAGGCGCGCGACGAGATTGACGGCCTCCTGCAACTGCCCACGCTGATCGAGCAGACGCTGCGCGTGTCGGCGCTGGTGGACGAGATCGCGCGGCGCTTCTACAACAGGCGGGACTTCCTCTTCCTCGGCCGCGGCATCAACTATCCGATCGCGCTCGAGGGCGCGCTCAAGCTGAAGGAGATCTCGTACATCCACGCCGAGGGCTACCCCGCCGGCGAGATGAAGCACGGACCGATCGCGCTCATCGACGAGCAGATGCCCGTCGTCGCGATCGCGCCGCGCGATCACGTGTTCGAGAAGATGCTGAGCAACATCCAGGAGGTCAAGGCGCGCGGCGGCTCGGTCATCGCGCTGACCACGGGTCGCGACGAGCTGGTCGAGAGCCTGCTCGACACCGAGCACGATTCCATCATCGGCCTCCCGGAGACCCGGTCGCGCCTGTCGCCGGCCGTCATGGTCCTGCCGCTTCAGTTGCTGGCGTACCACATCGCGGTCCGCCGGGGCTGCGACGTCGATCAGCCGCGCAACCTGGCGAAGAGCGTCACGGTAGAATAGCGGATGGACTTTCTCGACGAGCTGAACCCCGAGCAGCGCGAGGCCGTGCTGCAGGTGGATGGGCCCCTTCTGATTCTCGCCGGAGCGGGCTCCGGCAAGACCCGCGTCATCGCCTACCGGATCGCGTACCTGATCGGGGCGGGACACGCCGACGCTCGCGAAGTCGTGGCCGTCACCTTCACCAACAAGGCCGCCGAGGAGATGCAGCAGCGCGTGACCACGCTGCTCGGCGACGCGGCGACGGGCGCGTGGGTCTCGACGTTCCACGCGATGTGCGCGCGGCTCCTTCGCCGCGAGGCGCCCGCCATCGGGTTGTCCCGCGACTTCGTCATCTACGATTCCTCCGACCAGTTGTCGGCGATGAAGCAGGTGATGCGGGATCTGGGCATCGACGACAGCCTGCTCCAGCCGAAGGCCGCGCTGGGCCGCATCAGCCACGCGAAGAACCTGATGCAGGGCCCGGAGGCGTTTGCGGGCGGCTACAATCCGCGCGATGCGCAGCTTGGCAGGATCTTCGAGCAATACCAGCGGACGCTCGCCGACAGCAACGCGCTCGACTTCGACGACCTGCTGCTGAAGACGGTCGATCTGTTCGACAAGGCGGACCTCCGCGCGCGGTACGCCAGCCGGTTCCGGTTCCTGCTCGTGGACGAGTACCAGGATACCAATCGGCCCCAGTACCTGCTGATGCGCCGCCTGGCGGAGGCGCACCGCAACATTTGCGTGGTGGGCGATCCCGACCAGTCGATCTACAAGTGGCGCGGCGCAGACCTGCGCAACATCATGGATTTCGAGGCGGACTACCCCGATGCGCGGGTGGTGCTCCTCGAGCGCAACTACCGGTCCACGCAGGTTGTTCTCGACGCGGCATCGGCGGTCATCCGCCAGAACCGCGACCGCAAGGAGAAGCGCCTCTGGACCGACACCAAGGGCGGCGACAAGGTCCGCTACTATCAGGCGAATGACGAGCTCGAGGAGGCGGATACGATCGCGAGGATCGCGCGGTCGGCCGTTCGCACGCCCGGCGACACCCCGATGGCCATCCTGTATCGGACCAACGCCCAGTCGCGGGTGATTGAGGATGCCCTGCGCCGCGAGGCCATCGCCTACCGAATCGTCGGGAACGTCCGGTTCTACGAGCGCAAGGAGATCAAGGACACGCTCGCCTACCTCAAGCTGCTGATCAACCCCGACGATGACGTCAGCCTGCGGCGGGTGATCAACGTGCCGGCACGGGGGATTGGCAAGGGGGTGATGGATGCGCTCGACGCGGCGCCGGCCGGCCTCGGGTTGTCGGCCGGGCAGGGCCTGTCGCCGCACTCGTTGTGGTCGCGGCTCGTCGGCGGCCTGGACCGCGGCGCGTTCACGGGCCGCGCCGCCACGTCGCTGCGGGTGTTCCACGACCTCATGGCCGGCCTCGTCGACGTGGCGCGGCAGGAGCCCGTGTCGATCGCCATCGGCAAGGTGCTCGACAAGACCGGGTACCTGTCGACCCTGCGCGAGGACCGCACCGAGGACGCGCAGAGCCGGATCGAGAACCTCGCGGAACTCGTATCCGCCGCGAAGGAATACGAGATGCGCGAGCCGGGCGCTTCGCTCGGCGGATTCGTGGACAGGCTGTCGCTGCTGTCGGACGCGGACGAGGCCGAAGGCGCGGCGGACGCCCGCGTGATGATGATGACGCTGCACAGCGCCAAGGGCCTCGAGTTCCCGGTCGTCTTCATTGCGGGCCTCGAAGAGGGGTTGTTCCCGCATTCGAGATCGAGCGAGGACCAGGCCGAACTCGAGGAGGAACGACGGCTGTGCTACGTCGGGATGACGCGCGCGCGGCGGAAGCTGTATCTCGGGAGCGCGAATCGGCGCCGCTGGTACGGGGAATATCGGCCGTCGAGCCCGTCGCGATTCATCGAAGAAGTGCCCGAAGAGTTGCTGGAGCGCGTCGAGCCGGCCGGGTCCGCCGTGTACCAGCCCGCCCTCTGGTCGGGTCGCCGGTTCGGCGGTGGGCACACCGGCGACGAGACGCGCGCGGCGTCCCCGGTCCGGCGCGGGCCGTCGCGAGTGCGCGAGGCGTCGCCCACCTACGCATACGAGGACGAAGACCAGTCGCGCTCGGGCCGCATCGAAGCGGGCATGCGCGTCCGGCACGCGCAGTTCGGCGTTGGCACCGTGTTGAGCGTCGAACAGCTGGACGACGATCTGAAGCTCGTCGTCCGCTTCGCCGACGTTGGCGCCAAACGCCTGCTCGCCAAGTACGCCAAGCTCCAGGTCCTGTAGCGCGGCGCCCGGGCACTCCCTACTTGCCGCCGCCCGCTTCCTTCAGGCCGGTGATCATCCACTTGCCCTCGATGCGCTTGCCGGCCGTGTCCTTCAGGACCACGCGCTGCAGCGTGAGCACCAGCGTCTTCTTCACCGACTGATTATCCGGCGTCTTCACGTCCGCCGTGACCGTGACTTCCTTCGTCGCTTCCGTCGCGTCGAACGCCGTCACGTCCTTGTCCGGCAGGCTCAGGTCGGCCACCCTGCGTTCCGCCTGCAGCGCCACGCGCGCCTCGGAGACCTTCTTCTGGGCAACCGACGAGTCGTCGCGCCACTTCCTCCAGGCCGTCTGCACCGCGGCATCCTTGCCAATCTTGCCCTCGCCGGACTGTTCGATCTTCAGCACGCGGTTGATCGCGTCCGTGTTCTTGTCCTGGTACTCCTTCATCCCCTTGCTGAAAACGGCCTCGGTGGCCTGGGCTTCCCTGAACGCCTTGTCGAGGTCCCTGATCTTCAGCTCGCGCGTCTGCTCGGGCGTCTCACTGACGAACGACACGTTCTGCGCCCGCCCATCCCTGGTCGGGTCGAACGACACGGTGGCGATCATCCCCAGCGTGATGTTGTCGCCGCTTGCCGACGACTGGAAGAACCGTCGGATCATCTGGTCGTGTTCAGACCCCCCGCACCCGGCTACGGAGAAGGCCAGAACAACCAGCAGGGGAAGTAAACACCAAGAATAACGCGGCCGATACATACCAGCCTCCTTCTTTACTCGTTGAGATCCTCGTCGCGTTCCGCAAGCCGAGCGATCGACACGACCCGGTCGTCGTCTTCCACTCCGATGAGTCGAACTCCCTGGGTGGCCCGGCCGATGGTCCGAACGTCGCGCATCACCATGCGCAAAATCTTGCCCTGCTGGGTGATGAGCATCAACTCATCCTCGTCGCGGACGTACGCAATGCCCACAACTTTCCCGTTCCGGTCGGTCGTGTGGATGTTGATGATACCCAAACCGCCCCTAGACTGCACGCGATATTCGTCGAGGTCGGTCCGTTTCCCGTAGCCGTTCTCGGACACCGTCAGGACGGTCCCCCCGGGCGTGACGACTTCCATGGCCACGACCGTGTCGCCGTCCCGCAGGGCGATGCCCCGCACCCCGAACGTGCCCCGCCCGGTCGGCCGGACGTCCTCCTCGGGGAATCGAATCGCCATCCCGTCCCTGGTGCCGATCAAAACCTCGCCGTGGCCATCGCTCAGTTGCACGGCAATCACCGCGTCCCCGTCTTCCACGCCCATCGCGATGATCCCCGCTGCCCGCGGGTTGCGGAACGCCGTGAGGTCGGTCTTCTTGACCACGCCCCGGCGGGTGCCCATCACGACGAACTTCCCTTCCTCGAACTCCCTGACCGCCAGCAGCGCCGCGATCTTCTCGTCCGGCAGCATCGACACGAGGTTGACGATCGCCTTGCCCTTCCCGTCCGGCCCGACGTCGGGAATTTCGTAGACCTTGAGCCAGTAGACGCGGCCCCGGTCGCTGAAGATCAGGATGTAGGCGTGCGTGGAGGCGACGAACAGGTGCGAGACGAAGTCCTCCTCGCGCATGCTCATCCCCTTGCGCCCCTGGCCTCCGCGCCGCTGCGTCCGGTAGTTCGACACGGCCGTCCGCTTGATGTAGCCGGTGTTGCTGACGGTGATCGCCATGTCCTCGTCGGCGATCAGGTCCTCGATCCTGAACTCCCCTTCTTCCTCCACGATTTCGGTCCGGCGCGCATCCCCGAACCGGTCGCGCACGGCCCGCAGCTCATCCACGACTATCTGCCTCAGCAGCGCTTCGCTGCCCAGGATGGCCAGGAGCCGCTCGATCGTCGCGAGCACTTCGGTCAACTCGTCGATGATCTTCTGCCGCTCCAGGCCGGTGAGCCGCTGGAGCTGCATGTCGAGGATCGCCTGCGCCTGGACCTGGCTGAGGCCGAACTGCGTCATCAATCCGTCGCGTGCTTCCGCCGGCGACTTCGACGCCCGGATCAGCGCGATGACCGCGTCGATCTGGTCGAGCGCGATCTTCAGGCCTTCCAGGATGTGGGCGCGCGCCTCGGCCTTTCGCAGGTCGAATTCGATCCGGCGCCGCACCACCTCGCGCCTGAACTCGACGAACTTCTCCAGCGCCTCCGCCAGCGACAGGTACCGCGGCCGCCCGCCGACGATCGCGAGCATGATCACGCCGAAGCTGACCTGCAGCTGCGTGTGTTTGTAGAGATTGTTGAGGACGACATCCGCCATCTCGCCGCGCTTCAGTTCGATGACGATGCGAAGCCCGTCGCGGTCCGATTCGTCGCGCAGGTCCGAAATCCCCTCGAGCGTCTTGTCGCGCACGAGCTCGGCGATCTTCTCGATCAGCTTCGCCTTGTTGACCTGATAGGGGACCTCCGTGACGATGATCGAGCTCTTGTCGCCCCTCGCGGATTCTTCGACCGCGGTCTTCGCGCGAATCGTGATCGCGCCGCGGCCGGTCCTGTAGGCCTGCACGATCCCCATCCGGCCGACGATGAGCGCGCCGGTGGGGAAGTCGGGGCCGGGAATCAGTTTCAGGAGGCCCTTGAACTTCGCCTCCGCGGTTTCCGCCGAGTGCTCGATCAGCCAGATGGCGCCGTCCACCACCTCGCGCAGGTTGTGCGGCGGGATGTTCGTCGCCATGCCGACGGCAATGCCGACCGACCCGTTGACGAGCAGGTTCGGGAAGGGCGCCGGAAGGACGGAAGGCTCCACGGTGGTTTCGTCGTAGTTGGGGACGAATTCCACCGTCTCCTTGTCGAGGTCGGCCATCATCTCCTCGGCCGCAGCCTTCAGGCGGGCCTCGGTGTAGCGCATGGCCGCCGGCGGGTCGCCGTCCATCGAGCCGAAGTTCCCCTGGCCATCCACCAGGGGCGACCGCATGTTGAAATCCTGCGCGAGGCGGACGAGCGTGTCGTAGATCGCGGCGTCGCCGTGGGGATGGAAATTGCCCATCACCTCGCCGACGATCTTGGCGCACTTGCGATACGCCCGGTTGCTCGCCAGCCCCATCGTGCGCATGCCGTAGAGCACGCGGCGATGGGCCGGCTTGAGGCCGTCGCGGACGTCGGGAAGCGCGCGGCCGATGATGACGCTCATGGCGTAATCCATGTACGAGCGCTTCATCTCGTCTTCGATGTTGACGGGGAGCTTGGATGCGGCGATGGTCATGGGAAGCAGCTAGATGTCCAGGTTCTTGACGTCCAGCGCGTTGTCCTCGATGAATTTGCGCCGGGGCTCGACCTGGTCGCCCATCAGCGTGGTGAACATCAGGTCGGCCTCGGTGTGGTCTTCGGCCCTCACCTGCAGCAGCGTCCGCGCCTCGGGGTTCATGGTCGTGGACCAGAGCTGCTCGGGGTTCATCTCCCCGAGGCCCTTGTAGCGGTTGATCGCCACGCCGCGTTTGCCGGCCGTGATGAAGAACTCCACCAGGTCGTCGAGCGTCTGGAGCGTCACGTCGGCGTCCTTCCCGCGGCCGCCCGGCGTCTCGTGCGCGTCGGCCGGTTCCTTCTCGTCGGGGTCGGGCGCCACGGGCGCGCCGAGCGTCACCACGACCGGCAGCCGGATTCCCTTGATGTCGCGATAGCTCGAAAGCAGCGTCCGGTACTCGCCGCCGCAGACGAAGTCCATGTCGACCATGTAGTGCCGCGGGTAGCCATTCGAGCGATCTTCGACGCGGAGCGCCGAGATGTTGTGCTCCTCGTCCGGCTCGACCGTCACCGCGCGCGTGGGCGAGCCGAGCTCGTCGGCGAGCCGCCGCAGGTCGTCGGGGTTGCCGAAAAACACCTTGTCCTTCGCGTCACGGTCCATCAGCGCCTTCACCACGTCACGCTGGTAGCCACGCCGTTCGATCACGTGCCGGTACTTGTTGAAGGCGATCAGCCGGTGCAGGATCTTCTCGAGCACGGGCCCGGACAGCTCGGTGCCGTCCTGCTGCCGCACGACGCGGCTTTCCACCGCGCGGTGAATCAGCCAGTTCTCCAGCTCGCGCTCGTCCTTGATGTAGTGCTCGGCCTTGCCGCGCTTGGCGCGGAACAGCGGCGGCTGCGCGATGTAGACGTAGCCCCGCTCGATGAGCTCGGGGAGTTGGCGGTAGAAGAGCGTGAGCAGCAGCGTGCGGATGTGCGATCCGTCCACGTCCGCGTCCGTCATGATGATGACGCGGTGGTAGCGCAGCTTGTCGATGTCGAAATCCTCGGGCCCGACGCCGCAGCCGAGGGCCGCGATCATGATCCTGATCTCTTCGCTGCCCAGCATCCTGTCGAAGCGCGCCCGCTCGACATTGAGGATCTTCCCCCTGAGCGGCAGGATGGCCTGGAACTTCCGGTCGCGCCCCTGCTTGGCCGAGCCGCCGGCCGACTCGCCTTCGACGAGGTACAGCTCGCACTTCGAGGGGTCGCGTTCCTGGCAGTCCGAGAGCTTGCCCGGGAGGCTGCTGTTCTCGAGCGCGCCCTTCCGCCGCACCAGGTCGCGGGCCTTGCGGGCCGCGTCCCGGGCGCGGGCGGCGTCGACCGACTTCATCACGAGCCGCTTGGCGACCGCCGGGTTCTCCTCGAGATAGGCGCCCAGCTTGTCGTTGACGATCGCTTCGACAATCCCCTTCACCTCGGTGTTGCCGAGCTTCGTCTTGGTTTGCCCCTCGAACTGCGGATGCGGGATCTTGACGCTGATGACCGCCGTGAGCCCTTCGCGGATGTCGTCGCCGCTGATGCTCTCCTTGAGATCCTTGGTGAGGTTGTTCTTCGCCGCGTAGGAATTGACCGTGCGGGTCAGCGCGGCACGGAACCCGGAGAGATGCGTGCCCCCTTCGTGCGTGTTGATGTTGTTCGCGAAGCTGTACAGCGTCTCGGTGTACCCGTCGTTCCACTGGAGCGCGATCTCGGCCTCGATGCCGTCGCGCTCGCCGCGCATGTAGATCGGCTTGTCCGTGACGCCGGTCTTGTTGCGGTTCAGGTGCGTCACGAACTCGCGGATTCCGCCCGCGTACTGGAACTTGTGGCTGCGGCCGTCGCCGCGCTCGTCGTCCAGCGTGATGGCCAGGCCGGGGTTGAGGAACGCCAGTTCGCGCAGGCGCTGCGCCAGCGTGTCGAAGCTGAACTCGACGGTCTCGAACACCTGCGTGTCGGGCAG
>DASVIS010000205.1:0-10002 GCA_036381995.1 Vicinamibacterales bacterium | reverse complement strand
CCTCGCAGAGGCGACACCCGAGAAGGATCAACTCGTCGCGCCGGCTGGGATCCTGGATGACCGCGCGAGAGGCGGTCTCCCGCCCTTCCTCGTGGTGACCTGTCCGCAACTCGATCTCGGCCAGGCTCAGCAGCAGGTCGGAATCCGTGAGATCGACGGACAGCAACGTGCGAGCGCGCTCCAGCTCCTCTCGCCCGATGTAGCTCCGCACCAACTGCCGACGCGTCTCGAAGTCCTCGGGATCCTGCTCGAGGGCCCATTCGAGGACCCGGAGCGCCTCGTCGCCCTTGCCCCGCGCATAGTACTCGGACGCGATGGCCTTGAATTCCCGGGAGGACGACGCGTATCCCGTGGCCCGCTCGAGGTCACCGGCCTCGATGAACCACGCGACCAACTCGGCCCGAACCTCTCGGTTCTCCGGGTCGATGCTCACGGCTTCGTCGAGTGCCAGAAGGGAGTCCGCCGGCTTGTCCTTGCGCTGGCACTCGGCGGCGAGCTGCAGCAGGCGCTGAACCGCTCCACTGACGTCACCCAGTTCAGCGGCGGCCTTGGCTGCCGACACTCCGGAGGCGAGATCGCCAGGGTCCAGTGCCCCTAGTCTCAGGTGGATTTCTGCGGCACCGCGCCGATCGCCGCGCCGCAACCGGCGTGCGGCCACGTGCGCAAGCGCGGCCTTGGCATCGGCGAGCAACCCCTGGCGCTCGGAGATCTCGGCGCCACGCAGGGCCGCGTGCTCATCGTCCGGCTTGAGCTTGAGGATCTTCTTGTAGACGGCGGCCGAGCGCGGAAGGAACCCTTCCTCGAAGAAGTGGTCGGCAATACGGGTGAAATGCTCGATCCCGCTCTCAGACTGCCCGGCGCGGACGAGCAGATCCCCTACCACGTTGACGGTGCTCCAGTCCCCAGGGTGTTCCTGGACGACCTTCACGTACTCGGCTATCGCCTGGTCGAGTCGACCCTGGCGCAGGAGTTTCTCGGCCTTCCGGAGCGTGGCGTTGCGATCGATGGCCACCGTGCCTCTCAACGGATGAAGAAAGCGGATGAAAGAGACAGAGACTCTATCAGGACTATCGGTCGAATGCCGGAGTTTCCCCAGATCCGACCGTACTTTCGATCGTATCAAAGAGAGTCGGCGCGCGGAACGACCGGCGGTGGACCGCCGAATACCCGAATTTCGAGACGGCGAGCACGTGCTCCCGGGTGGCATACCCCTTGTGGCGGTCGAACCCGTACCTGGGATCAGCAGCATGCAACTGGCACATCTGACGGTCCCGCACCACCTTGGCCACGATGGAAGCGGCGGCGATGGCGGCGCAGCAAACGTCGCCGTGTACGATGCCGCGCTGGGCCATCAGGAGATCTGGGATCCGGAAGGCATCGACGAGGACGAAGTCTGGCAGGGGGATGAGTGCGAGAACGGCCTTCCGCATCGCCCGGAGCGAGGCCCGATGGATGTTGATCCGGTCGATCTCCTCCGGTTCCACAGCCGCAACCGACCACCCCAGGGCGTGCCTGGTGATCTCCCCGTACTGCCGCTCCCGCTCGCGGGCGGACAGCAACTTGGAATCGCGGAGACCCGAAATGTGGTAGTCGGGGTCCAGGACGACGGCGCCCGCCATGACGGGGCCCGCCAGGCAGCCGCGCCCCACCTCGTCCACGCCGGCAATCCGGACAAACCCCCACCGGCGCAGGCTGTTCTCAATCGTGCGGGCCGCACGAGGACGAGGCATGGGCAGAAGCGTGGCCGCTACGCCGTTCGCTTGGTTTCCTTCATACGGGCGGCCTTGCCCTTCAGGTTGCGCAGGAAGTAGAGCTTCGCGCGCCGCACCCGGGCCGACCGGACGATGTCCACGTGGTCGATGATCGGCGAATGCAGCGGGAAGATGCGCTCCACGCCCTGGCCGAACGAAACCTTGCGAACCGTGAAGGTCGCGCGCGCACCGCCCCGGTGCATGGCGATCAAGATCCCCTCGAACACCTGGATCCGCTCCTTGTCGCCTTCACGGACCTTCACGTGCACGCGGACCGTGTCGCCCGACTTCATCTGGGGCCGTTCCTTCAACTGTCCGCCCTCAATCGATTCAATCGCCCGCATCGTCGATCTCCTCCTGTCGTGCCTGCATCAGTTCGCGCACGATGGCGCGCTCTTCGTCATCCAGCTTCGCCGCGGCCAGCAATTCCGGCCGCCGCGCCAGCGTCCGTGCCACAGCCTGCCGCTTCCTCCAGCGTCTGACCTGCTCGTGGTGCCCCGAGAGCAGGACGTCCGGCACCTTGGAGCCTCGGAAATCGGCTGGCCGCGTGTAGTGCGGGTAATCCAGCAACCCACGCGTGAACGAATCCCACTCGACCGATTGCTCGTCTCCCACCGCGCCAGGGAGCAGCCTGACGATGGCATCGAGCATGACCATCGCCGGCAGCTCACCGCCGGTGAGCACGTAGTCGCCGATCGAAATCTCCTCTGTTGCCACATGGTCGTGGACCCGCTCGTCCACGCCCTCGTAGCGCCCGCACAACACCACGACATGGCCGCTTCGGCTCAGTCGCACCGCGTCCGCCTGCCGGAGCGGCCGGCCCTGCGGCGACGTCAGTATCACGGCCGCCGGCTCTCCTCGCGTCTCGCGCACGTGGTCGATCGCGCGAAACAGCGGCGCCGGCTTCAGCACCATCCCGGGGCCGCCGCCGTAGGGGACGTCGTCCACGGTCCGGTGCCGGTCGTCGGTGAAATCCCGGAGGTCGAACACCTTCAGGTCCACCAACCCCCGTCCGATCGCCCGGCCCAGGATCCCCTCGCGGGTCGGGCCGTCGAACATCCGGGGAAAGATCGTGATGATATCGAACTTCACGTCCGGCGATTCAATTCGAGCAGCCCGTCGGGGGGATCGATGACAATCCGTCGGGCCGCGATGTCGATGACCACGCAGATGGCCTGGACCAGCGGGATCAGTACTTCCCCGCCCGGCTCCTTCACCACCAACCTGCTTGCGCCCAGTTCACCATCGACGGCCGTCACGTCCCCGACCGTCGCGCCGCTCGTCGTCTCGATCCGGCATCCGACCAGGTCGTGGCGATAGAACATCCCGTCGGGAAGCGGCTCGAGTTCGGTGACCGGCACGCGCAGCTCAACGCCGGCCATCGCCTCGGCGTCATCCATCGTCAGGACGCCGTCGAGCGCCACTATCGGACGCCCGAGATGCATCCGCATCGCGGTGACCCGGACGCGCTCGATTCGATCGGCGCGCCTGGCCAGCAGTTCGGCGCCCACCTGGAACCGCTGTTCGACGAAGTCGGTCTCCGGGTTGACGATCACCTGGCCGCGGTTGCCGTGGGCGCGGGCCACGCGTCCCACCATCGCGCACTCATGCCACTCGGCGTCGGTCATCACGAACCCATCTGGCCAAGAGCGCCAGCTATGCCGGCTCCCGGATCTCGAGCGTCGCGTCGAAGTCGTGATACTCCGCTGTGACCTCCACCAGCGTCCGCAGCGCGGACGCCGTGCGGCCCTGGCGGCCGATCACGCGCCCGAGGTCGCCGGGCGCCACGAACAGCTCGATCACCGCCACGCCGCGGTGCTCCGCCTCTGTCACCTTCACGGCCTCGGGTTCGTCCACGAGGGCACGTGCGATGACCTCAATGACGTCGCGCGCCTGGCTCACTGCGCGTTCGCCTGCGGCGCCTCGGCGGCCGCAGCCTCGGGCTTGTTGGTCACGTGGCCCGCAAGCAGCGTGCGAACGGTCTGCGAGGGCCGCGCGCCAGCCTTCAGCCAGTGAGCGATCCGCTCGTGGTTCACGGTCACCGTCGCCGGTACCGTGCGTGGATTGTAGTGCCCCACGACTTCCACGAAGCTGCCGTCGGTGGCCTGCTTCGACTCGCACACCACCAGCCGGTAATGCGCCTGCTTCTTCGAACCGATCCTGCTCAAACGAATCGCCAGCATCGAACTCCCTTTCGCTTTCGCCCGTCACAACGAAGCCTCAGTGGAACTTCCCCATCCTCCGAAGCCGCTTCAACGCGCCCTTCCCGCCGCCCGCCATGGCGCCGAGGCTCTTGAGCATCTTCCGCATCTGTTGAAACTGCCGCAGCAGGCGGTTGATCTCCTCGACCGACGTCCCGCTGCCCCTCGCGATCCGCTTGCGGCGGCTGCCATTGATCAGCCGATAATCGTCGCGCTCGGCCGGTGTCATCGAGTTGATGATCGCCTCGATCCGCACCAACTGCGTCTCGTCCGGCTTGTTCTCGGCCAACTGCTTGAGATTGGCCATCCCCGGGATCATCCCGATGACGCTCTCGAGCGGCCCCATCTTCCTGATGGTCCGGAGCTGGTCGCGAAAATCCTCGAGCGTGAAGTCGTCGTGCCGGATCTTCTCCTCGAGGCGCGCCGCGTCCTGCTGGTCGATCGCCTGCTCGGCCTTCTCGATGAGCGACAACACGTCGCCCATCCCGAGCAGCCGGGATACGAGGCGGTCGGCGTGGAACGGCTCGATGTCCTCGAGGCGCTCCCCGCTGCCCACGAACGCGATCGGCACACCGACGACCGCGACGACCGACAGGGCCGCGCCGCCGCGCGCGTCGCCATCGAGCTTGCTCAGCATCACGCCGGTGACGCCCACGCGGCGGTTGAACTCACCCGCGCTCTTGATCGCGTCCTGGCCGGTCATCGCATCGGCGACGTAGATCAAATCGGACGGCGAGACGGCCGCTTTGATCGCCTGCAATTCGTTCATCAGATCATCGTCGATGTGCAGGCGGCCTGCCGTGTCGACGATGACCACATCGAACCCGAGATTCTTCGCCTCGGTCAGCGCGTCGCCGGCTCGCCGCACCGAATCCATCTGGCCGGGCGGGTCATACACCCGAAGCGACGCCTTCTGGCCAAGCACGTTCAACTGCTGAATGGCCGCGGGGCGGCGCACGTCGGTGGACACCAGCATCGGGTGGCGTCCCTGCTTCGCCAGCCAGGTTCCCAGCTTGCCCGCGGTCGTCGTCTTCCCCGAGCCCTGCAGGCCGAGCAGCAGGATGACCCTGGGTGATGTCGACGTCGGCTGCAGGCCGCCGCCCGCGTCGCCGAACAGCGCGACCATTTCGTCGCGGACTATCCGCACAACCTGCTGCGCCGGCGTCAGGCTTCGCAGGACGTCCTGGCCCATGGCGCGCTCGCGGACACGATCCACGAACGCCTTGACGACCTTGAAGTTGACGTCGGCCTCGAGTAGCGCCATGCGGATTTCGCGGAGCGCCGTCTCGATGGTCGCTTCCGTGAGACGCGTCTCTCCGCGGAGAGACCGAAACACGTCCTGCAGGCGAGTACTGAGGGTATCGAACATCACGCCGACCGCGGAGACACACGTGCCCTAACCCCATGTCGGGCAAACCCTTATCGTAGCCTGGCTCTATCGGTGCTGTCAATTCGAACGGCTGCGCCGACCACCCGTCGTCGGGCCACCCGTCCCGCGACCACGGTCGCCACCTTCCGGCGCGGGCATCCCGTGGTGCGGATTCCTCTTGCTCGGCAACGGACTGATGCGTAGGATGCGGGACGGAACCAGAGAGGAGCGACTCGGTTTATGGCGCGATGGAGCGACGCGGTCGTGGCCCTGATCGAAGAACAGGGCGTCACTCAGGTCGAACTGGCTCGCCTTGCCGGTCTTCATCCCGACACGGTCAGCCATGTCGTCCACGGCGGACACTGCTCGACCGACACGCTGGAAAAACTCGCCGGCGCGCTTGGCGTGGATTTGGGAGAACTGTTCGGAGCGCCCGCCGACGAGCGCGCGGTCACTCTCAAACGCGACCGAGTGGTCGGCGCCGTTCTTCGGGAACTGTCGTCGGCTGTCGCCTCAGCGGTCGCCCAGGAACTGTCGGAGCGCCAGAAGCGCCGCGGGCCCCGGAAGCGCAGCCAGGAAGTGAAGCTGCCGTTCTCTGACGCGGTCTGAGTGGGCGGATCCACCTTCCCGCCTTCGCCCTTCGGGCTACGGCGTGGCAAGCCCGCCTACCACTTCTCCTCGAACAGCGCGTCCACGTACTCCTCTGCCGAGAACGGCACGAGGTCGTCGATCGATTCGCCAACTCCGACGTAGCGAATTGGGAGCTTCAGGTCGTGCGCAATCGCGATCGCCACTCCCCCCTTCGCCGTCCCGTCGAGCTTGGCGAGGACGATCCCGTTCACCCCGGCCACGTTCATGAACTCCCGCGCCTGCGACAGGCCGTTCTGGCCCACCGTGGCGTCGAGCACCAGCAGCACGTCGTGCGGAGCGCCAGGCACCTCTCGCGCCGCGACCCGGCGAATCTTGTCCAGTTCGTTCATCAGGTTGACGCGGGTATGGATGCGACCCGCCGTGTCGATCAGGATAGGGCTCCGTCCCCGGGCCTTGCCCGACGAGATCGCGTCGAACACCACGGCCGCCGGGTCGGCTCCATCCCGCGCGCGAACAATGTCCACGTCCGCCCGCCTGGCCCAAATCTCGAGTTGCTCGACGGCCGCCGCGCGAAATGTGTCAGCCGCGCAAATGAGAGGCTGCGCCCCTGAAGCCTTGAGCAGGTTGGCCAGCTTTCCGACCGTTGTCGTCTTGCCCGTGCCATTGACGCCGACGACCAGGACGACGCGGGGCGCGGACGGATCGGACGAGACCGCGTGGTCCGCGGGAGGACCCTGCACGCTCGCGAACACCGCAAGAATCTCCTGCTTCACGAGGTCGCGGAGGCTCTCGCCGCGCCTCGCGCAAGACCTGACGGCGGACACGATGCGTTCTGTGGCGGGCAGTCCGACGTCGGCTGAGATCAGCAACTCCTCGAGCGCCTCGAGCGTTTCGACATCGACCGCGCGCGTCCGACGCTCGGGCGTATCGGCCCGCTGAACGAGGTCCGCAAAGCGTTCGACGAATTGTTGTTTGGTTCGAGTGAGGCTGTCACGAATCCGGCCGAAGAGACCCATTTCCTGATTCTATCATCGGCCATCGACCTCAACCCGCTGCGGCCGGAGCATCAGGACCTCGGCCGCAACGCGCGGGTCCTTGCGGTCGTGAAGCACTTCGGCCATCTGCGCCGCGATCGGCAGTTCCACCCCATGCCGCGCGCCGAGCGCCAGCGCGGCGCCTGTCGTCTTGACGCCCTCCGCCACCGTCATCATCGCGCCGAGAATCTCACGCGGGCTTCTCCCGCGGCCCAGATCGATCCCGAACTGCCGGTTGCGGGAGAGGCTACCGGTGCACGTGAGCACCAGGTCGCCAAGGCCAGACAGCCCGGCCAGAGTTTCCCGCCGGCCGCCGAGTGCGTGCGCGAGGCGTGAGATCTCGGCAAGCCCGCGCGTGATCAGGCTGGCCATCGCGTTGTGCCCGAGTCCGAGGCCTTCAACGACTCCGGCGGCGATCGCGATCACGTTCTTCATCGCGCCGCCGATCTCCACGCCGACGATATCATCGGTCGTATACAGGCGGAAGGACCGTCCGCGGAACTCGGTTTGCACGAGCTCGGCCGCGACCCGATCGGCCGAGGCCGCGCACACGGCGGTGGGGAGTTCGAGCGCGACCTCCCGGGCGAAGCTCGGTCCCGACAGCACGACCACCGGCCGTCCTGGCCCGACCTCCTGTTCGATAACCTCGGAGGCCCGCAGGAGCGTGTCCACTTCGAGCCCCTTCGTCGCGCTGACGATGGTGGCGGACGGATGGAGGAACGGCGCCGCGAGCCGGAGTACGCCGCGCGTGCCGTGTGACGGCGTGACCACCACGACAAGGTCGACCCCGGCAACGGCGTCCTCGAGCCGGTCGCAGGCGACGACGGCGGGCGGCAACGCGATCCCGGGCAGGAAGAGACCATTGATGTGCTCGGTCCGGATCTGTGCGACGACGTCGGGCTCGCGCGCCCAGAGCCGCACGCCGTGACCGACTCGCGCCAGGTGCACCGAAAGAGCCGTGCCCCAACTCCCTGCCCCGATGACTGCGATGTCTCTCATGACGTGTGATGATACCCGAGGCGAGAGGTCATGATCACCGAATAGGTCGAGCCATTCCGCGACAGGAGGCTCTCGAAGAGTGTGATGTGATCGGCCCGGCAGTGGGTCCCGCTGGTCGTCCGCACCCCGGCCAGGATATCCCTGAAACGCGGACTGAGAGGAGCCTTCACGCGTCCGAGGGTCAGGTGCGCGCGGAAGGGACGGTCATCGCGCGCAAAGCCGAGTCCCTCGAGACGGTGGTCGACTTCGCGGTAAACCGCGGCCAGCGCATCGGCTCCTTTGGTCACGCCGAGCCAGATGACGCGCGGCGGGCCCGACGGCGGAAACGCGCCGAGACCGGCGAGAGCCACGTCGAATGTGGGAAGGGCAAACGGCGGCGTCAGCCGCTCCACCACGATCCGCGCGAGCGGCGCGTCGACTTCGCCCAGGAACTGCAGCGTGAGATGCAGGTTCTGCGGGGCGACCCAGGTGACGATCGGCCGCCCGCCGCCCCGCTCGAGCACCGCAGCCAGGGCCGCGGCCACCCCGGCCGCCTCACGCCTCACGGCATCGTCCAGCTCCACCGCGACGAACAGGCGCATACAGATCCTCTGATTGGCGGACAGCCGACAGCTGGTAGCGTCGATGGGACGAGCTCTCACCTCCCAAGCAGTGGAAGCCCGTCATCCTCAAGGATCCGCCTGACCATGTCGAGCGCCGCCTGCGACGCCTGGAACTTCACCTGCTCGCGGCCACCCAAGAAGAGGAAGCGACGGACCTCGGTACCCGCAGGCGAGACGGCCGCGACCACCACGGTGCCGACAGGCTTCTGGTCGTTCCCCCCGCCGGGGCCGGCGATCCCGGTGATCCCGACCGCGATGTCGACACTCGCCCGCTCGCGCATCCCCGCCGCCATCGACACGCCAACCGGTTCACTGACGGCACCGTGCTCGCGAATCGACTCCTCTGGTACGCCCAGCAACTGGGTCTTCGCGCGATTGCTGTAGGCAACTACGCCCCGCTCGAAATAGTCCGAACTCCCGGCGACGTCAGTGAGTCGTGAGGCGACCAGACCGCCGGTGCACGATTCCGCGGTGGCGATTCGCCACGAGCGAGCGCGGAGAAGGTCGCCCACCACTCGCTCGAGCGAACGCCCGTCTGTGCTGTAGACGTCCCTTCCCACGACGGCGAGCATCTGTTCTGTCGCCCGGCCGAGGATTGCGCGCCCTTCCTCCTCGATGGCCGCTCGGGTGGAGAAGTGCAGTTCGATCTGGCCGGGTGCCGCAAGGATGCTCGTGGACACCGGAGGCTGCCACGTGGTCCAGCTCGAGTACACCGGTTGCGCGACCTGTTCCACGTCCGATTCGGTCCGGCCCGCGATCTTGAGCACTCGACGATAGAGGCGAGCGCCCCGTGCGAGTGTCTCGATGCGCTCGGCCAGGGCCGCTTCCAACATCGGCCGCATCTCGCGCGGCGGACCGGGCAGCAGCGCCACGGTCCGTCCGCCCTGCTGGATCCATTGCCCTGGTGCTGTGCCGTTCGGGTTCGGCAACACCGTCGCCCCGCTCAGCACCTGCGCCTGCACGCGGTTGACGGCAGGCATCTGCTGCCCCCGCCTCTCGAAGCGCTGGCGGATCCGCTCGACAATTGCGGGGTCTTCGTCCAGCGGCAAGTCGAGCGCGTCCGACACCGCCAGGCGCGTGACGTCGTCATCGGTGGGTCCAAGTCCACCGGTCAGCACCACGAGATCGGAACGACGCAGACTCTCACCAATCGTCGCGGCCAGTTCTTCCCGCCGATCCCCGACGACCAGCTTGGCCACGACTTCGATCCCCAGTTCGTTCAACGCCGACGTGATGAACAGGGAGTTCGTGTCGGTGCGGAACGGCGTGAGCAACTCGCTGCCGACCGCAATGATGACGGCGCGACGGGGCGGCGACGACGGAACGCTCATATGCCCATTGTCTCACGTGAACGCCGCCTTCGCCGAGTGCGCGGGCGTTTCCCTCCGTGCTTTCCGCGGCCTCAGTGGTTGTCCGGAAGTGGATTCAGCGCAGGAAGGGCGCGACCCAGATGAT
>DASVIS010000204.1:0-11356 GCA_036381995.1 Vicinamibacterales bacterium | reverse complement strand
CGGCCCCCAGCTCTGGTGGCGTCGGCTTGATCGAGCAATTGAACATCCTCGAAGGCAACGACCTGAAGGCCCTGGGATTCCGGTCCGCGGCCGGCACGCACGCGCTGATTGAGGCCATGCGCCGCTCGTTCGCCGATCGGGCCCGATACCTCGGCGACCCCGACTTCGTGTCCGGGATGCCGATCGCAAAGCTGACGTCGAAGGAGTACGCGACTTCGCTTCGGCGGACCATCTCCGCGACCCGCGCCTCGAAGTCGTCGCCGACGAGTTTTGAATGGCCCGCCGAGAGCGACGAGACGACCCATCTCTCCGTCGTGGATCGGGACCGCAACGCGGTGTCGCTCACCTACACGCTCGAAGCCGGATACGGCTCCAAGATCGTCGTGGCGGGAGCCGGGTTCCTCCTGAACAACGAGATGGGCGACTTCAACGCAGGCCCGGGGCTGACGACAGCCGACGGCCTCATCGGCACCGAGCCGAACATGGCCGCGCCAGGCAAGCGCATGTTGTCCAGCATGACGCCGGCCATCATCTCGAAGGACGGCAAGCTGTTCATGGTCACGGGCAGCCCCGGCGGCCGGACGATCATCAACACCGTGGTCCAGACGGTGATCAACGTGATTGACTACGGCATGAACGCCCAGGAAGCCGTCGATGCGCCCCGGCTGCATCACCAGTGGCTGCCGGACCGCACGGACTACGAGCGGTTCGGCCTGTCAGCGGACACCGTGAAGATCCTCGAGGGGATGGGGCACACGATGCGGCCGGGCGGCGCGCAGGGCGCCGCGGAAGTCATCGTCGTCGACCCGCGCGACGGCACACTGCAGGGAGGATCGGACCGGCGTGCGGCGGATGGCGCCGCCGTCGGCGTGCGGTAGCCAGGCAGGACGGAAGACGGAGACTGGGCGCGGCGACTTCGAAGTCTGGTCGGCCGCGCTCACTCTGTCAGTACTCTTCGAGCGCGAGGCCAGGCACCTTTGAGAAGTGGCGCGCGTTGCGCGTGACCAGTGGCACCCCATCGAGAACGGCTGCCGTAGCGATGAGCAGGTCCATGGTGTCGATCGCGGTCCCGGACGCCCGGGTCCTGGTGAGCAGTCGTCCATACTCCGCAGCGAATCGCTCGTCCGGGTAGCGGACAACAAGCGCCTCGCAGAGGCGGGTGACGCGATCCAGTTCGCCGGCTGCGGCGCCCGCGGCTTGCACACCCGCCATCAACTCACAGACGACGTGAACGCTCACGCCCAGGACGTCGTCGCCCGGCAACCCGTCAAGGTAGGTCGAGGCCGGCCCGAATCGGTCGCGCCGCCGCTCGCGAAGCAGGTCGACCAGGAAGGTCGTGTCGAGGTGGATCACAGCGTCGGCACCCGGGCTACGGACGTTCTGCGGGATCGGACCACACCCTCCACCGCCTTCAGTGTGTGCTCGGAGACGACTGTGCTGCTGAGGGTCCGGCGAAACGCCGCGACGGTCTTGCGAGGACCGAAGTGCGCCTTGATCACCTGCGAGAACGACTGACCTGGCTTCTTCTGGCGTGCGAGCGCGTCATAGGCCTCGATGTCGATGGTAATCGTCTTGACGGCCATGCACTTATCGTGCACTTATGTCTCGGCTGTGTCAATCGCTCTGGTTCCATGGACAGCGCAACGAGCCGTCAGGAGGGCAGGTCGATGAGTTCGGCCTCTGCGCGGCCGTCGCAGATCGTCAGCCGGGCGACGCTCGGCATCAGGTCGAAGCGGCGCGGCCCGGCGGCCCCCGGGTTCACGACGATCCGGCGACCTGACGCCAGGATCAGCGGCCGGTGCGTGTGCCCGTACACGATGACGTCCGCGTCGTACCGTTCGAGCAACTTCGCGGGCGTCGGAATTCCCAGTTCATGGCCATGGCTGACGTGGACGGTGAGGCCGCTCACGGTTTCCGCGAAGTGACGGCAGAGCCCCGGATCGTCGGGCATGTCCGTGTTGCCGAACACCGCCTGCACCGGGGCAATCTTCGCGAGGATCGCGAGCACCTCCCCCCCGCCGACATCGCCGGCATGGAAGATCGCGTCGACCCCTTCGAAGGCCAGGAACACGTCCGGGCGCACGAGCCCGTGAGTGTCCGAAATGAGGCCGATGACACGGGTGCCTGGCATGGGAATCGGTCTTCGTGAGTGGCGCCGCAAGTCGCGGGCCGCGAGCCGGGTGTCGGCCTGCGCCGTCAGTGGTGCCCGAGCACCCGGTGCGGAACGTACGGCTCTTCCAACGAGAGGCGTTCGTCCTCCGACAACGAGATCTCCAAGGCCGCGACCGCCTGCTCGAGATGCTCGAGCCGCGACGCGCCGATGATCGGCGACGTGACGGCCGGCTGCGCGAGCATCCACGCGAGCGCGACCTGCGTGGGCTTCACGCCGCGAGCGCTCGCAACCTGAACGACACGGTCGGCGACGTCGAAGTCGGCATCGCGGTAATAGAGCTGCTGGCCGTAATCGTCAGTCTTCGCGCGCGCCGTCTCGCCCCAGTCCTCACGCCGCCGGTTTCCGGCCAGGAAGCCGCGGGCGAGCGGGCTCCAGGGGATCACGCCGATGCCCTCGAAACGGCAGAGCGGCAGCATCTCGCGTTCTTCTTCCCGGTAGATCAGGTTGTAGTGGTTCTGCATGGACACGAAGCGCGTCCACCCGTGCCGATCGGCCAGGTAGAGCGCCCGCGTGAACTGCCACGCGTACATGCTGGAGGCGCCGATATAGCGCGCCTTGCCCGCCTTCACGATGTCGTGCAGCGCCTCCAGCGTCTCTTCGATCGGCGTGTGCGGATCCCACCGGTGGATCTGATAGAGATCGACGTACTCCACGCCCAGACGACGAAGCGAGGCGTCGATCGAATCGAGCAGGTGCTTGCGCGAAAGGCCCTGGTCGTTGGGCCCGGATCCCATCGCGTGGAACGCCTTGGTGGCGATCACCACCTGGTCGCGCTTCGCGAAATCACGCAGCGCACGGCCGACAACCTCCTCGCTGACGCCCAGCGAATACATGTCCGCCGTGTCGAAGAAGGTGATGCCCAACTCGAGCGCGCGCTGAATGAACGGTCGGCTCTCCGCCTCGTCCAGCACCCACGGACGCCACGCGGGCGTTCCGTACGTCATCGTGCCCAGACACAGCCTCGACACCTTGAGTCCCGACTTTCCCAGATTCACGTATTGCATGACGCTCCGGTGCGCGGCACGTCTCACGGCGACGGTCAGCGCAAAAACGGCCACAAGGGCGCAATCAGAGTGTATCCGACCTGCGCCCGGGCCTCGGGATCACATGCCCGGAAGGTAGGCCACCGCGTCGATCTCCACGCGGAGTCCCGCGTGAGGCAACGACGACACGGCCACGGTTGTGCGCGCCGGACGATGGTCGCCGAAGATGCGGGCGTAGACCGCATTCATGGCGGCAAACTCGCGCATGTCCACCAGGAACACACCGCAGCGGAGCACGTGCGAGAGGTCCGTGCCGGCCGCCCGCAGGATGGCGCTCAGGTTGCGGAACACCTGCTCGGTCTGCGACTCGATGTCCAGCCCGGCCAGCTGCCCGGTGGCCGGATCGATCGCGCCCTGGCCGGACACGAACACCAGGCGGTCGAACACCATGCCGGGCGAGTACGGCCCGACAGGTTTCGGCAGGCCCTCCGCCTGCACGGATCGGTGAGCGGACGAACTGTCCATGGTCGGCTCCGGAAAGACGAGAAGGCGGGGCCCCGGCTTGCCAGGACCCGGGCGTCGTCCGTCACGCCAACGAGCTGTGGCAGATGTCTCTAGAACCCAATCGTCAACGAGGCGCCAAACAGGTTCGCGCCGAAGTCGAAGACGCCATTGTTCGGCATCGCACCCGTACGGCCCGCGCGCTCGGGCTGACTGAGATACAGGTAGCCGATGTCGAACCGCGCCCTCTTCGAGAGCTGCGACCCGAAGCCGATCGAGAACTCACGCCGCGACCCCTCGGGCAGGTTCGGCGTCACCGTCTCGTCGGGCGCGGCCGCCCCGTGAAGGTCGATACCGGCACGCACGACGCTCTTCGCCCCGAGGGCGAACTCGGCGCCGAATCGGACGCCGCTCGTGTTGCCGTAGTTCTCGATCACCGTGCTCTTGAGGTACTGACCATCGATGGGCAGCACGTCGAACGACTTCCAGTTCGTGTACTGGTAGTCGAGCAGCAGCTTCACCTTCGGGGTCGCCTGCACGGCCGCACCGATGACGACCTGCGCCGGCATCGGCATCGTCGTGGTGGCCGTCTGGCTGCTCAGCTTGCCGCCCGAGGCGAACTGCGACGCGACGAGCGCGTCCATCGGCGTGCCCGCCGGGAGCGTAGGGCCGAGCGTGATCGGCAGCACGTACTTGGACCCGTCCGCCTTGACGGCGGGGATCTGCGTCGCCGTGACCGTCCCGTTGGTGACGTCGATCTTCTGGCCACCGAGGTACCGCACGCCGACCGAGAACCTCTCGTTCACCTTGAACAGCGCGCCCAGATGGTACCCGGCGTGCCAGGCGTTCCCCTTCACCTGGATGTCGGCGAAGTCGGTCCCGGCCTTCACGCCGAGCCCGGCGAACGTGAGGCCAGGCGCAAGCTGCACGGTGGACAGGTCCGCGCGCTGATTCAGCTCGACATTCACGTACGTGACGTCAACGCCGACGCCAACCGACATCTTCTCGTTGATCTTCGCCGTGAAGGTCGGCTGGATGTAGACGCCCTGCACCAGGCTCTTGTAGCCGAGGAACCGGCCCTGTGACGTGGTGGGCCAGTCGGTCGTCAGCCCGTACGGCGCGAACACGCCGACCCCGAATGCGTATTTCTTCGCGAACGGCATCGACATGTAGATGTTCGGCACGGGGTACCACTTCTTGTTGAGCGTGCTGACGGTCCCGTTCAGCGCGCCGCCCGACGTGTCCTTGAACGTGCCCGTCGGGCCGATCAACGCGCCGCCCAGCGTCACCTGGATCGCGTCCACCGAGAGCCCGGCCGGGTTGAAGAACACCCCCGAGCCGTCCTTGCACGGGTCGGCCACACCGGCGCCGCCGCGTCCCATCATGCAGGCGCCTTGTTCGAAGACGCCAAATCCCTGGGCCGACGCCATTCCAGCGCCCGCGAGACCGAGCGCGAGGCCGACCAGGCAGATGCCAAGAAATCGATACATTGCTACACGTCCTCCACTGCGGGGGGCGAATTACCTGAGCGACCCACATGACTCGTCGATTTCGCCGGCCGGTAGGCTAGCATAATTCGCCGGTTCAAACCCTGAAAAAACAACCGGAGTCGGGATCTGACCCCGGAGGCACTACTTGCGCAGCCCCGGCCCTTTCAGCGCGCGGCCGGGCCGCTCGCTGGTGATCCTCCCATCCGCCACCACCGGGCGGCCGTTCACCAGAACGTAGCGCACGCCCACCGAGTAGTGCATCGGGTCTTCGAACGTCGACACATCGCGGATCGCCGTCGGGTCGAAGACGGTGATGTCGGCAGCCATGCCGGGACGGAGGATACCGCGGTCCTGCAGGTGAACGCGAGACGCTGGCTGCGAGGTCATCTTCCGAATCGCGTCCTCGAGCCGAAGGACCTTCTCATCGCGCACGTACTTCCCGAGGATGCGCGCGAATGTGCCGAATGCGCGCGGATGCGACTTGGACTCGGACATCGGGCCGTCCTCCGCCATCGCCCCCGAGTCGGTGTCGATGCTGACCAGCGGGTGCCTCAGCGCGGCCACCACGTCGTCTTCCCGCATGATGGAGGTGACGACCGAGCTGTAGCCGCGGTCGGCAATCACGAGGTCCATCACCGCATCGCGCGGGTCTTTGCCCATCTGCCGGCCGATCGCGGTCAGAGTCATCCCCTCGTATCGGCGCAGACTGGGGTCGAGCACCGATGAGAGCATCACGCCGTCACCGCCGCCGGAGCCGAACCACTGGTTCTCCCACCCTGGCGACGCGGGGTCTGCCATCTCCTTCTTGATTCGCTCGCGGTCGGCCGGCGTCCGCAATCGGGCGAGCATCGGCTCGGTCCCGCCCTCCCTGGTCCAGAGCGGAAGGCACGCGTCGAGGCCGTTCGACGCGCGCGTGTACGGATACTGGTTGGCGGTGATGTCGAGGCCACGGGTCCGGGCCGCCTCGATGCGCGACAGCACCTCGGGCATCCGCCCCCAGTTCGACTGGTATGCGGTCTTCAGGTGCCAGATCTCCGCCGGGATCCTCGCGCGCTCGGCGATGGCAAACGTCTCGTCCAGCGCCTCTACGATCTGCGCGCTCTCGGACCGCAGGTGGGTGAAGTAGACGCCGCCGTAGCGCGCCGCCACGCTCGCGAGCGCGACGAGTTCATCGGTGGAGGCGAACCGATCCGGCATGTACTGCAGCGACGAGCTGACACCGAGGGCGCCCTCTTCCATCGCCGCGGCCACGAGGTTCTTCATCTGATCGAGCTCGGCAGTCGTCGCCGGCCGATTGTCCTTTCCGACGACGTACGCGCGCAGCCCCCCGGCCCCGACGAAGGTCGCGAGGTTGATCGCGGGGTGCGTCCGTTCCTCGAGCCGCTTGAAATACTCACCGAGCGTGTGCCAGTCCATCGCCACGTTGAAGTGCTTGTAGCCATCCGCCTGGTCGGCGAACAGCCGGTCGTTCATCGGCGCAATCGACGTCCCCTCCCCGGTCACCTCGGTGGTCACGCCCTGGGTGATCTTGCTCGCCGCCCGGTTGTCCACGAGGACGTTGAACTCGGATTGCCCGAGCAGGTCGATGAATCCGGGCGCGACGATCATCCCGCGAGCGTCGATCCGTGCCTTCGCGACGGTGTCCTTCAGGTCGCCCATCGCCACGATACGGTCGCCGCGGATGCCCACGTCCCCGGCAAACCAGGGGGCGCCCGTGCCATCGACGATTCGGCCACCGGCAATGACCACGTCCAGCGGCTCGGGCGCGGCGACCGGCGCCCTCGCTGCCGCGACGACGAGCAGCGCAAGAACGACAGCAACGACTGTCAACCAGGCAGACGAATGGGTGTGTTGTGAGCGCATGCGGACATGCTATCCCAGAAGCCCCCCTTGTCGCCCTCGACCGTGATACCCTGTGGCGCCGCCCCGGAAAGGTCCACGTCCAATGGTCGAGCAGACACGCACAGCCGCCGCCGATTCGTCAGCAGGTCCCGTCCTTCCCCGGTGGGCGGTCGGCGTGTCCGACGGTCTGTGGGCCGGCGGGTGCCGTGAGGTTGTCTACGTCCCCGACAACCCACTGTCGCATATCCTGGCCGCCCTCGGCCGCGACCATCCCGAGGTCCGCGCCACGCTCGCCACACGTGAGGAGGAAGCGGTTGGCATCGCCGCCGGCCTCTACCTCGGCGGCGCGAAGCCTGCCCTGCTGATGCAATCGAGCGGCGTCGGAAATGCGCTCAACGCGCTGGGTTCGCTCATGGTCGCCTACCAGATTCCAGTCGTGATGATCGTCAGCATGCGGGGAGACCCGGGCGAGTGGAACTGGGCGCAGGTACCGATGGGGCGGGCGCTCGTTCCTGTCCTCGACGCTCTCGGCGTGCAGCACCTGTCGATCGAACGCGGGGACGAGTCGCGCGATCTCGTCCTGGCGCTCGCGAACCTGGCGTTCAGCGCCCGCGTGCCGGTGGCCTGCCTCCTGCCCCGCCGTCTCACCGTGCCAGTCGAGGGAGTCCGCGCATGAACCGCTTCGACGCGATTGCCCTGGTCAGTGGTGCCCTGGCGGACGAACCGGTCGTCGTGAGCCTCGGCCACCCCGCCTACGAGTTATTCGCCGCCGGCGACCGCCCGCTCAACTTCTACACCTGGGGCAGTATGGGCCTGACGAGTTCGATCGCGCTGGGCCTGGCGCTCGCGTGCCCGCAGCGGCGAGTCGTGGCGCTCGACGGCGACGGTTCGCTGTTGATGAATCTCGGAAGCCTGGCGACCATCGCCGCGTGCTCGCCGCCGAACCTGCTCGTCCTCGTGCTCGACAACGGCCAGTACGGAACGACAGGCGGTCAGGCGACGGCGACGGCGCGCGGCGCCGACCTGGGCGCGGCGGCAAGGGCGATGGGCGTCACGCGGGCGGCGACGGTGTCCGACCCGGCGGGCCTGCAGGGTGCGCTCGACGCGAGCCGGACCGAGCCGGGCCCCTGGGTGATCGTCGTGAAAGTGACGGAATCGGCGCCTACCACGAAGCCGCCGCTCGACTGCGTGTACATCAAGCAGCGGTTCATGGCGGCGCTGGGGTGCAGCGGGATGCCGGGGAGCGCAGGGAAGGCTCGCGCCGCGTCTACCTCCGGTTCCCGACGACGGCCCTGAGCGCGCGGAGCCTCAAGTCGAGTTCTTCGGGCGTCATCGAGGCGTACTTCGCAGGGAGCAGCCGCCGGCTGGACGACTCGAACACCGCCAGCAACTCCATGTAGTCCAGCAGTTCCTGGTCCCGGCTCGGGAAGTAGTCGGCCGCCGCACGAACGAGGTGGCCGGCGGTGACCGATGCCTCCCCGCCGTCCTCCCGTGCCGCATCGTCATTGGCCATCAGCAGGACGGCTTCGACGTCGGCATTGCTGTAGCCCACCAGCTTCGACGAGAACGCGTCGCGAATCGTGGCGAAGTCGACCGAGGTCACGATCCGGTCCTTGCGCACGAGCGCACGTGCGACCTGCTCGACCTCTTCCGGCGTCTGCGAGTAGAGGAACGGGATCTTCCGATCGAGCCGGCCGGCCCGCTTGAGATCGACATCGAGCTTGTCGGGCCGGTTCGTCATCACGAGGAACAGGATGCGCCCGCGGTTGGACGTATCCGACATGAACTCCTTGATGCGCGCGATGACGCGCGACGACGTGCCGCCGTCGCTCTCGCTCTCGGTGCTGCCGAATGCGCGGTCGCCTTCGTCGATGATCACGACGACCTGGCCGATCGCCTTGATGACCGTCAGGATCTTCTCGAGGTTGCCTTCGGTCGCGCCGACCCACTTCGAGCGGAAGTTCTTTAGCTTGATCGTGGTCAGGCCGCACTCGCGGGCAAACGCCTCGGCGACGAACGTCTTCCCGGTGCCCATCGGCCCCGTGAAGAGGATCCCCATCGGCACGCGGCTCGTCCTCCCTTCACGGATGTTCTCGGCGACAATGAGGAGGTCCTTCTTCACTTCCTCCATCCCGCCGACGACCTCGAACCCGTGATCGGGCTCGACGAATTCAACCAGGCTGAAACACTCGCGCTCGAGGATCTCGCGCTTGCGCCGGGTGATCAGGCGGTCGGCCTCCTTCCGGGCCCGCTCCGCCGCGTCCACTGCCGTGGCCGCCGGGTCGGGCGCCCCGGGGGCCAGCAGCTTCCGGATCTCGTCGTGCGAGAGGCCCACGGTGAGCGTGCCAAGCTTGCGCGCGCGGTCGGTCGCGTCAGCGCTGCCCGCGAGGATCCCGGCGATGAACGCCTCGCGCTCGCGCGCGTCGTCCTCGGCGGCCGGCGGCGGAGCCAGGATCGAGGCAATCTGGATCGCCTTCAGACCCGCGGTGACCTCGGCGTAGCGTTCCACGTCCTTCTCGGCCAACCGCGCGTCGGCCAGGCGGATCGCCGCGCGCCGGGTCTCGAGGTCCGGCATCGGGATCTCGAGGACGCCCACCTTCGGGTTCGACACGATCTTGGGCGACAGTTCGCTCAGGTTCTCCGCGACGAGCAGCACCAGGTTATCGCTGCGATCGATCTCCGGCAGAAACGACCATCGCTGGAGCGTGATCACCGCGGCCCGGTCCGAGTCGGCCTGGAACGCGGGGTCGCCGGCCGGCGCGATGGCTTCCGCGTACTCGAGGATCACCGCGACCTTGGACGCGCCAATCAGGACGCGCTCGAGCGCCGCCAGCGCCTTCGGCTTCTCCGTGGCGAGCAGGGCGTCCTCGAACGATGCAATCCCCGCTTCGCGTCGCGCGAACCGGACTCCCGTCGCCAGGTTGTAGACGGCCACGGTCTGGCGCGAGTCCTTGAGGAGCGCATCCGTGAGGAAGTCGGTGAGCGTCAGCGTCCGCTGCTGGTGGACGACGGAGTCGAAGACGTTACCGTGGAGAACGAACATCGACGCTTCGCCGCGCAGGTAGCGCCGGCGAAGGTCATCGGCCCACGGTGGCAGGAGACGGGGTTCCGTCATAAGGGATCTCGTTGGCGCCGGGCCTCGTCAGGCCAATGTCGTCAGCAGTGCTTCTGTCTCGACCGCGGTCTGGCGGATCGACTCGACGCCGTCCAGCAGCTCGTTCAGCTGCCCCGACAGTTCCTGCGGCGACTGCATCGTCACGATGTTGTCCGCGATGAGCTGGAAGGAGTTCTCGATCAGGTCGAGCTGGCCCCGCGCGACGTCCAGATAGCGCTGGATTTCCGTCATCTTGGCCTGCCGCTTGAGGATGATGAACAGGTTTTTCTTCGCCAGGCCGACCTGCGGGTCGCCGGCCTTGCCGAACTTGATGTCGCGCTCGAGGCGTGCGCGGTCGGCATCGAGGCCGTCGAGGTCCACCGAGCGCAGGTAGCCGTCGTATCTCACCGACGTCACGGCCATATCGATGAACGCGTCCACGAGGCGCTCTGTCTTCGTCAATTCGCTGCGCAGCAACTCGCCTGTGAACGATGGGTTCTGCGCGGCCAGGCGGTGGATCTGGGCCTGCCGGGCGATGAGCGTGTCGACCCGCCTGCGCTCGGGCGGCGCCAGCAGCGCCATCCTCTGGCCGCGTTCTTCGGCCAGCAGCGCCTGGCGGACCTTGTCGAACCGCGGGTCCCACAGCAGGTGCTGCAACCGGGTGGAATCCGGCGCGTAGAGCAGCCACAAGGATTCGAGGCCGACCGCGAGGATGGCAGGAAGGGGATTCAACGTCAGGCCGGCGGCCACCAGCAGGCCGCCGAACAGCGACAGGTTGTACGGGTTCGAGAACGCGTACCTGAGGTAGGGGCGCTTCTCGAGGATGGCCGGCGCCAGCACGGGAGCCGGCGGTGCCGCGGGCATCGCAGCGCTCCCGCCCGAACCCTGTCGGACCACCCCGGGCAGGGCGGCGTTGGGCTTGGGAACGGGCGCCTTCGGCCGGTCGGGCGTAGCCATGCGTCAATTCTACGCGGGCCGGACCGCCGGTGCGTAGAGCATCTCGAGGAGTTTCTTCTCGATCGCCCGGAACTCGGACGACGACTTCAGCGCGATGTCGCGCACCTCGAAGAACGGGACGTCCACGCGTTGCAGGATGCGGGCCGGCCGGCTGGAGAGCACGTACACCGTGTCCGCGACGTAGACCGCTTCCGACACGTCGTGCGTCACGAACAGGATCGTGTTGTCCTCGGTCCTCGACACGTCCAGCAGCAGTCCCTGCATCTCCCAGCGCGTGAGGGGATCGAGCGCGCCGAACGGTTCGTCCATGAGGACG
>DASVIS010000203.1:0-16777 GCA_036381995.1 Vicinamibacterales bacterium | reverse complement strand
GTCGCGGGGGGAAAGCGCGCCGCTGGACGTGATCCGGACACCCGCACCTAAGTGGTTGGCATCCAGCGGCTTCGCCGTATTTTCCAAGGAGAAGTGGTCGGGGCGCCGGGATTCGGACCCGGGACCTCCTGCGCCCAAGGCAGGCGCGCTACCAGGCTGCGCTACGCCCCGACATTCGGTGGGAACCTGAACGCGACGTCCCTCCATCATACTCGACGCCGCAAGCCCGGACACGGGCGAGGCAGGTGGCACCGCCGCCCCCAGCGCGGTTGACGCGCTGGGGGACACCGGTGAGCCCGGTCCGAACAACCGGGCTACGAACGAAAGAACGATTCCGAGTCGCGCCCTCCCGCTAGAAGCGGATCCCGAACGAGAAGCTGAACGAGCGCGGTTCCTGGTAATCGCTCGGGGCAGCCGGCAGCCCGAAGTTCGGGCCGTACCGGTAGTTCACGCCCGCAACCGGAGTCGTCGTGAACGGGTTGAAGGCCGGCAGGCTCGCGGCGGTGTACGTGCCAGGTGACGCGTTGGAGGACACTGTCGTGTCGAGGCTCATCACGCCCTGGCTGTTGAAGAGGTTGTAGGCCAGCCCGCGGAAGAACACCTCCACCGGCCCATGGATCTTCTTGGACCATACGAAGGACAGGTCGGTGTTGTAGATGGAGTCCGTCCGCAACGCCCCGCGGCCCGAGATGTAGTAGGTGACACTCGTCGGAGGGGCGAGGTACCCGGGGTTCGGCACGTACGCCGTGGGATTCAACGAGAACGCGATGTCGTAAGGCGTGCCCGAATTCATGCGCTGGGCGAAACCGAGCGAGAATTGGCCCAGAGTCGGGTTGACGGGCAGCATGAACGTAGCGTAGATACGCACCTTGTGCCGCTGATCGTTCATCATGTAGCCGTCCGGCCAGTTCCAGGACTGCTGGCGGTACTCCGGGAAATCGTTGATGCCGGCCATGACCGGCCCGCTGCCAACGTTCTCGCCGTCGTTGTTGCCCTTCGAGTACGACAGCGTGTAGTTGCCACCCAGGACGACCCTGTTCAATCGGTAGGTCGCGGCCGCCGTCAGCGCGTGATACCACCGGCGCGCGTCAGGAGTGTTCCTGACCAGTTCCGCATCGTACGTGCGGCCGGTCGGGTCCGTGACTTTGCCCGTCGTCGTGTCGATGAAGCTGCCGTACATGTCCTTGTAGTTGCGGTAGACGTAGTCGAGACGAACGGTTCCGCGCCGGCCCAGTTCGTGTGCCATTCCTGCCGTGATCTCGTTGGAACTCGGTGCCGTGGTGCCGCTGCTGACCTTGGTGGTCACTCCGGGGATCGACGGCGCGCTCCGGTAGACCGTGTTGTTGATGCCGCCAATGCTGTCGAACCAGGCGAACACCTGCGGGAGGATGTCGGCGATCTTCTGGCAGTTGGGTGCCGTGCACGTGGTGTTGAGCTTCGGCCCGGTGTAGGTCCACGAGTAGGACGCCGTCCGGCCGCCTTGCGACCCAGAGTCCACCACCGCGCCATTGACGCCCATGACGTAGCGGGCGTAGCCGGCGTTGGCAATCCACTTCCCATTGCCCGCGATGTCCCAGCTGAGCCCCAGGCGCGGGCTCCACTGCGAGTCCTGCATAACTGGCACGCCGCCCTGATCCTTCGACCGGTTCTGGTCGAAGCGGAACCCGAGGTTGAACGACAGCTTGTTGTTGAAGCGCCACTGGTCGTTCGCAAACAGCGAGTAGGTGCGGATGTCGCTGCCCACGCTATGCGCCACCAGCGGGGTGTACTGAATGTAGCTGCTGCCGTCGATCACCGGGTAAATGGTCTTGTCGGGTGTGTCCGCGATATAGGTCTTCGTGGCGTACACACGATACCCGCTACCCCCCTGGTAGTTGTCGACCATCCGCGATTCCTTGAAGTCGTCGAAGCCCACCACGACCGAGTGCGACCCGGCCTTGTCGGTGGAGAGGAAGTAGCCGAGCTTGACGAAGAAGTCCCAGTTGTTGCGCTCCTCGTGCCAGCCGGTGCCGCAGACCGCGCAGAATGTCGGCGAGTTGAAGCGCGCGCTGCCCCGCGACCGGTCGAACATCAACGTGCCCTTCACGAGGTCGGTGAACTGTGCGCCCGTATTGTCGGTCGCCATCGTCTTTCTCGAGAACTGGCTCTCGAGGAACAGCTTCGAGGAGAGCACGCCCGTGTAGTTGACCGCAGTCAACGTGTCGGTCGTGCCGTTGCTGTACAGGCTGTCGAGGTCCATCGGGCTGTTGGACGAGTTGTTCGTCGTCCAGATCTTCTTGTTCGTATACGAGGCCTTCAACGTGTTCGACGGGGTCAGCGCGTACGTGCCCTTCCCCTCGTACCGCTTGTCGCTCTGCGCGTACGGGTAATTCAGGAAGGTATAGGGGAGGGTGATCTGTCGCTGGCTGTTCGTGTAGCGCCCGTCGGCGAAGAACCAGAGCTTGTCCCGCATAATCGGACCGCCGAAGGTGCCCTCGTAGGCCGGGACGACTTTGTCCAGCTTGGTGTCGTTCAACGGCCGCAGCGCCCGCCACGCATCGTTGCTCAACGAGTCGCGGAAGGATCCGCTGAAGAGGTTGCCGCCCGACTTCGTGATCATGTTGACGACGCCGCCATTGAAGCGCCCGTACTCGGCGGAGATGTTGCCCGTCGAGACCTTCGTCTCCTGGATGGCGTCTTCGACGTAGAGAGTCCGCGGCTGGCCGCGGAGGTTCTCGTTCACGTTCACGCCGTTGACCAGGTACAGGCCCTCGTAGGACAGCGCGCCGGCGATGACGATAGCGCTGCTGGGCCCGTTGTTGTTCACGCCGGGCGCCAGCAAGACCGCGGACTCCAGGGTTCGGCCGACCGGAAGCTCTTCCATCTTCCTCGCCGTATACGTCTCTGCGATGGTTCCGGTCTTGAGGACCTCGGTGGACGCCGAGCCCTGGACGGTCACGGTTTCGGTCACCGTGGCGAGAGCCAGCTGAACCTTCATCGGCTGCGTCTCGGCCATCGCCACGCCTATCGTCCGTTTCTGGGCGGCGAAGCCCTGCAGCTCGAACGTCACGGTGTACTCACCCGGCGGAAGGAACGGGATAATGAAGTCGCCGTTGGCCGACGTCACCACGGTGCGGGTGCCCTGCAGGGCCGGCGACGCGACCGTGACGGTGACCCCCGGAAGTACCAGACCATCGGGGTCGCTGACCACGCCGCGAACGGCGCCGGTCGGGTTCCCCTGCGCCGAGGCCAGCGTGGCCATGGCGAGCATCACGAGCAAAGCCATCAGTGTTCTGACTCGCATTCGATCTCCCTCCAACAGCTACCGCCGAATACTCGAATGCCCAGCCGCTCGAACGCTTCGGCCGAACGCTTCAACGGCTGGAAGAGCGTCGTCGCGGTGGGCAGGCTTGGATGGTCGCTGTGTGGCGCCGGGGTGATTGGCCCACCCCAGGCAGTTTACGCTCGTCCAGTATAGGTCGATGCGCGACGGCCCATTGTCGCAAGTTGTCGCAAGTTGTCGCAGGGGTGCCGGCACCGCGCTCACCCGCGGATGGGCCAGGATCGCGGATGGGTCATCACGATCCCTGCTGCTTCAGTCGTCTCAGCGCCCGGCGCTCCCGCTTGTCGGGCGCGCGCGGGGGGCGCGACCCGAAGGATCGGCGAAACGCCCGTTCCAGCTCGCGCTGTTCGACCTCTTCCGGCGTCGGCGGCGGCGTCCGATCCTCGAAGAGTCCGCGTGCCTCAGCCTTCGGCACGTGCCGATCCAGCAGCGCGCGCACGACGACCACCTGCCGGCGCCCGTGCATCCTCGTGATCCGCAACTCGTCCCCGACGCGCAACAGGCGATGGGATCTTCCCGAGTGGCCGTTGACGTCGACTTTTCCGCTGTTGCATGCCTTCTGCGCTTCCGATCGGGTCTTGAAGAGACACGCCACGTCGAGCCAGACATCCAGCCTGACGTCGAGTGGACGAGGCGAACCGTCGGTCATGGTGCGAAAACCCTGCTCTTCGCCGGCCCCTGGCCGTCCTGTTCCAGGTACTGGCGCAGCGCGCGGAAGGCCTGGCCGCGATGGGAGACGGAGGATTTCCGATCCGCGGACAGTTCGGCGAGGGTGCAGTTGAACGGAGGGTAGAAGAAGATCGGGTCGTAACCGAAGCCGCCGCCGCCGCGGGGCGGGGCCGTGATGCGGCCTTCAATCGTGCCGCGGGCCTCGAACAGGACCTTTCCGGGCCTGACGAGCGCCAGCGCGCAGACAAAGCGTGCGGTGCTGTCCGGCGCGCCGCGTTCACGCAGCATGCGGTAGATCAGCGCAAACTTCTCGGGGTAGGTAGGCGCCTCGTCCGCGTGAAAGCGGGCGGAGTAGACCCCGGGCGCACGATCCAGCGCGTCGATCTCGAGGCCGGAGTCCTCGGCGACGACCAGGGAGCGGGTGGCCGCGGCGTAGTAGAGGGCCTTGTCGCGGGCGTTCTCCTCGAACGTGTGCCCCGATTCCGCAGGTTCTGCGATGGGCGGGTAATCGGCAAGCGCATGCACCTCGATGGCGAGGCCGGCCAGCACGTCGTGGATTTCGCGCAGCTTTCCGGCATTGGTCGTCGCGAGGAGCAGCGTCGTCACACCAGCGTCCCGACGATATCGCGCTGCAGCGCGTTCAGCTGGCGGATCCCTTCCTGGGCGAGGTCGAGGAGCGACAGCAGGGCGTCGCGGCCGAACGGCGTCACTTCGGCCGTGCCCTGCACTTCGATGAACCGTCCATCACCCGTCTGGACGATGTTCATGTCCACCTCGGCGCGCGAATCCTCCTCGTAGGCCAGGTCGAGCAGCGGCTGCCCGTCCACGATGCCCACGCTCGTCGCCGCCACGAAATCGCGCACGGGCATCGTCGAGATCTGGCTCTGCCCGCGCATCTTCTGCAGCGCGAGCACCAGCGCGACGAAGCCGCCCGTGATCGCCGCCGTGCGCGTGCCGCCGTCGGCCTGGATGACGTCGCAGTCCACCCAGATCGTCCGTTCGCCCATTTCCTCGAGGTGCGTCACGGCGCGCAGGGACCGCCCGATCAGCCGCTGGATCTCTTGAGTGCGCCCGCCCACCTTGCCGGCCGAGGCCTCGCGCTGATTGCGCGTGGTGGTGGCGCGCGGAAGCATTCCGTACTCCGCGGTCACCCATCCCTTGCCCGAGTTGCGCCGGAACGGCGGGACGCGATCCTCGACGCTCGCCGTGCAGATCACCCGCGTGTCACCGGCTTCGATGAGTACCGAGCCTTCCGCATGCTTGAGGTAGTGCGGGGTCAGCCGGGTGGGACGCAGGACGTTGACAGGGCGATTGTCGAACCGAGGCATGGTCGTCTCCCTTATTTCCGGGGCGAAACGTCGCGTGGCGGCATCACCCCGCTCGGAATCGGCGAGGCCGGCGTGGTGCCGGTCGTGGCAGGCGCCACGGGCGCCGCTGGTTCCTGCACCCACGACGCGCCCCGCGACAGCGGTTGCCGGAGGTCGACGTGGCCCGCGAGCGTGTCGACCTCGTGGCCATCCACGAGAATCTGAACCGCCCGCACGGCAGGCAGGTTCGCCGTCACGGCGTTGACGATGGAGTATACCGTGAGCAATTCGTCGAGCGCGCCGCCGGGATGCGCGGTTGACACTTCCCGGCTCAGGTCTACGAAGGCGTCGCCATCACTGTCGAGATAGATCGCGCGCAACAGCGCGCCCTCGGGAATGGCGGTGACGAGCGGCGCGGTAGGCCGTTCGAGCTGCGCTTCCACGATCCGGCGTGCCTGGACGAGCGTGCCCTCCCCGAAGGGAACCTCCCGCTCCACGGCAACCAACTGCAGCCCGTCTTCGGACAGGTAGAAGAGCCGCGCCTTGATCTTCGGCGCGGTGGGCGCCGCGGCCGGCTCGGCCGCTGTCGATGGCTCGTTCGACTCGGCATACCAGCGTGGCAGCAGGATGAACGCCGCGACGATGGCACTCGCGAGGATCAGCACCAGCAGCGCCCATGCCACGACGCGGCCCCTGGTCATGGGAGCCTCCGCACGGGAACGTGCGAGGGGGAGGGCACGGCCTCCGGCGGCGCGGGCAGGTCGGCAAGTTGGCGGTAGCGCAGCAGGCCGTCGAGCAGCGCCTGCACCACGGTGTTCTGATACGCGTCGGAGACGAGTTGCTGTTCCTCGTCCAGGTTCGTCAGGAAGCCGACTTCGACGAGCACGGCCGGCATGTTGGCGCCGGTGAGCACGCGGAGCGGAGCCTGCTGGACGGGTCGAGTGTTCAAGCGGACGCGGCCGCGAAACTGCTCCTCGATGGCCCCGGCCAGCGATGCCGATTCGCTCAGGTGGCGCAGTTGCGCCATGTTCCAGGGGACCATCCCGACCTCGCGCGAGCCGCCGCTGAAGGTGGGCAGCGTCTGCCGGCTGGCGGTTGCCATCCGCACATCTTCAACCGACTGGTCCGCGGCCATGTAGTAGATCTGCGCACCGCTGGCCTCCCTGCGCATGGACGCATTGGCGTGCAGGCTGACGAACAGGTCGGCCTTGGTGTTGTTCGCGAGCGCCGCGCGCGCGTCGAGGCCGATCGCCTGATCGCCGTCCCGGGTGAGCAGCACGCGGACGCCGAGCCGGCCCTCGAGCGAGGCTTTCAAGCGTCGGGCGAGCGAGAGCGTGACGTCCTTTTCCTGCGTGCCCGCGGCGCCCTTCGAGCCCACCTCGTCGCCGCCGTGCCCCGGGTCGATCACGACCGCGCTGAGGCCGCCCGCCGTTGGACTGGTGACCGGCGGAGGCGCCTCCGGCGCGGGAGGAACCGGAAGCTGCGGGACGCCGCCGCGCGCGAGGGGCGAAGGCGCCGGTTCGGCTGTCGCCGGCATCAGGTCCACCAGGACCTGCCCGCCGCCGTCGTCCTGCGGGACGAGCGTGGCGCGAAACGACCCGAAACGAGGGCCGACGTCGATCGTGATTGTCGTGCTCGGGTCGGACACTCGGATCGACTGCAGGAGTCCCTGCGGGGCGAACGTCGGCAGCGACACGTCGAGAGCATCCGCGTCGAAGTGGACAAGGACGCGGCTCGGTTCCTGCGAGAGGGTGTAGGGCGTGCGCGGGTTGACCGCGAAGGTGACGCGGGTCTGGGGGCCGAGGACATCCTGGCGGACGACGATGTGCGGCACGCGAACGTCGCCGACGATCACCATCCGCGAATTCTTCCGCACATCCAGCCGGGAGTCGTACACGACAGCCAGCGCCCGGCTGACGAATTCGACCGGCACGAGCCACCGGCGGCCGTCGCGGGTCAGCGGGGAGGGCAGCGAGATCAGGCGGCCGGCGGCCGAAGCCAGCGCCTGGCCCGGCGTGAGGATGACGGTCTTTCCCTTGTAGCTCACCGTGACGCCGCCGGCCAGCGCGTCTTCCCGAACGGTCAACTGGAAGAGCGCGGCCAGGTCTTCGAGCGAGACCATCACGTAATCGCCGACGAGAGTGGCGGCCAGCGGCCGCCGCGAGTCGGCGGCGATCACGGTGAACGGGAGCGCGGCGTGCGGCGCCGAGCCCTGCCTGGCACCCGCCGCCGTGACGGCGAGGGTCAGCAGGACGCCCGCGATGATGAGTCGGGATCGTGAGAGGGCCAAGGCTCACCAATCATAGATCAGGGACGAGGGACGATCCCACCACTCGTGGAGCGCGAAGCACAGCGCCATGCAGTCGGCGACGCCGCCCATGGTCAGGTTGAGGCGCCGATAGTCGTCGTTGAGGGCCGCGAGCCAGGGTAGGTACTCCTGCCGATCCTCGATCAGGCGCTGGAGCCGGACGCCGTCGTTCCGAATACGGGCGAGGCCGGCCGGCCCGCACCGATGGACGGCCGTCGTATCCTCGACCGTTTGCATCAGCACGGCCATCAGGAGATGGTCCGTGGCATCCCCGGCGGCCTCGAGCACCGGCAGCCCCCGATCGAAGACCGAGGGCAGCCCCTGCAGCGCCTCGTGGAGGATCCCGCTCACGCCGTGGCCGGCGCGCGCACGCTGCCCGTGCGTTGGCGGCGTGGCGGACGTGTCACGAATGGCACGCGGGCCGAGGATCCGATGCCCGAGCGTCGAGATGTTCGACCGCAGGGCCACCCGGCCGGCGTCGGTCCTGGCCGCGAGCAACACCAGACCCGCGAGGAAGATATAGCCCTTGTGGGCATTCGTCCCGATGGCCTCGATCATCCGGCGCTCGGCCCGCTGGCCTGCGGCCACGCACGCTGACAGATCGAGCGGTTCCCCGATGTCGAGCAGGTCGTCGAAGTAGGCAGGCAGCAGATCGATCGAGCGCGACATCGCCTCGAACGACAGGTCCGGATGCGATCCGCTGTCGAGCCGGTCGACCAGCCCAGGCTTGGGTGTCAGCTCCAATTCGGTGCGCGCGCCGCGCGCGAGCGCAGACGCGAGGGCCCGGAGGAGGAGCCGTGCCGCGGCGGCCGTCACGTCTTCGGCCGCGTGCCGCGACAGGCGGATGCACTCGACGGCCGGGCGCTCGCAGACGAGGCACGAGCGAGGGGGGAGACCGACGGACGCCCGGTCGACCTGGCGGCCCGCCGAATCGTACACGTCGAGGTCGAGCAGGCGTCCGGCCGGAAGAGAGGATTCGAGGTCGATGGTTGCCCGTTTGACCGCGTCGGGCCGCAGGCGCACGCCGACTGCCGCCCACGGGCCGAGCGCATCCAGCCCGCGGTCCAGCGGCGCCGCTGGGAGCGCACGGTCGACCGCCTCGATGGCCAGGCGCAGGAGAGAGAGGGCACCGGGCGTGAACTTGTCCCGCCCGGGGATGCCGATCGACAGAAAGACGACGGCGTGGTCGACGCCGCATGCGCGCGCGATCGCCGCCTGACGGGCCTCCCGTGCCTCGAGCAACTGGCGGCGAAGCACAGCGAGGTCGCCCATGGGAATCCGTCGCCCCTCGTTCCTACTCCCTGACCTGGCGGACGACGTCGATGATCGAGCCGTCGCGGTATTCGATCAGCGCGATGACCTTGTCCTCGAACTCGAGGGGGCGCGGCTCGCCGGTCAGCGCGTTGATCTCGGTCTGGAGCTGCCGGATCTCCTTGAGCGGCAGGCGCCGCCGCAGGAGCTCCTTCTTCAGGTCCGGGTGCTTGTCCGAGACCGCGATTCCGCGCTCGGTCACGATCACGTCGATGGTCTCGCCGGGCGTCGTGATCGTCGTCACCTCGTTGCGGACGATTGGCAGGCGGCCGCGAATCGACGGCGCGACCACCACGGCCAGCTTCGCGCCGGCGGCCGTGTCGGAATGGCCGCCGGTGTTGTGCAGCAGGTAGCCGTTCGACTCGGTGTTGACGTTGACGTTGAAATCGACGTCCACCTCGGTGGCCCCGAGGATCACCGCGTCCAGCATGTTGACCACCGAGCCGCGATTGAACGGGTTCGCGTACAGGTCGGCGCTGATCTCGCGGTGCATCAGATTCTTGCCGATCGACTCCACCGCGCGCAGATCGAAGCACTGCACGTCGAACAGCGTGCGGAAGTACCCTTCCTCCAGCATGTCCACGAAGTAGCCGGTGATGCCGCCGCAGCCGAAGCTGCCCTTGATCTTCTGCTCCAGCATCTTCCGCTTGATGGCATCGGCGACCGCGAGCGACGTGCCGCCCGCCCCGGTCTGGAACGAGAAGCCGTCTCTGAGCAGGCCCGAGGCCTCGATCACCTCCGCGGCGTAGTGGGCGATCAGCAGGCCCGCCGGATCGCGCGTCACGCGCGTCGTCGTCGAGACGATCTTCTTCGGGTCGCCGAGCGACTCGATCGCCACGACGTAGTCCACGTCGCTCTGCGAGATGCTGACAGGCGACGCCGGATACGGCACCAGGTTGTCGGTGACGGCCACGACCTTGCGGGCGTAGCGCGCGTCGGTGAACGCGTAGCCGAGGCTGCCGCACGCCGACGGCCCGCTCACGCCGTTCAGGTTGCCGGTCTCGTCGCAGCACGGCGCCGCGATGAACGCGACATCCACCGGCACCTCATCGGTCACCAGCATCCGTGCGCGGCCGCCGTGCGACCGGACGACGATGGGGAAGTCGATCTCGCCCCTGGTGGCGAGTTCGCCGATGAGGCCGTTCACGCCGGTCTCGCACCGCGTGACCACGCCCTTCCGGATGGCCGGGATGATCTCCGCGTGGACCGGGTGCACGGAGCTGGACGCGATGCAGATGTTGCGGAACCCCATCGCGTCCAGTTCCGCGACGAGCAGGTTCAGCAGCACGTCGCCGTTCCGGAGATGGTGGTGCGTCGCGATCGTCATCCCGTCGCGCAGCCCCGTCTGCTCGATGGCGGCCCGCAGGGAGGGCAGGATCTTGCTCTCCCCCGGGTTGCGGCGCACCAGCGGCCGCGTGGCGCGGTCCATGGTGGGCATCCGGGAGAACGGGTCCTTGTACGGGTCGTAGCGCTTGTTCTGCCAGGTTTCGGGGACCTCGCGCCCAAGGCTATTCCTGGCCATGGATCACCTCGTCGGAAAGCTCGTAGTCAATCATGCCGAACGCTACCGCGGTGCGGATCGTGCGCGCGGCGCGTTTCACGACCGGGGCATCGACCATCTTGCCCCGGAGCGAGATGACGCCGGTGCCCATCTCGCGGGCCTTCTTGATCGCCTCCATCACCTGGAGCGCGTGGTCGATCTCGTCCTGCTTCGGGCGGAACACCTCGTGCACCACGTCGATCTGCCGCGGGTTGACGAGCGACTTGCCCGTGAAGCCCAGGCGCTTGACCAGTTCGGTGTCCGCGCGCAGGCCGTCCATGTCGTTCGCGTCGGCGAACACGCTGTCGATTGCCTGGAGGCCCGCCGCCTTGGCGGCCAGGACGATCTGCATGCGCGCGCCCAGCAGCTCCTCCCCCGAGCGCGTGCGCTGGACCTCGAGCGACGCCGTGAAATCCTCGGCGCCGAACGCGAGCGCGACGATGCGCCGCGAGGCCCGCGCCGTCTTGACGCAATTGAGGACGCCGACGGCGCTTTCGATCGACGGGAGGATCGAGAAGTAGCCGATCTCGAGGCCGAGCCGCTCCTCGTACTCCGTGAGCAGCGTGTCGAGCCGTTCGACGACCTCGGGTTCGTCGGCCTTCGGCAGCCGGATGCCATCCGGCCGGCCGGGCAGCACCTCTCTCAGGTCGTTGATGGCGTACTTCGTGTCGAGGCCGTTGATGCGGACGAAGACTTCCTTGCTGCGGTCGGGAAATGCCGTGAGGAAGTTGCGGGCCAGCACCCTGGCCGCGTCCTTCTCGGCGAGGGGCACCGCGTCCTCGAGGTCGATCATCACCCCGTCCGCGTCGAACACGGGGATGTTCTGCAGCATTCCCGGCATGTTGCCCGGCACGTACAGCAGCGAGCGCCGGAGCCGTTGTCGATTGTCCATCGTCACTTGTCCTCGAAGAAGAGCGTGTCGACGCCGCCGCGGGTCGAGTGCTGGCGCTCGACCCCCTCGACGATGTATTCGCCGAGGATGATCTCGCACGTGGCGAAGACCTCGGCCTCGAACAGGTGGCCGCCGACGGCCTCGCCCGACGACTTCGCGGCGAAGATGTGCAGGTGCGCGTCGATCTTGCCCGTCTCGTTCGGCACCAGGTTGCCTTCGAGGCCGAGCAGGTCGAGGGGCCCCTCGAGCCGGTGCACGGGCATCCGCGGCTCGGTGATCGGCAGGTGGGCGCCCGCCTGGATGTCGCTGAACTCGACGTTGCGCACCGACCCGACCGCCGACACGATCGCGCCGTGGTGCAGTTCCACCATCCTCGCGAACTGCAGCAATTCGTCCACCAGCTTCGTCCCGGGCAGGATCCGGATCATGAATCGCCGGCCCTGACGGACTTCACGGTATGAGAGCTTGTCCACCTTATACCTCCGCGGCCCTTCTGAGGGCCGTTTCCACCCGCGCCTCGATCGCGTAATCGAGGGCGCCCCGGTCGCTGACCTTCACCAGCGCACGCGTGACCGCGTGCTTCCGCAGCACGGCCTCGATCCGCTCGCGGATCAGCTGTTCGAACTGTTTCTTCACGGTTGATTCGATCTGGATGTCCAGCCGGTCTGCCGGCTCGACCTGCACCATCAGGTCGCTCGACTGCATGGTGCCCGCACTGGAGCGTGTGGTGATGTTCATATGGAATGGGAACGGAGATACTCGAGCGTGCTCGGGGGGACGAGCCGTTCGATCGTGGCGAAATCGCCGGCCGCCAGCGCCGCGCGCACGTCGGTCGCACTGATGAAGCGGTCGCCGTCGGTCGCCCTCTGGACCTCGACGAGGCCGATCCCGTACTGCGGCAGCAGCTCCGACATCGTCCGGTTGTAGGCGGCGGTGGTCTCGCAATACGGCTCGTGGCCGACGAAGCGTCGCGTGATGCCGAACGCGGGCGCGAGGTGCGACGCGAACAGGCGCACGTCCACCTCCATCTGCAGGCGCGCCTTCTCGTCGTGGCGCCGGAGGAAGTAGGACGGGAACGTGCCGGAACTGACCGCATAGCGTGACGTGTCGAGCAGGAGACGGTTGGGGACGTGCCGCGTGGCCTCGTCGGCCATCCGATACCTGGCGGCGAACGGGAACACCGAGCGGTCTTCGCGGACGACGAACACGTAGAGGTGGTCCACCTGCGCCGCGGCGGTTTCGACCAGGTACTGGTGGCCGCGGGTGAACGGATTGCCGTTGATGACGACGGCGCCGTTCGATCCCTCGCGCCGGAGGTGGCGGTGGGCGTCGAGATACCGCTCGAGGCCGCCTCCGCACTCGAGCAGCGCGACGGCGCCGCTCGCCACGAGCAGGCGGAACTGGCAGTACTCGAAGCTCGAGACGTGTTCCGGCCGCGTGAAGACCAGAAACGAGTCGTGTCCGGCCGCGCGGCCGAGCGAAGTCAGCGCCGTGACCAGGGCACCGAGCACCTCGCCGCCCTGGCACGACTCGTCCAGGGCGAACATCTTCAAGACGTAGCCCGCGCGTCCGGCCGTGGCGACCAGGCGGGGAGTGAAGCCTTGCGATCGGAGGATGCCCGTGTCATAGATCCCCACCAGGTCGTCGCACCTATCTTCGAAGGCGAGGCCTTGTGATTCGATGAGGTGCCGAGCGTCCAGTCGTTCTCCGGCGGTGAGGAGAGGGACGGCAACGGGGATCATGCTGAGTTGTCCGACGACGGGGCTCGAGAGCCGCCGGCATTCCTTGCAGCATATCAGACCGTGCGAAGGACGCGCTATGCGAGGAAGTCGCCGGGCATGTAGAATCTGACGCGACCTTCGGGGTCAGATCGTGCCCGTCGACATTCTTCAGGGTCTGACTCCACGTTGGCTTCCGGAACGGGAGGAATGATGTTCAGGACTCGAACGGCCTCTTCATTTACCGCTTTGGCGATGATTGCGCTCGCGGCACTGGTCGTCTGTTTCCAGGTATTCGTGCACGCGCAGAGCGACCCGGCGGTGGCGAAGATCATCCAGATCGGCACCACCGACAACCAGGTGATGACCTGGAACGACTACGCCAGCAACCGGTTCGGCGGCCGGGAAACGGGCACCAACGCTTACACCGACGCCACGCAGTGGGCCGTGTGGCAGTTCAAGCAGTTCGGCATCGACGCCCAGCTCGAGGAAGTGGGCGAAGTGCCGGTCGGCTTCAACCGCGGCCCCTGGTTCGGCAAGATGCTCAAGCCGACCGACAAGGCGTTGCGTTTCGCTACGCCGTCCTTCACGGCGGGCACTAAGGGGGTGCAGCACGGGGGCGTCGTCATCCTGAAGGCCGACCCGTTTTCGATTCCCGGACGTGGCGCCGCGGCGGCTGGGAACCGCGAGAAGAAGCGCGCGGCGGTCCAGGCCGCGATTGCCGAGGTCAACGCCAACAGGGCGGCGTTCAAGGACAAGTGGGTGTTGATTGGCGGGCCCAGCAACGCCAACGATCAGGGATTCGCCCGAGATGGCCGTCGCGGCACGCCCGAGTACATGGACTCTGAACTGATTCCGCCGCTTACCAAGGCGCTCGTGGATGCCAGCGCGCTCGGGACGATTCAGCCGGCCAACCCGTCCACGACGACTCCGTCGGCGACGATGGCCGGCCAGAGCGGGCTGCCACTCAAGGACCTGGACGGTTACGTTGCGTCGTGGGACAAGCTGCCGGTGCTGCCCGACATCAAGCTCCTCGATTCGCAGTACAACGAGATCAAGGCGCTCGTCGAGAAGAGCCAGCCGGTCGAGCTCGAGTTCGACATCCGTAACTGGTTCAAGATGGGGCCGATCAAGTACCACAACGTCGTCGCCACCATCAAGGGCACGACCTATCCCGACGAGTACGTCGTCATGGGCGGCCACTTCGACTGCTTCGCCGGCGCCACCGGCGGCGTCGATGACGGCAACGGCTTCGCCCCGAGCATGGAGGCGATCCGTCTCATCAAGGCGGCCGGCGGTCAGCCGAAGCGCTCGATCGTGGTGATCCTCTTCGCCGCCGAGGAGCAGGGGCTCGTCGGATCGCAGGCGTGGCTCAAGCGGCACCCGGAGATCGCGCCGAAGGTCGTGATGATGATCAACCGGGACGGCTCGCCCATGGCCCTGACGGGCGTGCGCGTGCCGGAGACGTGGTACAAGGACTTCCAGACCATCGCCGCGCCGCTCGCGCACGCGTTCCCGAAGTGGCCGTTCACGGTGGAGAAGGTGCTGCCACGGGCGCACGCGACGTCGCCGGGCGGCACCGACTCGTCGTCGTTCGAGATGCAGGCGGTTCCGACGCTCTCGTTCGCCACCCAGACCGACTACGTCTACAGCTACGCTTGGCACACCACCAACGACCTCTACAGCGAGCTGGTGCCCTATACCGAGCAGCAGCAGGAATCGGCGGTGGTCCACGCCGTGATGGCGTACAGCGTGGCGAACCTCGACAAGCCGCTGACGCGTGAAGGGGTGTACCTGGCCGACGGGCTGTACGCCTCGGTGGAGATCGGCGCCGGCGACCAGCCGAAGCAGCTGATGTTCAGCCTCGACTACGCGAACGCGCCCATCCAGACGGCCGACTTCATCCGCATCGTCGAGGGGAAGAACCCGCCGGCGGGCGGCGGCCGCGGCGGTGGTGGCGGCGGCGTCGGCGGGCCGGGCGGCCGCGGCGGTGCGCAGGTGCCGCCGATCGGCACGGTGGACGTCAAGAGCGGCCTCGTCAGCGGGACAGTGGTTTCCGACATCCAGAAGACGGTCGCCATCGCCAAGCTGCCGAAGACGAAGAACGTAGCGGTGAAGCACGACGCGGCAGGCGTGCTGGGGATGATGGGACCGAACCAGTTCTACATCACGCTCCAGAAGAACACCGGCCTCGATGGCCGGTACACCGCGCTCGGCAAGGTCGTCGCCGGCGGCGACGGGCTCAAGGACATCAAGAAGGGCGACCCGATCCGCTTCATCCGGATCACCCGCGTCGGCCAGGCCGCACGCGACTTCAAGACCGACGACGAGGCGTTCAAGAAGTTGATGGTGCCGGGTGGAAACAAGAAGTAGTAGCTGGTGGTCAGCAGATCACGCTGTCACGCCGCGTCGGTAGGGCGGGTTTTCAGCCCTGCCGGAGGCGGCGAACTGGAATACCAAGGGGGCACGGGAGCGATTCTCGTGTCCCCTCTGCTCAGGAGAGTTTTGTGAACACCTGGCGGCGGATGGCGAGCATCGTGTCGATCGGCGTCGTGTCCCTGCTGGTGGCTGGCGCGGCCGGTGCGCAGGCGCCGACGAAGCCATCCCCTGGGGCGCCGAAGGCCGCAGCCAAGGCCTGGCCGCTCACGAGGCCCGAAGCCACCCGGTTCGCGGAAACCTCCCGCTATGACGATGTCATGGCGTTCATGAAGGCGATGGCCGCGGCGTCGCCGCAGATTCACCTGACGACCTACGGCTACACCTACGAGGGCCGCCCGCTCCCGCTGGCCGTGATCGGCGCGCCGGATGCGACCCCCGAAGCCGTGCGGGCGACGAAGAAGACGCGCATCTACATCCAGGGGAACATCCACGCGGGCGAGGTGGAAGGCAAGGAGGCGTTGCTCTGGCTGCTGCGGTCGATCGCGAAGGGCGAGCGCGCGGCCTGGTTCGATTCGGTCGTCCTGCTCATCAACCCGATCTACAACGCCGACGGCAACGAGCGGGTGAATCTCCGCAATCGCGGCCGGCAGAACGGCCCGGTCGGTGGCATGGGCCAGCGTCACAACGCGCAGGACTTCGACCTCAATCGAGACTGCACGAAGCTCGAGACGTCCGAGGGGCGATCGCTGGCGCGGATGATGACGCAGTACGATCCGCACATCGCGATCGACCTTCACACGACAGACGGCAGCGCGCACGGCTTCTACCTGACCTACCAGACCTCGGTCAGCCCCAACACCTCGCCGGGACTGGTCTCGCTCGCGCGGAACGACCTGTTCCCGTGGGTGACCAGGACGGTGAAGGCGAAGCACGGGTGGGACTTCTTCTACTACGGCAACATCTCGCGCCAGGGCGGCGACCAGGCGTGGTACAACGACCTCGACCTCTACAAGCCGCGTTACACGCAGACGTATTTCGGCATCCGGAACCGCCTCGGCATCCTCGTCGAGACCTACTCCTATGCCACCTTCGAGGACCGCATCGAGGCGAACTACTGGTTCCTCGAGGAAGTCATCAACTTCGCCGTGAAGAACGGCGAGACGATTCGCAAGACGACCGCCGCGGCGGACTCGGAATCGATCGTCGGCAAGGAGCAGGCGGTTCGCGGCAAATTGGTGAAAGCGCCGGGACCGGTGCAAGTGGTGATGGCGGACACGGTCGAAGAGCGCAACCCGTTCGTGCCCGACGTGGCCATGCTGCGGCGCGCAACC
>DASVIS010000202.1:0-19420 GCA_036381995.1 Vicinamibacterales bacterium | reverse complement strand
TCGATCGGGTGCGTCCGGGGCTGCACTTGGACGTCAGGCAGAACCGGGAGCCCGTCGAGCGGCTGCACGTGCATGCCGGGGCGCACCACCACCATGCAGGACTTGACCGGCAGGCCGTCGGCGACGACAGCGCACTGCGCGCACTGGCCGTTGGCGCAGAAGATGCCTTGGGGCGCACCGTCCTTTTGATGGTGGCCGAACGTCCGCACGCCGTTGGCGAACAGGGCGGAAGCAATCGTCTCTCCCTGGCGCGCGACGAACGGCTGTCCCTGCCAGGAAAATGCGACGTCAGCCTGCTCGGGCGCAGGAAGGATTGGGTGTTCGTGAATGCGATGATCGGGCACAGGTACGACTCCTCACGACGAGGACCGGGCGAAACACAGTTACGGAGAACGGAAAGCTGAAAACGGAAAACCGAGAACGCCCGACGCTCAACGCTGAACGATCTCGTGTCAGGCAGCGGTGCCGAACGGCCGACGGAAGGCTGACCCAAGGGCCGGGACGCGGCTCGTCTCGAAGGTCACCGCAGTTGAAGGATAGCACAACGAAAGGATGCTAGACTGCCGTCGTGGCCGAAATGCTCGACTACGGGCGGGCGCGGCGGTATCTGATGCGGGCGGACCCGGTCCTGGGCGCGATTGTCAAGCGGCATGGGGCATGCGGGCTCGCCGAGCGGTCGTCCGAGCCTCGACTTCGGGCGTTGACGCGCGCGCTCGTCTCCCAGCAACTGTCGGTCAAGGCGGCCAGCACGATCTTCTCACGGTTTCTCGCGCTGTTCCCGGACGACGGCGGCTTTCCAGCGCCTGAGCAGGTCCTTCAGGTCCCGCTCGACCAATTGCGAGCCGTTGGCCTGAGCCGCCAGAAGGCGTCCTACCTCCAGGACCTCTGCACGCGCTCGGTTGCCGGCACCCTCCCGCTCGATGAGCTCGACGGCATGTCGGACGAAGAGGTGATGGAAACGCTCACCGCGGTTAAAGGCATCGGCCGGTGGACCGCGGAAATGATCCTGATCTTCCAGCTCGGCCGGCCGGACATCCTGCCTGTCGACGATGTCGGCGTCCTGCGGGCCATCCAGAACGTGTACGGCCTTCGGCGGCGCCCGTCGGCGGCGCAGGTGCTGAGGCTGGGCGAGAAGTGGCGACCCTACCGGTCGGTGGCATCGTGGTATCTCTGGTGCAGCCTGGATGCTGGGTAGTTCCCGGTTGTCGGGACAGGAGGCTCTTCGCCACCGAGCGAGCGCTGACGGCCGGCTGAAGGAGGACACGATGCAGGACTACGTGACCGAGCTGCTGGACGCGACAGCGAAGGCCCTCCCGGCGCTGCGGGCGCTGGGAGACGAGTCCAGCGCGAGCCGGCCGGCGCCGGGCCGCTGGTCGCCGCGCGAGATTATCGGCCACCTCATCGACTCGGCGTCTCACAATCACCGCCGGTTCGTGACGGCGCGGTGGAGTGACGATCTCGTGTTCGACGGTTACGACCAGGACGCGTTCGTGTCGGCACAGCACTACGACCAGGCGCCGTGGACCGACCTCCTGGACCTGTGGGCGTCGTTCAACCGTCATCTCGCGCGCGTGATGGCGGCGACGCCGGCTGATGTCCGCGCGGCAGAGCGGCGGCGGCACAACCTGGACCAGATTGCATGGAGGCCGGTGCCGGCCAGCGAACCCGCGACGCTCGACTACCTGATGTCCGACTACGTCGGCCACCTGCGGCATCATCTCGCACAAATCGTCGGCGGCCCCGCCGGCCGCGCCTGACGGTCTCGAGGCTCCCGACTCTGGCGGTGTGCGTCTCGAGAACTGGAGCGGCTCGGTTCGATCGGCCGCAGGTCGTAGACCCGGCTGGTCCCGACCCGCGCAATCAGCCTGGCCCCGTGCGCGTCGAGCCAGTGACTGACGTCGCGGCCGGTTCGCGAACACCACTCGGCTTCCGTCTCCTGGCTCTCGACTCTCGGCGCCTACTTCTTCGGCATCTCCTCCGCCGTCGCGAGCGCCGCGATGAACGCCAGCGGTTCGCCCTTGCTCGTCGGCGGGGTCCCGATCACGTAGAGGATCTCTCCCGCGAACGGTGCGCGAACCTCCTCGATGGTCATTCCCTGGAAGTCCGTGACTCGGCCGAGGAGGGTACCCTCAGCCACCGTGTGGCCGCGCTCGACGAGTGCGTGGAAGACACCGGTGTGCTGGCTGTTGAGGACTAGATTCCGCCCGAGGAACACGGCGTGCTGGAGAGGATCCGGGCCCGTGGTCCGCATCTTCAGGTGTTTCAATACGCCCGCGACGCCCCGCTCGATCCGCTGGATCGACTCCTCGTCGCTCTGACCCATCCCGCCCGACTCGATCGTCATCGCCGGCTTGCCGCGCGTAATGGCGGTGTTCTCCAGATAGACCGACGCGGCTGGGTTCGTCGGCCGCCCGTTGTCCAGGATGATGTGATCCATGCCGAACGCGAGCGCAAGCTGGCGCACACTCTCGACCAGCGCCGGCGCCGCGTTGATGGTCCAGTAGAGATACGGCCGGAGCGATTCGTTGGCGTCGCCGCAGTGCAGGTCGATCAGGTACTGCGTCCGGTCGATGAACTCGCGGGTAATCAGATCCGCAATGCGCTCGGAGATGGTGCCATCGGCCTTCCCCGGGAACACGCGGTTCAGGTTCTTGTGGTCCCCGGGCGTGTAGTAGATGGCGCGCCCGAGGAACGCCGGCATGTTCGCGACGTGCACCATCAGGATCGTCCCCGACAACTCCTTCGGATCGATCGACGCGCGCAGCCGCTGCAGTGCCAGGATCGGCGGATACTCCGCACCGTGCGTGCCGGCGACGAGCGTGAGAATCGGACCGGGTTTCGCGCCGTTCACGATCGAGAACGGGATGATCGTACCGGCATCGGTCCCCCGCGCCGGGACCTGGACCTCGCCGGAGACCGTCGTCCCGGGCTGGGCGGTCACGCCACCGACTGTAAAGGCGGTCTGCGCGCCGGCACTCCCCACCAGCGCCACCATCAGTATCGCAAACAGCGTGCTCAGCATCCTCGCTCGCATGTATCCTCCCCGCCAGTAGAACGGATGATTCCAGCCATGACGTGTGGCCCACAGTCTAGCGAAAAACGAACCCACGATCTCAGAATCTTGCGATCGCGAGATCGCACGATGTTGTCCTCGTATAATCCCCCTATGACCTACCGCCTGCTCGGCCGTACCGGAGTCCGCGTCTCGCCAGTGTGCCTGGGAACGTTGAACTTCGGCGGGCCGACGTCCGACGAGGACGCCGGCCGGATCGTGGATGCCGCGCTCGACGCGGGGATCAACTTCATCGACACCGCCAACACCTATCACGGCGGGCGGTCCGAAGAAGCGGTCGGGAAGGCGCTGGCCGGACGCAGGGACCGCGTCGTGCTGGCCACCAAGGTGCATGGCCGTACCGGGGACGGCCCCAATGATGAAGGCAACTCCCGCCTGCACATCTTGCGTGCCTGCGACGAGTCGCTCCGCCGCCTGAAAACCGACTACATCGACCTGTACCAGGTGCATCGCCCGAATCCGGAGATCCCGATCGAGGAGACGCTCGGTGCGCTCACCGATCTCGTGAGGGCGGGGAAGGTGCGCTACATCGGCTGCTCCACGCATCCGGCCTGGATGGTGATGGAGGCGCTGGCCGCGAGCGAGCGGCACGGACTGGCGCGCTACGTCAGCGAGCAGCCTCCGTACAATCTCCTCGACCGGCGCATCGAGAACGAACTGCTGCCGCTGGCGGCGAGTTACAACCTCGCCATTCTGCCCTGGGCGCCCATCGCGCAGGGGGTGCTGGCCGGTCGATACCAGCCGGGAGGAGCCCTGCCGGCGGATTCCAGGGCCGCGCGCCAGCCGGACAGCATCTATTCGCGCAGGGTCACGCCGGCGGGGATCGAAGCAGGGCAGGCGTTCGTGGCGCTGGCCCGCGAACACCGCCTGACGCCCGGCCAGTTGGCGCTTCTCTGGTGCAAGGACCAGCCCGGGATTACCTCGCCCATCGTCGGTCCGCGCACCCTCGAGCAGCTTCAGGATCTCTTACCGGTGCTGGGCCTGTCCCTCACCGGCGAGCAGCGCGCCGCGTGCGACACCATCAACCCGCCGGGCAGCGCCCTGGTCAACTTCCACAACACCGCAGGGTGGATGAAGACGGTTCTCTGAGGATCCCGGGAGGTCGCCGCCGCTCGCCGGAGGCCCCCTGGCCGGCAGCCGTTCAGATCTCCCTGAGCTTCTTGTACGTGCCGAGGACGAACCCTCCCACGGCCATCAGAAGGAGGCCATCGACGGCGAGGACCGTCGGCGCGGAGAAAACGTTGGCGAGCGCGCCCGCCGTGAGGCTGCCGAGCGGCATGCCGCCGCGGAACGCCACCATGTAGATGCTCATCACCCGCCCCCGCATCTCGTTCGGCACGACGAGTTGCACCAGCGAGTTCGCCAGCGAGAACACCACGATCTGCCCGAGCCCGGCCAGAAACAGCAGGGTATAGCTGAGTGCCGGGATGCGTGAGAACGCAAAGGCGGCAAGCACCGCGCCCAGACCGATCTGGACGATCAGGGCCGTCGACCCCATCCTGGAAAACCGCCCCATCCACGCGACGATGAGCGCGCCGACGACCGCGCCGGCGCCCTGGAACGCCATCATCTGGCTGTATTCCTTCACGCCCAGGTGAAACACCTGCTGCACGAACACGGGCAGGAGCGTCAGGAGCGGCATGCCAAGGAACGTCGTCACGAATGCGACGAGGGTGAGGCCGAGCAGCGGCCCCTCGTGCCGCACGTACGACAGGCCGCCGCGCAGCTGCTGCCACATCGGCTGCGGGGGAAGCGCCCGCCGCGCCGGAACGTTCAGCAGCATCAGCGACACGATCACCGCGACGAACGACAGGCCGTTTATCGTAAAGCAGAAGACGGTGCCGAGCGTGGCGAGCGCCACGCCTGCCAGCAGCGGTCCGATGATGCGCGCCAGGTTGAACTGAATCGAATTGAGCGCGATGGCGTTGGGCAGATCCTTCTTCTCGACGAGCGCCGGGACGAGCGACTGGTAGGCCGGGCCGCCGAAGGCCTGCGCGCAGCCGGTGAAGAACGAGAGCGCCAGGACGTACCAGACCGTCATCGAGATCGCGTGACCGGCTGGCCCGGGCAGCGGTCGCACCACCTGGAAGTAGACGAGCAGCGCAAGCGTGAACGCCGACGTCATCTGGATGTATTGGGAAGTCAGGAGCACCCGCCGTCGGTCCCGCCGATCCGCCACGACGCCGCCGATCAGCGTGAAGAGCATGATCGGCAGCTGCCCGAGAAAGGCATCCAGTCCCAGGTAGAACGCCGAGTTGGTGAGCGTCAGGACCAGCCAATTCTGCGCGACGTTCTGCATCCACGTGCCGACACTCGAGGTACACGCGCCGATCCAGAGTTTGCGGAAGTCGGGGTACGTGAAGGCCGCAGCCAGACGACGGAGCGCCCGGCTCGATGGGGGAGACGCCGACAGCGCGTCGGGAGGGCTGGCACCGGGAGCAGCGGGCGAAGGTCCGGCGGTGCCGGTCGAATCGGCCATGGCTGGGATGAAACTTTATGGTAGCACGCGGTCGCCTCTTGACCCCCGGCTCGACTTTCGCTATATTTTCGTAGACGAAAAAAAAGCGAAACATTGCGGGGCCTGATATGGCACACAGCGCACTTGCCCGCGCCGACCTCGAAGCGTTGCTGCGGGCGCGAAAACTCGATCGCACGCTTCGTCAGGCGGACGCCACCGGGACGGCCGACCGGACTCCATTGTCTGCCGGGAACATGCTGTCCACCGGCCTGGCGCTCCTCGACGAGCGCCTGAATGGGGGACTGCCTCGTGGCCAGATGTCGGAAATCGTCGGTCCGCGATCGTCCGGGCGGACAACGCTGATGTGTGCGGCGCTGGCCGCGACCACGGGCCGCGGGGAACTCGCCGCTCTCGTCGATCCGCTCGACACCTTCGATCCCGAATCCGCGGCATCCTGCGGCGTGGCTCTCGAGCGGCTGCTCTGGCTTCGCGGCGAGGGGACGACGATGGGGGCGTTGTCGCCGCGCGAGAAGGGGAAGTCGGAACGGGTGCTGGATCACGCCCTGAAAGCCCTCAACCTCGTGCTGCAGGCGGGGGGCTTCGACCTGGTGGTGCTCGACTTTGCCGAGGTGCCGCCCGACGCCATTCGCCGGTTGCCATTCACCACCTGGTTCCGGCTGCAGCGCGTGATCGAGAGCAGCCGCACGGTGTGTCTGCTGCTTGGGCTCGCGCCGATCGCGCGCGGCGCCGAGGGCGTGAGCATTCACATGGCGCCATCCCCCCAGGGCATCTGGCATGCCCACTTGTTTCTCGGCCTGGACATCCAGGCGCGCATCGTGCGCGCCCGCAACCCCGAAGAAGGCCGCTGCCGGCTGACGGCGCGAGCGTAGGGACCTTATGTTTGCGTGTCTGTTCCAGCCGTCGTCCCAGCAGAGCCTCTTCGATGTCGGGACTCGCGCGGCTGAAGCGTCGCTGCCCGGCGGGAGCGGCCCCGGGTGCGCTCCGCTCGATGCGCTCGCGCGGGAGTTCTCGCCACGCGTGCAGGTGCACCAGGACGCCCTGGTGTCGCTCGATATCGGCGGCCTTGGCCGATTGCTCGGGACTCCTGCGGAGATCGGCAGCGAGTTACGGCGCGCGGCGGCGGACCGCGGGCTGCATCCCCACGTTGCCATTGCGCCCACGAGGACGGCCGCCATGCTGCTGGCCCTGGCGCGTGCCGGCATCACGGTGGTGCCGCCTGGCGGCGAGCGGAATGCCGTGGCGCCGCTTTCGCTCGGCATCCTTCGGCAGGTTCCGCTGGGATCGGCGTTCGTCGATCTGCTCCGGCGCTGGGGCTTGAAGACGCTTGGCGATCTGGCCGGTCTGCCCGCCCGCCCGCTTTCGGAACGGTTGGGGCAGGACGGTGTGATGTGGCAGCGGCTGGCGCGTGGAGAGGATCTGCAGCCGCTGATTGCCACCGAGCCCGAGGCGCCGATCGAGGAGACGCTGGATCTCGAGTGGCCGGTCGAAGGCCTCGAGCCGCTGTCGTTCGTGCTCGCGAGGATGTGCGAGCCGCTCAGCGGACGGTTGGCCGCACTGGACCTGGCGGCCGTGGTGCTGCACCTCTCGTTCCGTCTCGTGTCGCATGAGACGGAGACGCGCGAGCTGCAACTGCCGGCGCCGATGCGCGATCCCAGGGTGCTGCGAACCTTGATCCTGCTGCACCTCGAATCGCATCCGCTCACCGGCGGCGTCGATCGCCTGGCGCTCCGGGTGGACACGGCGCCGGCCCGCATCACGCAGTTCTCGCTGCTGTCGCGCGCGCGGCCGTTTCCCGAGCAGATGGCCCTGCTGCTTGCTCGCCTCTCGGCCCTGCTCGGCGAGAGTCGTGTCGGTGCCCCCGCCCTCATCGACTCCCATCGACCCGGTGCGTTTGTCATGGCTCGCTTTTCGGGAGGGGGCAACGGCGTCTCGACGCCGTCTGGCCATCCCCAGCCACTCACGCCGAGCGAGCCTCATCTCGCGTTCCGCCGTTTCCGCATGCCGGTGCCGGCCAGGGTGATGATGCAAGAGGGGCGGCCGGTGCGCGTGACGACGGAACGGCGGCGGCTCGACGGAGGAGCCGTTGCCTCGACCGTCGGCCCGTGGCGCACCTCGGGGGAATGGTGGCGAGTCGAAGGAGCCTGCCCTGAGCGAGCCGCCGAACGAATGGCGGGGCGGCGAGTCGAAGGGTGGAATCGCGACGAGTGGGACGTGGCGCTGGCCGATGGCGGTGTCTATCGCATCCATCGTGACCGTTCGCACGATCGCTGGTTCATCGACGGCATCGTCGATTGAAGGGCCCACGTCTCATGTCGTACGTCGAACTCCATGCCGCGTCAGCCTTCAGTTTCCTCGAGGCCGCTTCGCTGCCAGAGGCGCTCGTCGACCGCGCGGCGGAGCTGGGCTATCCGGCCGTGGCGCTGCTCGATCGCAACGGCGTCCACGGCGCGCCCCGTTTTCACAAGGCGGCCGCGGCGGCCGGGATCAGGGCGATCGTCGGGGCGGAGCTGACGATTGAAGTAGGCAGCGCGAAGCCTGAACTGCCTGCTGCCTACTGCCTACCGCCTACTTTCCGTCTCCCCGTCCTGATCGAGTCCCGCGAGGGGTATCAGAACCTCTGCCAGCTGCTGACGCGCATGAATCTCCGCTCGCCGAAGGGCGAAGGGGCGCTGACGCTGGAGGATCTCGATGGGCACACCACAGGCATGGTGGCGCTCGTCGGGCGCGAGGCGTTGCGCGGCGGGCGACACGGCGTGGGCGGCCTGGTGGATCGCCTCATCGATCTTTTCGGCCGGTCGAACGTCTATCTGGAGGTACAGCGGCACCTCATCAGGGACGAGGAGGCCGACAACCAGGCGCTGATGGCACTGGCGTCGGCATTTCACGTCCCGGTGGTGGCCACCAATGGCGTCCGCTTTGCGACGCCGGAGGACCGTCCGCTCTACGACGTGCTCACCTGCATCCGCCACAAGACGACCCTCGAGGCCGCCGGCCGCAAGCTGGCGTTCAATGCCGAGCGCTTCCTCAAGCCGCGTGAGCAGATGGCGAAGCTGTTCCGTGACATCCCGGAGGCCTTGGCCAACGCCGCGGCGCTCGCTGAACGTCTTCGCTACACGATGGCAGACCTCGGCTACCGCTTCCCCGACTACCCGGTGCCCGCCGGGGAGACGATGGCGTCGTTTCTGAGGAAGATGACGGATGTGGGCGCCCGCGAACGGTATCGGCCGTATCACGACCGCGCACGGGCGCAGATTGCGCGCGAACTGGATCTCATCGAGAAGCTGAATCTCCCCGGCTACTTCCTGATCGTCTGGGACATCGTCAACTTCTGCCGGCAGCAGGGGATTCTCGTGCAGGGCCGCGGGTCGGCGGCCAACAGCGCCGTGTGTTACAGCCTCGGCATCACGGCGGTGGACCCGGTCGGGATGGACCTGCTGTTCGAGCGTTTCCTCTCGGAGGAACGCAGCGACTGGCCGGATATCGACCTCGATCTTCCGAGCGGCGACCGGCGCGAGCGGGTCATCCAGCACGTCTACGAGAAATACGGGCAGCATGGGGCGGCGATGACCGCCAACGTGATCACCTATCGCGGGCGCAGCGCGGCTCGCGAGGTGGGAAAGGCGCTCGGCATCGAGCCGGAGCAAATCGATCACCTCGCGAAGGTGATGCACAACTTCGAATTCAAAGATGAAAGCGAGACGCTGGCGACGCACCTGGATGCCGCCGGCCTCGAGGCGGCGCACCCGCGCATGCGCCTGTTCGCGGAGCTGTGGGAGCGGATCCAGGACCTGCCGCGTCATCTCGGGCAGCACTCGGGCGGCATGGTGATCTGCCAGGGGCGCCTGGACAGCGTCGTCCCGCTCGAGAACGCCAGCATGCCCGGCCGTGTCGTCGTGCAGTGGGACAAGGACGATTGCGCCGACATGGGCATCGTGAAGATCGACCTGCTCGGCCTCGGCATGATGGCGGCGCTGCAGGACTCGCTCGAGCTGATCAACCGGCGGCGGCCGCGCGCGACGGCGCCGCTCGGCTTGTGGAACCTGCCGCCGGACGATCCGGACGTGTATCGGATGCTGCAGGCTGCGGACACGATCGGCGTCTTCCAGGTGGAGTCTCGGGCGCAGATGGCCACGCTGCCGCGCCTCAAGCCCGAACACTTCTACGACCTGGTCGTCGAAGTCGCGCTGATCCGGCCCGGTCCGATCGTCGGACAGATGGTGCACCCGTACCTGAATCGCCGCGCCGGGCGCGAGATGGTCGCGTATCCGCACCCGTCGCTCGAGCCGATCCTCGCGCGGACCCTTGGCGTCCCGTTGTTCCAGGAACAACTGCTGCGGATCGCGATGGTGGCGGCGGGGTTCAGCGGCGGCCAGGCCGAGGAGTTGCGGCGGGCATTCGGGTTCAAGCGGTCCGAGCGGCGGATGAAGCAGGTCGAGGTGCAGCTCCGGGAAGGGATGACGCGAAAGGGCATCACCGGCAAGGCCGCCGACGAGATCGTGCTGTCGATCACGTCGTTCGCCCTGTACGGGTTTCCTGAATCGCACTCAGCCAGCTTTGCGCTGCTGGTTTACGCGAGCGCGTATCTCAAGGCCCACTTCCCGTCGGCCTTCTACGCGGCGCTCCTGAACAACCAGCCGATGGGGTTCTACCATCCGGCAACACTTGTGAAGGATGCCCAGCGGCACGGCGTGCGCTTCGCGCCGGTGGACGTGCAGCACTCGGACTGGGCCTGCACGGTCCAGGAGGATGGGATGGTGCGGCTTGGGCTTCGCTACGTGGCGGGGCTTCGCGCGCAGGTGGGGCAGAGAATAGCGGACAGCGGGCAGCAGGTGCCGGTGGGGCAGGGCCTCCCTGGCCCGCCCACCCTGAGCGCAGTCGAAGGGAGCCGAGTCGAAGGCAGCCCCGCCCCACTGCGCTGTCCGAAGTGCCGGTGCGATGACCCGTCGATGCTCGAGACGGTCGCCGATGCCCGCGGCGTGTCGGGGTTCTGCAACAACTGCGCGCACGACTGGACGCTGACGATCGGCCGTTTCCGCTCGATCGATGACCTCGTGGCCCGCACGGGGATCAACCGGGAGGAACTGTCGGTCCTGGCGGAGATTGGCGCGCTCATGGCCTTCGGCCACACGCGGCGCGAGGCGCTGTGGCAGGTGGAACGCGCCGTCCGCCCGGCCGGGGAACTGTTTGCCGGTTCGCACGATGCCAGATCAGATTCCGAGATCGCCCGATCGCCAGATGAAGAGTGCCCCCTGCCCGGCATGTCTGCCGTCGAGCGCGTGGTGGCGGATTACGAAGGCACCGGCATGACGATCGGGCCGCACCCGATGGCGATGCGTCGCGAGGAGATGAGCCTGCGGGGTGCGCTGCGGGCGTCCGATCTGTCTCGCCAGCGCCACGGCCGCCGTGTGCGCGTGGCCGGCGCCGTGATCACCCGACAGCGGCCGGGCACGGCCAAGGGCTTCGTCTTCCTCACGCTCGAAGACGAGACGGGTATCGCCAACATCATCATCCGGCCCGACCTGTTCGCCGAGCAGCGCATGGCGGTCATCCACGAGCCATTCCTGCTGGTGGAGGGCATGCTGCAGAACCAGGAGGGCGTCACCTCCGTCCGCGCCGAGCGGATGGAAGGGATAGGGGGGACGCGGGTCGAGGTCGAGGCCAGGGACTTCTACTGAAGCGCGCAAACGAAGAACGGAAGACGGAGAACGGAAGACGCAGAATGCCGCCGGTCGTCTTCAGCCGCCTGCCTACTTGCCACGGAGGGAAGCGGGCAGCAGCAGCTTCAGTTGTTCCCACGACTGGCTGTCGAGCGGGTTGGGAGTCAGGGCCATTGGCGCCCGGTAAAGGACCTCACCCATCAAGGGATCTGCCGCCGCCCGACGAGGGAGCGCCGAGGGAAGCGGTGTCTCACCGTTGAGCGCCGTCTGTGCCGCGTCGCAGTTCGGACAGGGGCCGGAGTACGCCAGCATCCACCGGAGCGGGGGAGGCACGGTGAAGACGAGAGGTCGTGGTTTCGCGACCGTGACGATGGAGGCGCGGTCGAAACGCTGGACGACAGGCACACGCCTCCCGTCCGCCTCCACGTCCGTTGCGGACAGAAACCGTTGCGGTGATTCCCGGACGAGCGAGAGGACCTGTTCGCGCCGGTCCCGTGAGGCGATCAGGGACAGATCAACCGCGACCAGCGAGTCGGCCGTGGTGCCGACCACGTAGCGCTCCAGGCGCCGACCGTCATTCAGCAGCACGATGACCGCTGTGCCCGGGGCCACGCCGGAGAGTCCGGCCCACCCCGTGCGGGGAGGCGGTGATTCGCTGGCGGCCATCGCTGCCGTGGCCGCGAACGTCGTTACCAGGAGAACAGTCCTCACACCACCCTCCGCCTCTCTATTCGCGGTAATTCCCGAACTGCAGTTCGACGCCGAAATCCTGCTCGCGGAGCAGGGCCATCACCGACTGCAACTCGTCGCGCGACGGGGATGAGATGCGCAACTGGTCGCCCTGGATCGCCGGCTGCACCTTCCTGAGCTTCCGGTCCTTCAGGAACTTGGCAATCTCGCGCCCCGCCTCGGTGGGGATACCCTGCTGCAGGGTGATGACGCGACGGACGGTGTCGTTCGCCCCGCGCTCGATCTCGCCCCGCTTCAGGTTTTTCAGCGGCACCTTCCGGCGCACCATGCGCGTCTCCAACACTTCCCACAGCGACTGCAGCTTGAACTCGTCATCGGCCGTCAGCGTGAGCGTCCCCTCCGTGCGGTCGAAATCGATGGCGGCCTTCGACCCCTTGAAGTCGTACCGCTGGGCCACCTCTTTCCGGGCCTGGTTCACGGCGTTGTCCACTTCCTGGAGGTCGACCTTCGACGTGACGTCGAACGATGGCATGGCGGTATCTTACCGCATGCCCCAGGATCTGCCTGAACGGTCCCGCCAGGCGGCGAACGGGCGGGTGGAACGGTTGAACGGGCAGATGAGCTGGTGAACGCTCTGAAAGCCTTGATTCCAGAGCGCTTAACCCCCTCACCCGGCTTGCGCGAATCGAGGCCGTCTGGTACCATCGTTCGGTCATGCGCAAGGTTCCGCTGGGGCAAGCGCTCCGCATCATCCGCCAGGGCTCGCTCAACTGGCGAGCCGAACGTCCGATCGTCGTGTCGTTCGAGGTCACCGACGCCTGCACGTGCTTCTGCAAGCACTGCGATCATGGAGGGCTGCGCGACATGTCTCGGGACATGAAGGCGGCCGACTATCGCCAGCACATGCAGGTGCTCGAGCCGGTGGTGGTGCAGGTGTCAGGCGGCGAACCGCTGATGCGCGACGACCTGACCGAGGTGGTCCGGGCCATCCGCCAGCCGAATGGTCTGCCGTTCCTCATCCTCGTGTCGAACTGGTCGCTGATGACAATCGAGCGGTATGTCGAGCTGTGCGAGGCCGGCGTCGATCAGTTCAGCGTGAGCCTTGATTTTCCGGACGAGCGTCATGACGACTTCCGCGGCCACGCAGGCTTGTACGAGCATCTGAGCCAGATTGTGCCGGCCGCCGCCAAGCTCGGCTACGACAACATCTGCCTCAACAACTGCATCACGTCCGAGAACGTCGAGTACATCAACGCCGCGGCGGACAAGGCGAAGGAGTGGGGCGTCAACATCAACTACAGCGCCTACTCGCCGCGCCGCACCGGCTGCAAGGACTACTTCCTGACGACGCCCGCCCAGCTCGACACGCTGCGCCGCGAGCTCGCGCACCTGAGGACGCGGATCGACAGCCGCTGGGTGACCAACTCGATCACGACACTCGACGCCACCGAACGGTATTTCGAGACCGGCGGCGCGGCGGGGTGCAAGGCCGGCCTGAGGTGGCTGGTGGTGACGTGCGACGGGAAGCTGCAGCCGTGCTCGATGCAGTTCAAGCGGTACGATCTTCACGATCAGGCGAAGATGGTCGGCCAGTTCACGGCGCACAACACGTGCGACGAGTGCTATGTCGCGATCCGGTCGAGCCTCGACAAACCGTTCCCGCAGTTGCTGGCCGAGAACGTCAGCGGCTTCTTTTCCTTCAGCAACAGGGCCCCCGGAAAATAGACCCGACAAGACCGCGACCTCATGCTGCACGGCGTCGCCAGTCTTCTGACCGCTGTCGCCCTGCTTGCGGGCAGCCCTTCCGCGTGGTCGCGATCACCCCAGGGGATCGCCAATCCGTCATCTCGAGTGTTGGGCCGCGTCATCGACGGCAAGACGCGCGCGGGCATCGGCGACGCGCGGGTCCGCCTGGACGATGGCGCGGCAGAAACGACGACCGCCGCAGATGGCTGGTTCGAATTCCGCGACGTGCGTCCAGGCCGCCACCATGTCGTGGCCATGCTCGAAGGGTTCGCGGCGTCCGCGCCGGCGACCGTCCTGGTCGGGGTAGGCTCGGATGGTCGTGTGGAGATCGAATACAGCCTCGGCGTGACGGTCGAAGTCCGGGGCACTGCGCCGGAGTCTCCCGCGTCGCCGCCCCCTGTGTCGCTGGGCACCGCCGCGATGACGGGGCTCCAGGTGGCCTCCGCGGTCGGCGGACTCGACGACGTGTCCCGCGTAATGCAGTTGCGCCCGGGAGTGGCGCCGTCGCAGGACGACCGCAACGACCTGATGGTCCGGGGCGGCGGCGCGTTCGAAACGGCCGTGAGGATGGACGGCTTCGAACTGCCGACGGGAAGCCACTTTGCGTGGCCCGGTGGCGCCGGCGGCGGACTGAGCCTCATCCCGTCAGCCGTGATCGAGCGGGCGACGATTGAGACCAGCGGATTCTCGGTGGCGTTCGGCGAACGCTCGTCGGCGCTGGTCGACATCGATACGAGGACGGGAGCGACAGGCCGCGTCCGCAGCCGGGCCGATGTGAGCGCGGGCGGCGTGATGGCGCTGGCCGAAGGTCCGCTGCCTGGAGGTGGCGGGGCTTCCGGATCGTGGCTGGCCTCGGCGCGGCGCAGCATCATCGAGTTCGCCTTCTCGCGCGCCGATTCGCGGGCGACGCCGAGCTACGTCGAGACGATGGGGAATCTCGATGTGCCGATCTCCAAGGTACACCGCGTCCACGTTCTGGCGCTTGGAAGCTCGGACGGTCTGGAGGTGAACTGGACGACCGCGTCGAAGAAGGCCGTCAGCGACGAGCAGACGCTGGCACTGGGCGGCCTGAGCCTCCGGAGCACGTGGACGCCGCGAACCGAAACGTACACCTCGGTGAGCTGGGCGTCGAACGCCGTGACACTGAAGGAAGTCGAGCAGACGGCCGCGAGTTTCAGCAATCACTCACTGGAGCACTTCCTCCGCGGGCGCGCGGAGATTCGACAATCGCTCGGCTCCGGCGTCCGGCTCCTCGCTGGCATGGCGCTGAAGCACTCGGAGGTGAACTTCGACCTCCAGGACAGTGGATATCGGAACTCCTGGAACAACATGGTGCCGGCGGTGCGCGCCTCCTGGCACGACGGCCTCACGGATGTCGCGGCCTATGCCGACGCTTCGTGGGTGTTCGGTCCGCTGCAACTTCGCGGGGGGGCGCGCGCGGATCGGTCCGGCGTCACGTCCTCCTGGTACGCCAGCCCGCGAGCCCGGCTCGAGTACCGGCCGGGGGCGCGGTGGCGGATGATGGGCAGTTGGGGCGAGTACCGGCAGGACATCCCGAACATCTGGATCGGGTCGAATGTCGCGAACCGCAATCTCGACCCGGTGCGGTGCATCCAGACGACCGGCGGGGTGGAGGGCGAGGTGTGGCGGGGCTCGCTGGTGACGGCGGAAGGGTTCTCCAAGCGCTACAGCGGGTATCCGATCGACCCGAGCGTGCCTTCCCGAGTGCTGATCGGCGCGGGCGCCGACTTCGAGTCGCCGCTCGTCGGCAAGCTGGCGCCGTCGGGCCTGGTCCATGCGGACGGCGTGGATCTATCGTTGTCGCAGCGGCTGTCCCGCTCGATGACCCTCGCCGCCGGCTATTCGTACTGGGACGTCCGCGAGTTCAACCTCGACAAGAAGTGGATCCGGGCCGACTACGACGTCCGGCATCAGGGCCGGATTTGGCTGGTGTGGCACGGCGCCAGGCGGTGGTCGGCTTCGGCGCTCTGGCGGTATGCGTCAGGCCGACCCTACACACCCTACGACGTCGCGGCATCGATCAAGGCGAACAATGCCCGGTTCGACCAGGGCAGGATCAACGCCGCCACCTATCCCCCCTACCATCGGCTCGATGTGAGGGCCGATCGCGTGTTCGTCCTCAAGCGGGCCGCGATCACGGCTTTCGCGGAAGTGGACAATGTCTACGACCGCGACAACATCTACATGTACGACTGGTCCAGGACCCTGAAGCAGTCACAGCCGGTCTATCAATGGGGCCTGACGCCGGTGGCCGGCGTCCGCATCGAATTCTGACCCGTCCGGGAACGACCGTTGCGCCCGTCTCCAGCGGTCGTCCTATTTCTTCATCGCCATCATCATGATCTCGACGAGGCCGTCCGGGGAGACGAGCCCGGCTTCGACCGTGGCGCGGGCGGGAAAGCCCTTCGCGAATACCTCGCGATATGCCGTGTTCATCGCTCCAAGGTCTTTCAGGCTCGGGAGGTAGACCACCGCGTCGACGACGTCGCTCCACTCGAACCCTGCCGCCTTCAGCGTGCGCCCGAGGCGTGCCAGTGCTTCTCGGGTCTGGCCGGCTGCGTCTCCCTTGTTCGCGCCCGTGGCGCCGATCATCCCCGACAGGAACAGCCGATTTCCAGATCGGATTGCCGAACTCAGGACGGGGCTCGGCTTGGCGGGCGTCCCGTCGGCATTCGGCGTCGTCACCACGCTGCGCGGGCCGCCCTTGACGGCGAGCATCGTGATCTCGACGAGATGCTGCGGTGACGTCAGGACAGCACGGACCGTGGCCCGCACAGGCGGGTTCGCGGTGAATGCGGTGCGATAGACGCCGTTCATGTCCTGGAACATGGCGGTGTCGGTGATGAACACGCGCGAGGACACCACGTCGGCCAGGGTCATGTTGGCCGCGGCGAGGATCTCGGTGGCGTTGCGCAGCACGGTCTCGGTCTGCGCCTTCATGTCACCCGGGACGGCCGTGTTGTCCTTGCCGTTCCGGGAAACCAGGCCGGACAGGAACAGCGTGTTTCCCGACTGGATGCCGTAGCTGTAGGGACTCGGCGAACGGATCCATGACGCCGGATGAATCACGCGGCGTTCGACGCCGTTGCGAAGCGCCACCATGCTGATCTCCACGAGGGCCTCGGGCACCACGAGGTTGACGATCACCGTCGTCCGCGTGGGCGGGTCCTTCGGCCAGTACCTGGCGTACACCTCGTTCATGGCGGCAAAATCCGACTGGTTCTTCAGGTAGACGGTGACGGCGGCCACCTGCTCCAGGCGCGAGCCGTTCTGCTCGAGGAGGGCCGCCAGATTGTTCAGCGCGCGCGCTGTCTGAGCGCGCACATCCCCGTCGACCACCTTGCCGGTGGCGGCCGTCGGGAGCATGCCTGCGAGATAGACGACATCGCCGGCGGCCACAGCCGGGCTGAACGGTGGGGGGGGTGCGGGTGCCTGCGGCGCGGCGCCGGCCTGTGCGGACCCACTGAGTGCGACGACGAGGAGGATCAGCGCAGAGAGTCTCATGAGTTCCTCACAACGGGACCAGACAGCCGGATCATCAGGTACAATGCCCCATGACGCCGCGCGACGGGGCGCGGCGATCGTCAGGACCTCGGGGCCCCGAGCGTGATGATTGAGCGACATCGTTCGAAACTCCACGGGTGGGGCATATTCGCGACAGTGCGCATTCCCAAGAACAAACGCATTATCCACTACGCCGGCGAGAAGATCACGCACAGGGAGAGTGCGAAACGCGAGGCGGCGTACCTGAAGCAGGTTCGGCTCTGGTGCTTCAAGCTGAACAGCCCCTGGGTGATCGACGGCGGCGTTGGCGGCAACCTCGCCCGGTTGATCAACCACTCCTGCAGGCCGAACTGCTACGCGCAGATCATCGACGGCATGATCTGGATCCGCGCCTCGAAGACGATCGAGGCTGGCGACGAGTTGACCTACAACTATCAGACGGAGGGAGAGACGAGCATCCAGTGCCAATGTCGGCCCGAGTGCAGGACGAGGCTGTAATGCACCTGTTCTACCTGCATGGTTTCGCGTCCTCCCCCGAATCCGGCAAGGCTGCGTTCCTGCGCGCGCGGCTGGCGCCGTACGGGCTGCCGCTCCACGCACCCGACTTCAACGAACCGGACTTCTCCTCGTTGACGATCAGCCGGATGCTCGAGCAGGTGCGCACCGCGATCGATGGGCTGCCAGCGAGGCCCGTGGGACTGATCGGATCGAGCCTCGGCGGGTTCGTGGCGCTTCATGCCGCGGCAAGGCAGGGTGCCGGCACCGCACGTCCGATCACGCGTCTGGTCCTGCTGGCGCCGGCCGTGGACTTTGCATCCGGACGCGATGGATGGTTGACAGACGCCGAACTGGACGAGTGGCGCCGTACGAACCGGCACGACATCTTCCACTACGTCTACGGCCGCACGCTGCCGATGCACTACGCCCTCTACGAAGACGGTCATCGGTTCAACGCGCTCGAGGCTCGATTCGACGTGCCGACGCTCGTGTTCCAGGGCATTCGCGACACCGTGGTGAACCCGCAGAGCGTTCAGGCGTGGTCGGCGCCTCGCCCGAACGTCACCCTCCGTATGCTGGACGACGACCACCAGTTGCAGGCGCACCTCGAGACGATCTGGGCGGAGAGCGCCGGGTTCCTGGGCCTCGTCGGGACGTAGCCGATGCGGCTCCGCGGCCTCTGCACGGCGGTGGGTCTCGTCCTTGCCGCATGGGGGCTGGCGGGACCGACGCTCGTCGGCCAGTCGAAACCGCCGCTTCCGCCATCGGCGGCCTACCGTGTCATCGAGCTCCCGTCCGGCCGCACGCTCTCGGTCGGCCGCGACGATGTGCTTCACACGCCGGTGCTGCCGGGTTCCATCGTCAAGATTGCGACGCTGATCGCGGGGCTCGAGAGCGGCATCATCACGCCCGGCACCCGGATGTTGTGCCGCCGGCAGGTCGAGGTCGCCGGGCACCGCGTCACCTGCTCCCATCCCGACGTCGGGCGTCCGATCGGCCCGGCGGAGGCCCTCGCGCACTCGTGCAACTCCTACTTCGGTTCGATCGCCGCGAGGTTGCGGCGCGACGCGCTCGACCGGGCGCTGGCGCAGCTGGGCCTGCCGCGCTCAACTCCGTCGGTGCCGATTGCAGCGGCGGCGCTCGGCCTCGAAGGCACACGCATGTCCGCCGACCAGCTGCTCGCGGCATTCGTGCGGCTGACCGGCGACGGGTCCGTCGTCATGCGTGACGACACGCGGGCGGTGGTGATGGAGGGGCTGCGCGGCGCCGCGGAGTACGGGACCGCCGCCGCGTTTCGGGACCGCGGCGTGACGGCGCTGGCGAAGACCGGCACCGCGCCGATGCCGGGCGGCGGTTTCGAGGGTCTCGTCGTCGCCGTGACGCCTCCGGAACACCCATCGAGGGCTGTCGTGATGATGGTGCCAGGTGCGGCAGGGGCTGACGCCGCCGGACTGGCGGCGGACCGTCTGATGGCCTCGATGCCGGCACGGGCCGCGTCGCGCACGGCCCCGCGCGTGGCCGCGGACCCGTCTCGAGGCGGCATGGCGATCCAGTGGGTGCGAGTCGGGACGGCTCGTCGCGACGGTCGCTACGACGTCGTGGCGATGCCGCTGGAGGAGTACGTCTCGCGTGTGGTTGGTGCCGAGGCCGCGCCGTCGAGCGGCGCCGCCGCCCGCCAGGCTCTTGCCATCGTCGTTCGGACATTCGCAGTCAGGAATCGCTCCCGGCACGAGCGGGACGGGTTCGACCTGT
>DASVIS010000201.1:0-4436 GCA_036381995.1 Vicinamibacterales bacterium | reverse complement strand
TTACCGTCGTGGCGGTGGAACGACAGCTGCCGGGCGGGCACAGTCCGGCGTACCTGGCTGTGGTCGCCACGCCGGGGCCGGGGCCGGAGTCTGGCCTGCGCTGGACGGACGATCCCGGCGCGCTCCCCGACTTCCCCGATTTCTTCATCGCGCACGAGCTGGCGCACCAGTGGTGGGGCCAGGCAGTCGGCTGGAAGAACTATCACGAGCAGTGGCTGAGCGAAGGATTCGCCCAGTATTTTGCCGCGCTCTATGCGGAGCGGTCGCGCGGGCGCGGCGTGTTCGACGGCATCATCCGCCGCATGCAGCAGTGGGCCACGGACAAGTCCGACCAGGGACCGATCTACCTCGGCTATCGCATCGGGCACGTCAAGCGAGACGGCAGGATCTTCCGGGCGGTGGTCTACAACAAGGGCGCGATGGTCCTCCACATGCTGCGCAGGCTGGTGGGCGACCAGGCATTCTTCACCGGGCTGCGCCGGTTCTACGACACCTGGCGCTTCAAGAAAGCGGGCACGGACGATTTTCGGCGGGCCATGGAAGAGGCCTCGGGCCTCGACCTCGCACGGTTCTTCGATCAGTGGGTGCTTGGCGAGGGGCTGCCGCAGGTGGCGTTCACCTCCCGGGTGGAGGATCGTGACGGCGCACGCGAGGCGGTGCTGCGCTTCGAGCAATCAGGCGACGTGTACGACCTGCCCGTAACGGTGACGCTCGAGTATCTCGACAACACGACCACGAACATCGTGCTGAAGCTGACGGACCGGGTCGTCGAGACGCGGGTGCCGGTGAAGGGTCAGTTGCGGAAGATCGACGTCAACCGCGACCAGGCCGCGCTGGGCGTGTTCCGATAGCCGGCCCCCGGCCCGGAGCCCGATGCCGCCGAAAGCCCGGGGTCGAGAGGCGTTTCCCACCGTGCTATCATCGAAAAATCATGGAAACCGTCTCTGTCACGATCGACGGGCATGCCCTGGCTGTTGAGAAGGGAAAGAGCGTTCTCCAGGCCGCCATCGAGGCCGGCATCGATCTTCCGTACTACTGCTACCACCCGGCGCTCGGGGTCGAAGGCTCGTGCCGCGTCTGCCTGGTCCGGATCGAGAAGATGCCGAAACTGCAGACCGCCTGCTCGACGATCTGTACCGACGGGATGGTGGTGGATACGCGGTCACCCGAGGTCGTCAAGGGCCGCGCGTCGGTGTTCGAGTTCCTGTTGATCAATCACCCCCTCGACTGCCCGGTGTGCGACAAGGGCGGCGAATGTCCGCTGCAGGATTACTCGTACACGTTCGACACGGACGCCAGCCGGATGGATTTTCAGCGGCGCGTCTTCGACGGCGAGGGCGTCAAGGGAGACGTCGATTTCGGGCCGACCCTGCTGCTCAACCGCAACCGGTGCATCCTCTGCAACCGTTGCGTGCGCTTCATGCGGGTCGTCGACGGCGACGCGCAGATCTCAATCCAGGATCGCGGCTACGGCAGCCAGATCGAGACGTTCCAGGAAGAGGGCGTGCACTCGCTCCTCAGCGGGAACCTGATGGATGTGTGCCCGGTGGGCGCCATCACGACGAAGGACTACCGGTTCAAGTCGAGGCCGTGGGACAACCCGACCGCGGTGGACACCATCTGCACGCAGTGCTCGAAGGGGTGCAGCATCACCGCCTGGCTGCGCGCGAAGCCGGAGTGGGCGAAGGGACCACGAATCGCGCGCATCACGCCACGCTTCAACCCGGACGTGAACGAGTACTGGATGTGCGACATCGGCCGCTTCGACTATCACTTCGTCGAAGGCGACGACCGGCTCCGGCAGCCGCTCGTGCGCGATGCGTCCGGCGCGCTCGAACCGGCCGGCTGGCACGATCTGCTCGTCAAGCTGCGCGAGGCGGTGGGCCCGACGAACGAGGGGGCGCGAGCAGGCCTGCGGTTCCTGACGTCGGCGCACGCGTCGCTCGAGGAATTGGTGTTGCTCGGACAGATCTCGCGGAGTCTGCACGGGGCCGGCGCCGAGCAGAGGATTGCGGTCGGCTGGCGAGTGAGTGAGAAGCGCCAGCCGGCGGAGACGAAGTTCGTCGTGCCCGCGCTGGACGCGCCGAATCTTACCGGCGTCCGGGACCTTGGGCTCCAGGCGGTCGCGACGGACAACGGCGGGGCGGACCTGTCCGCGCTGCGGCAGGCGATCGACAGGGGCGAGGTGCGAGCGGTGTACGTGCTCGATCCGGGCCCGGCCGGATCGATTGGCGACGTGTCGTGGCTGATCGAGGCGCGGCGAGCCGGGACGATCGAGATCCTGGCGGTGCAGGGCATCCTGCTGACCGATCTCGCGCGGGCGGCGGACTTCGTGCTCCCGGGCGCCAGCTACCTGGAGAAGGACGCCTGCTACACCAACGACAAAGGCATGGTGCAGGCGGCCGCGCGGGCTGTTGCGCCGCCGGGCGACGCGATGGAGGACTCTCGGATCCTCGTCAACGTGGCGGTGACGCTTGGCATCGCGCTGACTTACGTCGATCCGGCGCAGATCCGCGCGGAGATTGCCGCGGCCCTGCCCGACCGGGCCGGCTACTCGGACATCGCGCGTATCGGGTTCGCGCGCCCCGTCGCGGCGCGGACGCCGCTGCAGACATCGAACCCGTCGGAGCGCTGGAAGTGGGACACGATGTTCAAGGATCTGCCGCCGGTGAAGTTCAAGAACGGCACCGATCCGACGTCGAAGCAGGAGTAGCCCGGTAGGATCCGCCGGCTTTTCACCTTGCGTCCGGTATCCCGTGGTGGTATGACGTTCGCGTCATGAAGAACCGGGTCCTGAGGATTGCCCTTGTGGTTCTGGCCCTGGCAGGACAGGCCGCCGCAGGGTTCTTCGTCTTCCGCGCGGAGCAGCAGAAGACGGCCGCCCGCGAATCACTGGGCTCCCTGACGCGGGATGCGGGCCGGGCGCAGGCGATGATTGGCGATCTGCACGGCACGCAGACGGGCCTCGTGGCCAACGGGCAGGACCCGGACTTCTGGGTGCCGAAGGTCACCGCGCTCGTCCAGGACACGACAGCGGCACTGAAGAGCCTGGACCGCGGTCCGCTGGCGGCCGAATCCGCCCAGGATCTCGCGGCCGCCACCGACGCGCTCGCCTCGTTTACGCGCACCAGCGACCGTGTGCGCGATCTGCTTGCCACCCACCAGCCGCTCACGGCTTCGTCCGTCGCCTTTGGTGACGCGTCTCAGCATCTCTCCGCGGCCGCTGCCGCCCTCGCCAGTGTCGCGCCCTCACAGGCGTGGGCGATCGAGCGCGAGGCGACGCGAATACGCCAACTCGAAGCCGGCGCGCTGCTCGGCGCCGCCGGGTTGACGCTGATCGTGCTGCTGCTGCTCTTGCCACGCGCGGGACCTGTGTCGACAGCAACATCCGAATCCGAAGCCCAGGCGCCTGGCCTGGGCTTGCCGCTGGCCGTCCCGACGTCCGTCGAGATGGACGCCCTGGGCCGGACGGGGTTCGACCTCGACATCCAGGACGGCGCGCCGTCGCCGCCGACCGAGGTTTTGCCGGAGCGCCCGCACGAATCGGAAGAAGACCTCGCCCGGAGCCTCCAGCGTGAATCGCAGCTTCGCCTGAACACGGACGCGCAAGTGGACCTGGCTGGGGCGGCGCGACTGTGCAGCGATCTTGCGCGCGTGAAGGACGGCAGCGAGTTGCCGGGCCTGCTGGCGCGGGCCGCGGATCTGCTCGACGCCTCCGGAATCGTGCTGTGGATTGTCGGCCCCGAAGGCACCGTGCTGCGGCCAGCCGCCAGCCATGGCTACAGCGATCACACGCTGGCGAAGATGAAGACGCTGTCGGGCCGATCGGAAAATGCCGTGTCGGTGGCGTTCCGCACCGGCCGGATGGAAGTGGTGCGCGGCGGCACCGATCGGAACGGCGCGGTCGTCACGCCGATCAACGCCTCCGCGGGATGTGTCGGCGCGATGGCCGCGGAGATCCGGCACGGCGCGGAGATGAACCCGTCGGTCCAGGCCGTGGCGACGATCATCGCCGCTCAGCTCGCGACGCTCGTCGCGGAGACCACGCCGGCCTGACACCGCCGGGCGTCGGGGGATGCCCGGGAGCCGCGAACATGCGAGCAGGGCCGAGCCACTGTCCGCCAACCCCGCGCCGCAGGTGCAGACGGGCCCGGAGGCGGGTGAGGCAGACGCCGACTGGCTCACGCGAATTCCTCCGACCGAGGACGCGGAGTTCGGCCCTGTCGAGCGTGAGCGGGCCCGGGCGCCCCCGGCGGCCGGCGCCGGCTCGGACTTGGCGGACGGCGGTGGGATGGCACGCGCCGGCTCGAAGTGCGCGGCAGGCGTGGCCCGGTCTGTCGCGCCGGTCTCAGGTTCGGGAGACCTCACATTCGACCTGTGCGCCAGCCCGGTCCGCGCCTGCCGCACTCCGATTGCGCCGGCCATGGCGGTCGTCA
>DASVIS010000200.1:0-9947 GCA_036381995.1 Vicinamibacterales bacterium | reverse complement strand
CAGAGGGACGTTCACCCTCGTTGAATCACTGCAGAGCCGGTTGCTCGTGCTCGAGAAACGGGAGGTTGGGCAGCCCGTGGTCACCCCGGCCGGCGCCTGATGTTCCACGTGGAACATTCCCGGCTCCGGTGAAACGCCGATCCGAAATCCCACACAATTACGATTCGTGCAGGCCTGAATAGTCCACGCATCGCTCTGGGCTAGCAATTTCAGCCATTGCCTGAAATAATGACCAGTCTCCGGCGCGGACGTCGTGTCGTCGAGTCCGCAGACCCAATCGGGTCGCAAAAAATCTCGGAACCCGGGATCGCAGATTGTCTGTAAGTCGTTGCAAATGGGCAGGATAATAGCCGTTACCAATCAAAAGGGCGGTGTCGGCAAGACCACGACGGTCATCAACCTCGGGGCCTCGCTCGCGCTGGCCGGTCGGCGAGTCCTCCTCGTCGACGTGGACCCCCAGTCCAACCTGACGAGCGGCGTCGGGATGCGCGATCAGGTCGAGGCCGATCATTCGATCTATTCCGCGCTCACAGCTGCCGACCTCGAGATCGACCTGTCAACGATGATCCGGCCCACTAAGATCGACAATCTTGCGATGGTGCCTGCGGATCGCAACCTGACAGGGGCTGAAATCGAGATGGTCGGGCTGCTGGCCAGGGAGCAACGATTACGGCGGCTCCTGCGGCCGCTCGCCGACCAGTTCGACTTCATCTTCATCGATTGTCCACCGTCGCTCGGGTTGTTGACGCTGAACGCGCTGGTTGCCGCCGATTCGGTACTGATTCCCCTCCACTGCGAGTATTTCGCGCTCGAGGGGCTCGCGGACCTCGTCGCCACCATGCGGCGCGTCCGCGCCGCGCTGAACCCGGCACTCGACATCGAAGGCGTGTTGCTGACGATGTACGACGACCGGACGAATCTGGGCCAGCAGGTGGCGCGCGACGTGCGGCAGTTCTTCAAGGAAAAGACGTTCGACACGGTGATTCCCCGGAATGTGCGGCTCGGCGAAGCCCCGAGCCACGGAATGCCGGTCATCCTGTACGATGTGAAGTCGCGCGGTTCCGAAGCCTATCTCGCGCTTGCCCGTGAATTGCTCGCGCGCGGCGCGCGGAAGGGTTCGCCGGAGAGTTCCGGGCTCGAGGAGTAGACAGCTTGCCCGGATCGAGCGTAGCGAGTCGAAGGGCACGCAGGCTGGAACCCCGCTGAGAGCCGAGAGGCGTCGAAGAGAGAGCATCTATGGCAGACAAACGACCCGCGCTCGGCAAGGGGCTGAGCGCCCTGATTCCAGAAGCAGCCGAGCTCCGCGCCTCCACCCTCGAGGTGGACGTGGACCGGGTCTCGCCCAGCCGAGTCCAACCGCGCACCCACGTCGATCAGGCCGGCATCGAGGAACTGGCGCGCTCGATTCGCGCCAACGGCATCATCCAGCCGATCATCGTTCGACGAGAGGGCGCCGGTTTCCAGATCATTGCCGGCGAGCGTCGGTGGCGCGCGGCGCAGCACGCCGGGCTCCTCAAGGTGCCGGTGGTCGTGAAAGACATCGCCGCCGGCCAGGAAGCCAGGCTCCTGGAGATGGCGCTGGCCGAGAACCTCCAGCGAGAGGACCTGAATCCGATCGAAGAAGCCCTTGCATACCGCCGCCTGAACGCCGAGTTCGATCTCACGCAGGAGCAGATTGCCGACGCGATGGGAAAGGACCGCTCGTCGGTGGCCAATACACTGCGCCTGCTTCGCCTGCCCGACGCCGTTCGCGAGCACGTCGCGTCCGGCGAGCTCTCGATGGGCCACGCTCGCGCGCTTCTTGGCCTGGAGAGCGGGGAGGCCATCACCAAGGCCAGCGCGGAAGTGATCGCCAGGCGTCTCTCGGTGCGCGAGACCGAGGCGCTGGTGAAGCGGATGGTTTCGCCGCCGCCCCCAAGGAGAGAGCCAAGAACCGACGTGCACACCCGCGCCGCCGAACAGGAGCTGCGATCGTCCCTGGGCGCACCAGTCCGGATCGTCCGAGGGCGCAAGGGCGGGCGGATCGAGATCGACTTCACGTCGGAAGACGAACTGCAGCGGCTGTACGAGCTGCTGACGGAAGACTAGTCGGCACTGACGGGGCCAGTCGGAACTGACGATGAGGAGTCGGCACTGACGCTGAGGAGTCGGCACGGACGATGAGGGGTCGGAACTGACGATGAGGAGTCGGAACTGACGGTGAGGAGTCGGAACTGACGCTGAAGGGTCGGAACTGACGCTGAAGAGTCGGAACTGACGCTGAGGGGTCGGCACTCACGATGTCAGTCTGGACCCGACATCGACTCGCATGGCGGTGAGCGGGGGTGGGATGGCTCGCGTCCGCGGCGACTGTCGGCGAAGGGATGAGCGACAGGGGACAGAACCCCACGCCGGCGGTGGGCGCCAGCGGGGTTGAGCGCGATGCTCGCCCACGGATCAGACCGCGCGACCCCCGCGGCCCGCGGCCGACGAGGGACGGCGTGGAGGTTCTGCCCCGAGCCGACCGGAGTCCGCGGCGCGAGGCGTCCCGCCACCGATCGCCGAACGGCGAGTCGGCACGGACGATGAGGAGTCGGCACTGACGATGAGGAGTCGGCACTGACGATGAGGGGTCGGCACTGACGATGAGGGGTCGGAGCTGACGGGGAGGGGTCGGCACGGACACACTCCGGCGGGAGCGGACAGTCCAGGAGGGAAGACGACGAAGACCAGGCAGTCACAGTGGTGACCATTCGGTCACTCAGTTGACCGGCTGGTCATCCCCAGAGAGCGGCAGACGAGAGGCGCCGGTGATCGAGCGGTCGTCACCTGCGACCGGTCATCGCAGACACCGACCACTCGACGTGCACACCGACCACTCGACGTGAACACCGACCACCCGACGTGCACATCGACCACTCGACGTGAACATCGACCACCCGACGTGAACATCGACCACTCGACGTGCACATCGACCACTCGACGTGAACACCGACCAACCAGCGTCCGTCCCGACCGACTGGAGCGACCAATGAAGCGTTTGACAGCGATGGTCAGTTGCTCGGGTTGAGCGAGCAAACTCGCCGCGGGCGAGCTCGCCCAGGTCCTGGGCCACATCCCGGCGCAGCACGACGACCGTGTCCTGGTCGACTTCAGGACCTCGGACGATGCCGGTGTGTACAGGTGGGATGAGAAATCCGCGCTGGTGCAGACGGTCGACTTCTTCACCCCGGTGGTCGACGACCCCGCCACCTACGGCGCCATCGCGGCCGCAAACGCGCTCAGCGACGTCTACGCGATGGGCGGCAGGCCCTTGACCGCCCTGGCCATCGCCGGGTTTCCCAGAGACGACGTCGACGAGGTGACGATCCGCGAGATCTTCCTGGGCGGCCTGCACAAGCTGCGCGAGGCGGGTGTCGTGCTGCTCGGCGGGCACACGGTGCAGGACAAGGAGATCAAGTTCGGCTACGCCGTGACCGGGGTGGTCTCGCCCGACGCCGTCTGGACCAATGCGGGCGCTCGCGCGGGCGACGTGCTCTTCCTCACGAAGCCGCTCGGCACCGGCGTCATTGCCACGGCGATCAAGTTCGACAGGGCCGGCCCGGACGCGATCGATGCCGCGATCGCGGTCATGGTCGAGCTGAACCGCGCCGCCGCCGGAGCGTTGATGACGCTTCCTGCCGGCAGCGTTCACGCCTGCACCGACATCACCGGATTCGGGCTTCTCGGGCACGCGAGCGAGATGGCTGCGGGGAGTGGCGTGACGCTCGGCATCGACGTGGGCGCCGTTCCGCTGATCCGCGGCGCGCGCGGCCTGGCTTCGAACCGATCCGGCGGGATGAAGACGAACGAGCAGCATTTCGCCGCCGGTGTGCGCGGGACGGACGCCGTCGACCCGGCGGTGCTCGCGTTGCTGTTCGATCCGCAGACCTCCGGCGGACTCCTGGCCGCCGTGGATCCGGCGATGGCGGAGCAGGCGGCCGCGGCGTTTGCCGAGGCTGGCGTTGCCGCCGCCCGGATCGGGACGGCGCTGCTACGGACCGAAGCGGCGATCCGGCTTCGCTGACTTTCCTTCCCTTCTCCCCTCATGGTATAAATTAATGTTTTCGTGTCGTTTGCCCCTCGTCAGGTCCACGTGATCCCCGTGCGCGGTCCGCGGCGTCGCATACGGGTGGGAGGTGCTCGCACGTGCTCCCGGGTCTCGCTGTCTTCTGGGTCATCCTCATTGTCCTGCTGCTGGCGTTCGTGCTCGACCGCGGGCTGTTCCGCCCGATCGGCCGCGTGATGCGCGACCGCGAAACGGCGGTCCGATCCGCGCAGGAGATGGCTCAGGCGTCGGCCACGCACGCACGCGCCGCCGCCGCCGAATTCGAGCAGCGGACCAAGGCTGCCCAGGCCGAGATTTACCGTGACATGGACGAGAACCGTCGCCAGGCCAACGAGACACGCGCCACGGTGATGGCCGAGACGCGCCGGGACGTGGACGCGCAGGTAGCCGACGCGAGTGCGCGCCTGAAGGCCCAGGCCAGCGAAGCGCAGGCGCAACTCGAGAAGGAGGCCGATGCCCTCGGCGAGGCGATCGTCGAACGCGTGCTCGATCGGAAAGCGTCGTGACCCGTTGACCCGCACTCCGGACATACCAACCCTGAACTGGCTGGCGTCAATCGTCGGGAGCGAAGGCCGCCGAACGGTCCGCGGCCTGGTTGCAGTCACCGCCTTCGTGTGCCTGCTGTCGGGCCTGCCCGCCGTGGGACTCCAGGCTCGCCAGCAAACGGCCGCAGCGCCGCCCGCGGCCGCGTCGGCCACGCCCGCCGCCATCGACCAGGCATCCGCCGCGCACGCTGCGCCGCCGGAGGGGGAGCACGCGGAATCACCCTGGGCCCTGGTCGCCCGGCTCTTCAACTTCGCCATCCTCGCCGGCGCCCTGGGCTACCTGCTCCGTTCGCCGCTCATGCGGTACCTGGAGGAGCGCGGCGTGGCGGTGCGGAGCGAGTTGACGAAGGCGGCCGGCCTGCGCACCGAAGCCGCCGCGCAACTGGCCGGGATCGACGCGAAGATGAAGGCGCTGCCTGGCGAGATCGAGGCGTTGAAGCGCCGCGGCGCGGAGGAGATTGTGGCCGAAGAGGCGCGAATCCGCACCCTGGCCGAATCGGAGCGCCGCCGCCTGCTGGACCAGGCGAAGCGTGAGATCGAAACCGCGCTCCGCATGGCGGAACGCGACCTGAAGAAGCGCGCCGGCGAGTTGGCGGTGGAGATCGCGACCGAGCGCGTCAGGCGCACGATTACGGACCGCGACCAGGCAACGCTCGTCGATCGGTACGTCGCGCAGGTGAGGCAGTAGCGGGCCGGGAGCCCGGAGTCGAGAGCCGCTCAAGATGACCAACCGCAGTTCCGCCGCCCGCTACGCGAAGGCGCTGTTCGACGTGAGCCGGCAGGAAGGCGATCCGCAGGCGGAGGACCGCGACCTCGCGGCGTTCGTGACGCTGGCGACCGGCAACCCGGAGCTCGCGCGGGCGCTCGTCAACGCGGCGATCCCGGCCGCGCGCAAGGCCGCGCTCGTCGGGGAGATCCTGGCGCGCATGTCCGTCGGCCCGATCGTCAGGAAGCTGATCGTGCTGCTGGCCGAACGCGATCGCCTGGTGCTGCTGCCCGACCTGCTCGTCGCATACCGCCGCCGCCTGATGGACTTCCTGAACATCGTCCAGGCCGAGGTGACGAGCGCCGTGCCGCTTCCGCCGGAGGCGGCGCAGGCCATCGAGCGCGCGATCGCGGAACGGACGCACCGCACGGTGGCGCTGACGTTCCGCGTGGACCAGTCGATCATCGGTGGCGTGGTCACGCGGATTGGAAGCCTGGTGTACGACGGCAGCGTGAAGCGTCAGCTCGAGAAGATGAAGGAGACGTTGACCAGCGCGGCGTGAGCACATATGGAAATCAAAGCCGAAGAAATCTCCAAGATCATCCGCGACAAGATCGGGAGCTACGCGGTCGACGTCGACGTCGCCGAGGTCGGGACGGTCGTGTCCATCGGCGACGGGATCGCGCGCGTGAACGGCATCGAGCGGACGATGGCGGGCGAGATGATCGAGTTCCCGCACGGGGTGTTCGGGATCGCGCTGAACCTCGACGAGGACAGCGTCGGCACCGTGCTGCTCGGCGAGTACCGCGAAATCAAGGAAGGCGACCCCGTCAAGCGGACGGGCCGCATCATCTCGGTGCCGGTGGGCGAGGAGTTGCTGGGGCGCGTGGTCAACCCGCTCGGGCAGCCGATTGACGGCAAGGGGCCGATCGCGACGAAGCAGTTCTCGCCGATCGAGCGCCTGGCGCCCGGCGTCGTCGATCGTCAGCCGGTCCGCGAACCGGTGCAGACGGGGCTGAAGGCGATCGACTCGATGATCCCGATCGGCCGCGGCCAGCGCGAGTTGATCATCGGCGACCGCCAGACGGGCAAGACGGCGATCGCGATCGACACGATCATCAACCAGAAGGGGCAGGACGTCATCTGCATCTACAACGCGATCGGGCAGAAGACGTCGACGATTGCCCACGTCGTGAAGACGCTGGAAGAATCGGGCGCGCTGGAGTTCTCGATCATCGTCGCCGCCGCCGCGTCGGACCCGGCGCCGATGCTCTACATCGCGCCGTACGCCGCGTGCGCCATGGGTGAATTCTTCCGCGACAGCGGGCGCCACGCGCTGTGTGTCTACGACGACCTGTCGAAGCACGCGCAGGCCTACCGCGAAATCTCGCTGCTGCTGCGTCGGCCGCCGGGCCGCGAGGCCTACCCGGGCGACGTCTTCTACCTGCATTCCCGCCTGCTGGAGCGCGCGGCCAAGATGAAGAACGAGCTGGGCGGAGGATCGCTGACGGCGCTGCCGATCATCGAGACGCAGGCCGGCGACCTGTCCGCGTACATCCCGACCAACGTCATCTCGATCACCGACGGTCAGATCTTCCTCGAGGGCGACCTGTTCAACCAGGGCCAGCGTCCCGCGGTCAACGTGGGCCTGTCGGTGTCGCGCGTCGGCGGCTCGGCGCAGGTGAAGGCGATGCGGAAGGTGGCCGGCCGTCTTCGCCTCGACCTCGCACAGTATCGCGACCTCGCGGCGTTCGCGCAGTTTGCGAGCGACCTCGACAAGGCGACGCAGGATCAGCTCAACCGCGGACGCCGGCTGATGGAGATCCTCAAGCAGCCGCAATACCAGCCGCTGTCGGTCGAGAAGCAGGTGCTGATCATCTACGCGGGCACCAACGGCTACCTCGACAAGTTCGAGGTGTCGGACGCGCTCGCGTACGAAACGGAGATGTTCGGGTTCATCGAGGCCCGGCGCCCGGGCATCCTCAGCACTCTTCGCGAGAAGAAGGCGATGAGCGACGAGCTGAAGGCCGAGATCGACGGAGCGCTGAAGGAGTTCGGGGAGCAGTTCCTGGCAGCCCGGAAGGCCGCCTGAGGATGTCATGGCTTCTCTGATTGACATCCGCCGCCGGATCCGCGCCGTCAAGTCGATCCAGCAGATCACCAAGGCCATGAAGATGGTGGCCGCGGCGAGCCTGCGCCGGTCGCAGGAGCGGATCTTCAACGCGCGTCCCATGGCGCGGCAGCTCTCGCGCGTGCTGGGCGACCTGGCGGTGCGAGTGGACCCTTCGCAGCACCCGCTGCTCGCCCGGCCGGACCTCGGCGGGTCCCACCGGGCGCTGCTGGTCGTGTTGACCGCCGACAAGGGGATGTGCGGCAGTTTCAACTCCAACATCATCCGCGCGGCGTCGAACTACGTCATCGAGCACCCGGACTTGAAGGTGACGCTCGGCCTGATCGGCCGCCGCGGCCGCGATTTCTTCAGCCGCCGCAACTTCCCGACGCGCTTCGAGCTGGTCAATTTCACGAGAAAGCCAGGTTTCGAGCACGCGCACGCCATCTCGCGCGAAGTGATCAAGGCGTTCACGGCGCGCGAGGTGGACCACGTCTACCTGGCCCACAACGAGTTCAAGTCGGTGCTGCAGCAGCGGATTGTCATCAACCAGCTGCTGCCGATTCCAAGAGGCCAGTTCGAGCCGGGCGACGTGACGGCGACGGTGGACTACATCTACGAACCGTCAGCGCAGAAGATCTTCAACGAGCTGCTGCCGCGCTACGTGGAATTCCAGATCTTCACGGCGCTGCTCGAGTCGGCGGCCGCGCAGAACGCCGCGCAGATGGTGGCGATGGACAACGCCACGAAGAACTCCGGGGAAGTGATCGACACGCTGACCCTGACGATGAACAAGGTGCGGCAGGCGGCGATCACGAGGGAGATCATCGAGGTGGTTTCGGGGGCGGTGGCGCGGTAGGGCAGCGCAGGCAATTATGGAACAGACATCTTCTCAGCATCCCGGCAAGGTCGTGTCGGTCATCGGCCCGGTCGTCGACATCGAGTTCGAGGGCGGGCACCTGCCGGCCATCTACAACGCGGTTCGCGTGGCGTCCGGCGGCGGCGAGGGCTCCACGCCGATCGACGTCATCCTCGAGGTCCAGCAGCACCTGGGCGAGAACCGTGTGCGGACGATCGCGATGGAACCGACCGACGGCATGCAGCGCGGGATGACGGCCATCGACCTCGGCGAAGGCATCACGGTGCCGGTCGGCCCCGAAACGCTCGGCCGCGTGCTCAACGTCCTCGGCCGGCCCGTCGATTTCCCGGACAAGCCGGTGAACGCGAAGGAGCGCTGGCCGATCCACCGCGCGGCCCCCCCGTTAACGGATCAGTCGACCGAACTCCAGATGTTCGAGACCGGCATCAAGGTCGTCGACCTGATCGAGCCGTACCTGAGGGGCGGCAAGATCGGGCTGTTCGGCGGCGCCGGCGTCGGCAAGACGGTCATCATCCAGGAACTGATCCACAACATCGCGCTCCAGCACGGCGGCGTGTCGGTGTTCGCCGGCGTCGGCGAACGCACGCGCGAGGGCAACGACCTCTGGCTCGACTTCCAGGAGAGCGGTGTCATCGTCGCCGGCGACCCGAGCAAGTCGCGCTGCACGCTGGTCTACGGCCAGATGACCGAGCCGCCGGGCGCCCGCCTCCGCGTCGGCCTCTCGGCGCTGACCGTGGCCGAGTACTTCCGCGACGCGGAAGGCAAGGACGTGCTGCTGTTCATCGACAACATCTTCCGCTTCACGCAGGCCGGCTCGGAAGTGTCGGCGCTGCTCGGCCGCATGCCGTCGGCCGTCGGCTACCAGCCGACGCTGGCCACCGAGATGGGCGAGCTGCAGGAACGGATCACGTCCACGAAGAAGGGCTCGATCACGTCCGTGCAGGCCATCTACGTGCCCGCCGACGACTACACCGACCCGGCGCCCGCCACCACCTTCGCGCACCTCGACGCGACGACGAACCTGTCGCGCGCGATCGTGGACCGCGGCATCTACCCCGCCGTCGATCCGCTGGCGTCCTCGTCGCGCATCCTCGACCCGCACGTGGTCGGCGAGGAGCACTACGACGTGGCGCGCCAGGTGAAGCAGGTGCTGCAGCGCTACAAGGACCTGCAGGACATCATCGCGATCCTCGGGATCGACGAGCTCTCGGAAGACGACAAGGTGGCCGTCGCGCGCGCGCGGAAGATCGAGCGGTTCCTGTCGCAGCCGTTCTTCGTCGCCGAGCAGTTCACCGGGACGGCCGGCAAGTACGTGCGGATCGCCGACACGATCCGCGGGTTCAAGGAGATCCTCGACGGCAAGCACGACGGGCTGCCCGAGCAGGCGTTCTACATGCTGGGCACGATCGAGGAAGCGGTCGAACGCGCGGCGAAGATGAAGGCGTAACACACCATGGCACTGCCGTCGCACCTGGCTCTCGAGATCGTCACGCCCGATCGGGCGATCGTCCACGACAACGTGGACGAAGTCGAAGTGCCGGGCTCGGAAGGCTACTTCGGCGTGCTGCCGGGGCACACGCCGATGCTGGCGGCCCTGAAGGTCGGAGTTCTCTGGTACC
>DASVIS010000199.1:0-3597 GCA_036381995.1 Vicinamibacterales bacterium | reverse complement strand
GTCCCGGCGGCGTTCGGCACGTCGTGCTCGAGGTCGGCCATTCCGTACGCCCTCTCGAGGACGATCTTCCCGCCCGACGACACGCCAACGGCACAGCCGGGCGAATTCGCGGTCCACTTGGCGAAGAACGCGTCCACCTCCGGTTCGAAAGGCGGTTGTGCCTCCCGGCCCTGGAGCGCGAGCGACGACAGACCCACCGCGAGGAATGCCGCGAGGGCAAGGGCAAGAACAGGACGTCTCATCATCTGGGCCTCTGTCTGGCAACTGGTCACTGTCAACCGACCACTACGGCTTACCGGTACAGAAGGTACTTCGCCCGGAGCAGACGCCACCGACCCTCGTCGTTCGACCATGACGCCGCGATGCTCGCGGCATCCTCGCCCGACTTGATCCGCTCCAGCACCTTCGCCGAGCCCAGCAGGCGCAGCATTCTGTCGATCTCGAACGCGGTCGCGTGCTGCCTGTAGATCGCCACCGCCAACTCCACGCCGAGCCGCACGGCCTCGAGCGCCGACCGGTCGGTCACGATCATGAAGACGCCGCTGCACGGCTCGCCCTTGAACGGGCTGGAAGTCGGCCTGAATGTCGTCGGGTAGAAGCGGACGCCTGGAAGGCGACGGGCGTTGAGCGCTGCCGCGATCTTCCGGCCGTCCATCCACGGCGCCCCGAAATGCTCGAACGGCGTGTCGGTGCCCCTGCCGACGGACACGTTCGTGCCCTCGATGAGGCAGACGCCCGGGTACAGGGTGGCCTCGTTCAGGTTCCGCATGTTCGGCGACGGGTTGAGCCACGGCACGCCCGTCTCGTCGAACCACTGCTCGCGCCGCCAGCCCTTCACCGGCACCACTGTCAAGTCCGCGCCAATCCTGTTCTCGCCGTTGAACAGCTTCGCCAGCTCTCCCATCGTCATGCCATGTCGAACCGGCATCGGAAAGTAGCCGACCATCGAGAGCAGCGCCTTGTCCAGCGCCGGCCCCTCGACGTGGTAGCCGTCGATAGGGTTCACGCGGTCGAGCACCACCATCTGGATCTTCCGCCTGGCGGCCTCCTCCATCACGTACGCCATCGTCGTCTCGTACGTGTAGAAGCGGACGCCCACGTCCGCGATGTCGAACACGAGCGTGTCGATGCCTTCCAGCATCTGCGAGGTCGGCCGCGTGGTTTCGCCGTAGAGCGAATAGATGGGCAGGCCCGTCTTCTCGTCGCGTGACGACGCGACGGTCTCGTCCACCTCGCCTCTGATGCCGTGCTCCGGACTGAACAGCGCCACCAGCTTCACGTCCGGCGCCTTCGCCAGCAGATCGATCGTCGTTTCGCCGGTGATCGCTCGGCCGGTGTGATTCGTCACGAGGCCGATCTTCCGTCCGTGCAGGAGCTTGAAGTTCTCGGCCTTCAGCACGTCGATTCCGCTGAGGACTGGCCCGCTGGCCGGGGGCGGTTCCAGGCTGGAACCTGCCGCGCCGAAATCATCGCCCGTCAGCCTCGCCGCGCGGACGGCATCAGGCGGCGGGTCGATGATGGCCGACCCGACGACCGTGGCGACCCGGGCGCGCAGCGGCGTCACGTCGCCCTTGCCGTCCGGGTGGACGCGGTTCGAGAGGAACACAATCCAGGTTTTCGTCAGCGGGTCGATCCACAGCGATGTGCCGGTCCAGCCCGTGTGGCCGAACGACCCGAGCGGAAGCAACTCGCCTCGGTTCGACGAATACGAGGAGTCGATGTCCCAGCCGAGTCCGCGCACCTGGCCGCCGGCGAGCCGGACGGGACTGGTCATCTTCGCCACCGCCATCGGCGAGAGTATGCGCACGGCGCCAGACTTGCCGCCATCGAGCAGCATCCGGCAGAAGATCCCGAGGTCGGCGGCGGTGCTGAACAGTCCCGCGTGCCCGGCCACGCCCAGCATCCGCCTGGCTGTCGGGTCGTGAACCACTCCGCGCAGCACGACACCACCGGGCTGGTCGCACGGCCAGCCGTACTGCGTGCACTTCTCGGTGGGCGCAATCCGCGGCGCGAGCGACGCGGGCGGCTTGAACATCGTGTCGTGCATGCCCAGCGGCTCGAAGATCCGCATCCGGCAGAACTCATCCAGCGGCTTGCCGCTCACGCGGTGGACGATCTCGCCGAGCAGGAAGAAGTTGATGTCGCTGTAGACGAAGCGCTCACCGGGGGCGGACGCGGGAATCTCCTCGATTGCCCGCGCAATCGCTTCGTCGTAGCTCGCAAACTCCATCGACATGTCGAGGTCCGGCCGCAGGCCCGACACGTGGGTCAGCAGGTGCCTCACCGTGATGTCGCCCTTGCCGTAGCGTTCGAAGCCCGGGATGTGCGTGGCCACCCGGTCGTTCAGGCGGATCCGCCCTTCCTCCACCAGGATCATCACGCTCGTCGTGGTCGCGACGACCTTGGTCAGAGAGGCGAGATCGAAGATTGTGTCCAGAGTCATCGCCTCGATGTCCGGCTCGATCGACCGGTTGCCGAACGCCCGCTCGTAGGCCACCTCGTCGCCTCGTCCGACCATCACAACGGCGCCTGGCGTCCGCTTGGCCGCGATCGCCTCGTTCACGAGGTCGGCAATCCGTCCGAGGCGCGCGGCGTCGAACGCGGCAGGCGGCCGCGGTGGCCGCGCCTGCGCTCGCGCCATGCCGGGCCAGGCAATGGCCGCGGCCACGAAGATGAGACCGGCGATGAATCGATGCTTCATGGGGCTCTCCTTGAGAAGGCGGGCACTATGATAGATTGTTTGGGCGTTCTGCAACCCCATTGATCTCGGCGGAACTGGCGCGATCAGTTCACCCTGGACTAGCATCTCCTGATGGGATCCGACCCTTCCGCTGGCCGCTCCGTTCTCTCTGTGGGCGGCCGCTGGCGTTATCGCTTCGTCGTCGGCCTCATCTGGCTCGCGGTCCTTACCGCGGCGGGTACCGGCTGGCGCTACGCCCGCACGTCCGGCCCGGCCTACGGCCCGGTGATCGTCATCTCGATCGAGTCGCTCCGTGCGGATCACCTGCCGGTCGATGGCTACACCAGGATCCACACGCCGGCGATCGACGCGCTGGCCTCGGACAGCGTCACCTTCGACCGCGCCTACGCCCACTCGGCGCTGACACTGCCGTCGCACGTCTCGATGCTGTCGGGTCTGCTGCCGTTTCAGACCGGCGTCCGCGACGAACTCGGATTCCCCATCCCCTCCAACGTCTCGCTGCTCCCGCAGTTGCTCCACCGGCGGGGCTTCAAGACAGGCGGGGTGGTCTCGAACTATCTCCTGAGAAAGGAGACGGGGCTCGGCGCGGCATTCGGGTTCTTCGACGACGAACCGGGTGGCGGTGCGGCAGAGGGAGCGGCGGAGCCCGACCGGAGAGACGGCGCGGAGTCGCTGAAGATTGCCGAACGCTGGATCGAATCGATCGGGACGGCACGCTTCTGCCTGTTCCTGCACCTGGACGGGCCGAGCCCCTCGGCCGCGGTGCCAGAACGCTTTGCGAAGTACGCCCCCTACGATGCCCGGATCGCCTATGCGGACGAACTGGTGGGACAGTTGATCGCGTTCCTGAAGAAGCGCGGGTTGTACGGCGGCGGCATCCTCGTGCTCACCTCCGA
>DASVIS010000198.1:0-11830 GCA_036381995.1 Vicinamibacterales bacterium | reverse complement strand
GCCGGCCGCCGGCGTGCGCCCTCTCTACGTGCGCCGGCCTGATGTCGAGCTCGCGCGGGAGCGCCGGGGGACGGGGACGTCCTGATGGACGAGGGGCGCCAGCTTCCGCCGCGGGAACCGGCCGAGGGTCACGGCATCCTGCCCACAGGCTGGTCGGTCGAGACTCTCGAGGAACGGGATCTCGACGAGATCCTGGCCATCGAAGAAGCATCCTTCTCCAGGCCCTGGACCCGGCAGATGTTCATGTGGGAGCTGCAGAATGCCGGGGTCTCCTACGGCTATGTCCTTCGGACGCCGGAGTGGCACGCGGCGGCATTCTGTACGATCTGGATTGTCCTGGACGAAATTCATATCAATAACGTGGCGGTTCGGCCGGAGTGCCGCGGCGGGGGCGTCGGCCGAATTCTGCTGGAGTTCGTCTTCCGGCTGGGTGCCGGGCTAGGGGCGCGCCGAGCCACGCTCGAGGTGCGCCGTTCCAACGCGTCAGCCCTCAAGTTATACGAAAGATTGAGGTTTAGGGTCGCCGGTGTCCGGAAGAACTACTACGCCGACCCCGTCGAAGACGCGCTCATCCTCTGGAGGGACGGGCTGGGGTGGCTGCCGGCGGGGGAGGGACAGGAGCAGCTTGAAACCCGGGGTACGTTGTGGTAGCGTGCCCTTGGACTGCCCGGGAGATTACTCCGGAGCCGGTCTTTTGCCATGCGAATCCACGACACGATGACTCGCGGGTGCAGCCGCGTGCTTCTGATCTTACCCATCCAAGGAGGCGGAGAATGGCAGACTCGCAGGATTTGAAGCCCCTGTTGCTCGAAACCGACGAGGCGTTTCGCCAGCTCGCCAGCAAGCACCACGAACTCGAAGAGCGCCTGAACGAACTCACCACCAAGCATTACCTGTCGGTGCCGGAACAAGTGGAAGAGGTCACGCTGAAGAAGCGCAAGCTGCAACTGAAGGACAAGATGGAGGCGATCGTCCGGAGCTACCGGGACCGGATGGTGCCTCCAGCGGCCGCTCCGAGCCTTCAGCGGGGCTAGGGAGCGGCGAAAAGAACGAGTTTTCCGTGCGTCGAGAGCCGGTCCGGTTGCCGGCTCTCGGCGTCTTAGGCCCGTCCCCGTCCCTGACATTGCCGTTCATGAAGATCGACCGAGCTGGTGTTCCATTCATCGCCGCGGCCGTGATTCCGGCTCTGGCCCTGCTCGCGCTGCAGATCTATCCGTGGGCGACGCCATTCGTCGTTTTGGCGCTCGCGTTCGTGTTCTTCTTCCGCGATCCCGATCGGATTGTCCCGTCGAATCCAGACGCTGTGATTTCGCCCGCCGACGGGCGCGTTATGGTCGCCGGTCCGCCTGCGCCGAACGCGGCGCCAGCCGGCGAGTGGACGCAGGTGAGCATCTTCCTGTCGCCACTCGACGTCCACGTCAATCGCATTCCGGTCAGCGGCAAGGTCACCAGGGTCGAGTACAAGCGAGGAAGCTATCGTGCGGCCTACCGTCCGGAGGCGACGACCGGCAACGAGCGCTCCGAGGTCTGGATCGACGACGGGCACCATCGGGTGGTCTGCCGGCAAATCACCGGGGTGCTCGTGCGGCGGGTGGTGTGCCGGGTTCAGCCTGGCGATCAGGTGCGGGCCGGCGATCGGTTCGGGGTGATGAAATTCGGATCGCGGATCGACCTCTTCCTGCCAGCCGGAGCGCGCCTGCTCGTCGGCGTGGGCGACCGCGTAAGGGCCGGAGAGACGGTTCTTGCCGAATTCCCCGGGCAGGATGGTGACCAGGGCGCCCGGTCGAGCGTCAAGTGAGAGGTCTCATGCCGTTTGACGATGGCCCCGAGCGCGAGCCAGCGCTCGTTGCCCCCTTGAAGCCTCGGACCGATCTGCAGCGACGTCGGCGCCGCCGGGGCGTCTACCTGCTCCCAAGCCTGTTCACCATCGGCAACATGTTCTGCGGGTACGCCTGCGTTGCCTACGCGATGCGCGGCGAACTCGAAACCGCGGCGCCGTTCATCGGGATCGCGGTCATCCTCGACATGCTCGACGGCAGGATTGCCAGGCTGACGGGAAGCACGAGCGCGTTCGGACGTGAGTTCGATTCCCTGGCCGACGTCGTGTCGTTCGGGATGGCGCCTGCACTGCTGGTGTTCGGGTGGGGTCTCGAGCCGCTGGGGCGACTTGGCTGGGCCGCAGGGTTCGTCTTCGTGTCGGCCGGGGCGATCCGCCTCGCCCGGTTCAACATCCAGACGAGCACCGACAAGCGCTACTTCGTGGGCCTGCCGATTCCCGCCGCCGCCGCTGTGCCGGTTGCCACCGTCTACATGTATCCCTCCGGGCTGCACGACTACATCAGCGCCCTCCCGGCGCTCGCGCTGATGCTCGTCCCGGCCCTGTTGATGGTCAGCACCGTTCGCTTCCGGAGCTTCAAGACGATCGACCTTCAAACGCGCCGCTCGTACAAGGTTCTGCTCGTGGTGGCGATCGCCTTCTTCGCGATCACGACGCATCCGCGGTGGACGTTCGTCATCCTGGCATACGGCTACCTGGCGTCCGCGTTCATCGGGATGGCGATGACACGATTCCGCCGGCGGAGAGGGACCGAGGGGGCGGCTTCTTCGGAGGAAAGCGGAGAACGGAGAACGTAGAACGGAAGACGGAGAACGGGGGGACGCTCCTGCCTTCTCCGTTCTGCGTTCAGCGTTCCCCGCTCGGATCGGCCTGCGGCTGCGCCACTGGCAGCGTCAGCGTCACTTGCGTCCCCAAACCACGCTCGCTGCTGACGGCGATTGTTCCGCCGTTCAGTTCGACGTTCCGCCGGGCGATCGAGAGCCCGAGGCCGGTTCCGGCGGCCTTGGTCGAGAAGTAGGGCTCGAACAGGCGCGCCTGCGCCTCCTCGTCCATCCCGACCCCGGTATCCGCCAGCGTCAGCTCGACCGATCGCTCGTCGACTTGCCGGGCGCCGAGCGTCAGCGTCCCGCCGCCCGGCATCGCATGGAGGGCATTGTCGACGACGTTGGTCAGCGCCCGGCCGATCAGCGTTCGATCGAGGAGCAGCCTGGGCAGCGACGCCTCGAATTTCCGACGGAACACCCAGCGGTCGCTGGACCCGACCTCGTACGGTCGGACGACTTCCTCCACGAGGTCCTGCAGATCGACAGGCGCGAGCCTCGGCGTGGGCGATGACGCAAAGCTCGAGAACTCCGATGCGATCTGCCGAAGCAGCCGAACCTGTGACAGGATCGAGTCCACGCATCCTTCGAGCACCGGTCCGAGCGGCTTGCCGCGATCGGCGTGGACGCGGCGGAGGTGTTCGGCGGACAACTGGATAGGTGTCAATGGATTCTTGATGTCGTGTGCCACCTGCCGCGCCATCTCGGCCCAGGCCTCCAGGCGGTGCGTCCGCTCCAGTTCCTGCCGTTGATGGAGCAGTTCCGCGGACATCCGGTTGAAGGCGTCCACCAGGCGCCTCAGCTCGTCCGACGAGTTGGCCGCGACCCGGGCGTCGAAATCACCGCGGGCGATGCGCCGCGTCGCGCGCGTGAGCCGGTTGACCGGGTCGGCGATGCGCTCGGCCATCGGATAGCCGATGGCGGCTCCGACCAGGATGAACAGCATGGCCGCGAGCACGATTCGCCGGTTCAGGTCATCGATCTCGCGCTCAATCTCCTGCTGACGAAGGGTGAGGGGGACGGTGAGGACGGAATCGCGGTCGCCGGCCCGGAGCGGTGCGGCTGCCACCATGTAACGGAACCCGGCCGCCTGTTCTTCGGTGATCACGGTCGGCATGCGATCCAGGACGATCGCGCGATACACGTCCGCGGGAGTGCGGGCGGGCAGCAGGCCGGACGCGAAGAGGTCGCGTTCGCTGGTCGCCTGCAGGCGCGCCCCGCTGAAGATGTTCACATCCTGGCCAATCACGCGGCTCAACCCGACCATCGCATCGTCGCTCAGCGTGGCGCTGGACTGGACGCGGTAGTCCTCGATGATCTGCCGCGCGATCAGGGTCGTCTTGTGCGCCGCCGATTCGACGTCGTGGCGCAGGCGGTCGGCGATGTAGACCCGGGTGACGAGCGCGAGCGTGACGACGGGAATCACCGCGGCGGCGACGAACGCCAGGAACAGCTTCCGGTAGAAGCTCTCGCGGATCTCGCGGAGCAGCGCGCGGCCGGAACGAATCCGGCGGACGCCGATGGCGCTGAAGGCGGCGGCACCCAGGAGGATTCCGAGGTATGCCGTGCCCACGAGGACGGTCAGTTCGGCGAGATTGATGAAATGCCCGATCGTGGGGATGGTTGGGTAGCCCAGGGCGTAGATGCCCGATCGATCGTTCTCGAAATAAACCTGGTAGCCGATCCCGCCCGTGTTCAGCCGGGTCCAGAACGGCTGGCGCGAGCTGTAGACCCTCGCGAACAGCGCGTCATCGATTGGCCACGCGCTGTTCCCCGATACGTAGAGCGGTGTCCGGCTCCACCCGTACACGACGAAGTCGATGTCGCGCCCGCGGATCTCGACGCGACGGCTGGCCGTCTGGCCTCGCAGCAGCTCCATGTAGGGGCTCTGGGAGGAGATGAACGAGAGCGTGCTGTTGTCGAGGATCACGTGGATCACGATCGTCCCGAGCCTGCCGGACGGGCCGCAGATGTTGCGGCCGGCGTGAAGCAGCTGGCGCTCGTGCGATCCGAAGGGACTGATCTCGCCGAACGTTCGCCAGGTGCAGTCTTCCTCGCGCCAACGCTGACCGGTCGTTTCCTCCGGCAGGTTGAGCGCGAACCGGCTCACCAGCATCTCGGCGCCGTTGTACAGTTCGATCGCGGACGACATCCGATAGCGTTCGAGCGCCGTCCCCTGCCACATCAAGAAGGCACTGTCCGTCCGGACATTTGTTCCGGCGGCCGGGGCGGGCACGGAAACGTAGCCCTCCAGCGCCGCCTCGCGACCGTCGATTTCAGCCTGCGCCGCGCGGAGGCGCATCTGCAGGTTGTCGCGCTGGTCGAGGACCTCCGGCCCGAAGTCGACTTCGACCATGCGCCGCTGTGCGCCTTCCTGGAAGAACACCAGCGACGGATACATCACGGCGGCCGGCGCCAGGAGCGCAAGCAAGGTGGCAACGAGCCGATACCCCTGCGATGCGTGACGCAGCCGGGCCATGCCTCTCGGTCCGAAATAGGCCGCTGCCGCCACGGCGCCGACGATGAGCAAGGCTTCGACTCGTGGGAGATCGGCAAGCGTCCGGTTCCAGGCCGACGCCCAGACGACACCAACGGGAACTCCCCAGGCCAGGAGCAGGAGGAGCGCCACGCGCAGATCGGACCGACGGAACCGCCACCTGGTGAGCAGAAGGCGCAATCCGAGGACCAGAGCCCAGGCAAACGCGGCATGAAAGCAGACCAGGCCCAGCGCGATCGCCATCCGCTCGGTCTGCCACGGATGCGGGGAGAAGCGCAGGATGTCAACGGTCGCGCGCCGGAAGGTCTCAGCCAGGAACCGTTCGTATCCCATCGCGGACAGGGCCAGAACCGCACCGCCAGCCGCCTGGAAGACGAAAAATCGTGCCGCGGACCAGTTGCCGGCGAACACATCCAGGGGGTGCCTCCAGGGAAGCTGTCGGCGCCGCTCGAGGGGACCGGCCGCGAGGGAGATGGCCGCCAGGACGGCGAGAGCCGTCAGCAGGAAGTCGGCCGGGTGCCGCGCCAGGATGCCCAGGCGCGGCCAGTGGTAGACGTTCGGAGACAACACCGGGACCTGGCTCGCCGGCAGGGCGAGAGCGAGCAGGAGCCTCGCCACGGCAACCAACCCCACGGCCGCGACGGTCGCCGCCAGGTAGGGTCCTGCAGTGCGCGACAGTTCCCGGCGATCGAGAAGCGGTCCGATCAGCAGTAACGTCGTCAGCGCAAGCACCACAGTGACAAGGCTGAAGACGACCTGGCGGTGGCCCGCACGAGCGTTGTCCAGCGAGGCCGGGTCGACACGCGCCTCGACCAGGGCCTCGCCCGATGGCGACGAGATGACGAAGCTGTACGGATGGGCCCGGTCACCGGCACCTTCGAAGCGCGTCCGCAGCGAAACGGAAGCGAGCGACGTCTCGATGCTGAACCGTTCAGGCGATGTGTTGCCGACAGTGGCCTGTTCCGGGAACACCCGCTCGGCGGCGACGACGCCCAGCCTCGCGGCGTTCCGCCCGCCGCCCGCCGTGACAGGCTGAATGCGGACGAGCCGGAACCCGAGTGGACCGGGCGTCACGAACAGGGCCGCGGGGCCCCCGATCTGGTCGGGGGCAGGGGAGCCGCCCCGGGGTCCGACGGTCAATTCCGATGTGCGGCCGGCCCACGCCAGCGGCGTGCCATCGACTCCGTATACCGTCACGGCGAGCGGTTCGGACGCGTCGCTTCCGATTGCCTGCGCGGCGCGCTCGAACAGCGGGCGCAGGTCCCGTTCCTCCACGGGATGGCGCAGCACGGCCTCAGCCGTGGTCGCCTCGGCCTGAGCGATGCGGCTGAGAGTGGAGGTCATCCGGTCGAACTCCGAGCGGATTTCCCCCTCGACCCGGGCATAGGCTGCCTGGCGATCGGCCCCCAGCCGAACCTGCTCCGTCAGCCACCCCGCAACGCCAACGAACAGGGCGCAGACGACGCCGATGGAGGTGATCAAGAGGGAAGGGCGCTGCCGCAAGTCGACACGCATGTGATGGGGTCAGCATACGTCAGTCGCGAAGCCGGGAAAAGGGCCCGCTTCAGTGTTATAGTGAGCGGGTGGTCTGCGCGCCGCCGGCCCGCGCGCCTGATGCATTCCCCGGGCCGCACTCCCGCTCATGACGCATCCCGGGAAGGCACGGACGGCGCTCAAGCGTGGCTCGCTGATCGCGGCCGCGAACTGGCAGGTTGTCGCCATACAGTCTGTCTCCGATACCACGTTCAAGCTGCTGCTCGCGGTACCGATCGTGGGCGGCGCCTTCCTGGTGACAACACTGCTCGGCAGGGATCTTGGCGAGGTGCTGGCGGGCGATCTCCGGGAGATTCTCTTTGGCGTCGCCGGAACCCTGGCCGCACGGCCGGTCGCGCTCGTCTCGTACCTGTTCGGCTTCGTGGTCGTGCTGGCAGGCGGGGCGGTGCTGATGTTCCTGGTGAAGGGCGGCATTGTTTCGATTCTCGTCCTGGCCGATCGGGCCGCCGGCCCGCTGGAGCGCCCGCCACTCCGCGTCGCGGGCTTTCGCCGGGCGAGGCTGTTCTCGATCGAAGCGTTCACGGCCGGCTCCGCAAGACTCTTCAACCGCTACCTGTTCCTCGGCATCCTCCTCACCGTTGTGTACGCCCTTGTGGCCGCGCTGTGCCTGCTGATCGCCTACGGGCTGTACCGGCTGGGGGGCGATCGTCCGCTGTTGCTCGGGTCCGTGGCCGCCCTTGGCCTCAGCCTGTTCGTCGGACTGGTGACCATCTTGAACGTGTTCTACCTGCTGGCGCAGATCATCATCGCGGTGAACGACAGCAGGGTGAGTGCGGGCATCCGCGAAGTCGGCCGTTTCGTGCACGGTGAATTCTGGAAGCTGTCGAGGGTCTTCGGGGTGACCGTGCTCCTGCTCCTGCTGGCTACGATTCTGTCGGTCGCCGCAACCTGGGGCTTCTATCTGATCGCCTACGTTCCGCTCGCCGGTCTCATCGTGTTGCCCCTTCAGCTCGGTGCCTGGCTGCTCCGCAGCCTCGTGTTTCAGTACCTCGGGCTCACCGCCCTGTCCGCCTACCTCTCGCTATACCGGTCACATTCAGGAGATGCAGCGGGCGCGGCGATGGTCCCGGCTTCCCGATGAGTGACGTCATGATTGACTACGACCGTTTCTTTTCGACGGGTGCACTGAAATCGCAGGGATCTGCCATTCGCAAGATGGGCGTGATGGCTCTGCGCGTGCCCAACATGATCTCATTTGCGCCCGGGTATCCCGACCCGACCGTCTACGCGTGGGAAGATTACCGGGAGATCGCGTCGGAACTGCTGACGGGGCGTGACGGGTCGGTACTGCAGTATGGGCCGACGCGTGGGCACATGCCACTGATCGAGGCGTGCATCGAAATCCTCACCTCGCGGGGCATCACGGCCACCACCGATCAGGTGATGATCACGACCGGCTCACAGCAGGGGATCGATCTGGTCGGAAAAGTCCTTCTCGATCCGGGAAACGTGGTGATCGTGGAATTACCGGCCTACACCGGCGCCATCGCCGCGTTCAAGAACACCGGGGCGACGCTTGTCGGTGTCAGGCAGGAGGCCGACGGGATCGATCTCGAGGACCTGGAACGAGTCGTCGCCCGGGAACGCGCAGGTGGCCGCGTGGTCAGGTTCCTGTATCTGGTGCCGAACTTCCAGAACCCGACCGGGCTCCTCATCTCCCTCCAGAAGCGGAAGGCCCTGCTGCAATGGGCTTCCCGCGCCGGCGTGCTGATCGTCGAAGACGACCCGTACGGTGCCTTGTACTTCGAGGACGCGGCCACGGCGGCCGACACGAGGCCCATCAAGGCGGACGATGACGAGGGGAGAGTGATCTACTTGAGCAGTTTTTCGAAGACACTGGCGCCCGGGTTCCGCGTGGCCTGGATGGTCGCGCCCGAAGCGGTCGTGTCGAAGATGGACGTGTTCAAGCAGACGCAGGACTTGATGCCGCCCTCGCTCGACCAGCAGATTATCTACCAGGCCTACCGCCGGGGCGTCCTCACGACTCGACTGCCGATGCTTCGCAAGTTCTATCAGGAGAAGCGCACGGTGATGCAGGAGCAGTTGCGGGCGCAGTTGGGCGATCTGATAGCCTGGCTGGATCCGAGAGGCGGATTCTTCATCTGGGCCACGCTGCCGGCGCAATGCAACTGCGACGAGATGCTGCCGCGCGCCATCGAGCAGCGGATTATCTACGTCGCAGGAAGCGCGTTCTTCGTGGACGGCACTGGCGCGAACACCCTGAGGCTGTCGTTCTCGCTTCCCTCGAAGGAGAAGATCATCGAAGGTGTTCAGCGGTTCGCGAGGGTCGTGAAGGAAGAACTTGCGGGCCACAAGACGCCGGTCGAAATCTGACGGATCTCGGGCGGGAGGGTGAACATCGGCAGGCCGGGAATCGCCCTTCCGGGCAGTGCCGCCAATCCTGGAACGAGCAACTGCGCCTGCCCTTCGCCAGAGATCGCGAGCAGTCGGCCGAGCTTGTCGCCCGCAGCCGGCAGCAGAGACGGTGGCGCAGCCGGCTCTCCGGCGAGCTCGGCCGTTCCCGCCGCGCTGCCGTCGAACGACTGAAAGGCGGGCACTTCCGCGGAGATCCCAGGTACCAGCAGCAGGCGCGCGGTGAGGTACGGCCCGCCCGTCGGACGATGAGTGAGAGAGGTCTTCCAGATCTGGCTGCCGTTCGAGCGATCGAGAGCGCGTAGCACGTTGTCGAGCGCGACGAAGTAGACCCGGTCGGCGTCCACCGCCACGGTGCCGATGATCGTGCCGCCCGTCCGCCATCGCCATTTCGTTGTCCCGCTTTCGGCAGCCAGGCAGTAGAAGAACTTGTCGCTGCCGCCGACGAAGATGCGATCGTCGAGTGGGTGGATGGTCGTGCCCCGGGCGGGGAGTTTCGCTTCCCAGGCGGTCTTGCCTGATTCGAGTGCGAGCGCGACCACGCGCCCGTCTTCGAGCGCGACGTAGACGTGGCCGTCTGCCGCTGTGGGTTGCACGCTGGCGGCCGCGCCGAGCGCCTGCTTCCACATCACGGCGCCGGTCGCCGCCCGGAGCATGGTCGCCTCGCCGCCCTCGGAAATCGCAAGCAGCCACCCGTTCATCCAGAGCAGCGGGGCAGAGATCGGGCCGTCGATCGCCACGCGCCAGCGCGAGGTTCCGCTGTGCGCGTCGAGAGCCTCCACCTGCTGCGCATGGGCCAGGAAGACGAACCCGTCACCGGTGGCGGGCGGAGTGACGACGCCGGCAATCCGCGCCGACCAGGAGATCTTCCCGTCCTGGAGAGACAGGGCGATCAGTTCGGATGAACGCAGCGGCACGTAGGCATTGGCCGCATCCACCGCCGCGCCGGCGGCCGGAGGCGCGGGAAGGTCGATGGTCCACGACGGGGTCATCGCCAGCACCGGCGCCTTTCGGGCCTCCTTCTTCGGATTCACCGGCCGAGGTGATGCGCCCGCGGGCGGGCCAGGCGCCGCCTGGGGAGCGGCCATCGCGGACGCCGTCGTTCCCGCGAGCAGAACGAGGAGGGCAATCACGGCGGGAATTCGAGGAATGTGCGGCGCCAACTTCACGCCGGTATAATAACGTCAGGCGCATTCCCCCGTCCTCACGATTCGACGAGATACCATCTCGATGGCAGAGTTCATTCACCTTCATCTCCACACCGAATACTCGCTGCTCGATGGCGCGTGTCGGGTCGACGAACTCCTCGAGCAAGCCGCGCGCCAGAAGATCCCCGCGCTGGCCGTCACCGAGCACGGGAACATGTTCTCGTCCGTCGTGTTTCACGACAAGGCCCGGAAGAAGGGGATCAAGCCGATCCTCGGGTGCGAGATCTACGTGGCGACGGGCAGCCGGTTCACCAAGGGCGGCCCGATTGGAGAGAGCAACAACCACCTCGTGCTGCTGGCCGAAACCCACGAAGGCTACTTGAACCTGATCAAGCTGGTCTCGGCCGCCTATACCGAGGGGTTCCACTACCGGCCTCGGATCGACAAGGAGTTGCTGGCGCAGCACGCTCGGGGCCTGATTGGAATGAGCAGCTGTCTGAAAGGGGAGATTCCCGTCTACCTGCGCACCGATCAGGAGCAGAGGGCGGTTGCGGCGGCGGCAACGTACCGCGACATTCTCGGGCCGGGCAATTTCTTCCTCGAGATGCAGTACCAGGGGATCGACGACCAGCGCGTGGTCAATGCCGGCCTGCAGCGTGTGGCAAGAGCGCTCGACCTGCCGCTCGTGTGCAGCAACGACGTGCACTATATCCGCCAGGACGACTTCAAGGCCCACGACATCCTGTTGTGCATCGGCACCGGCAAGACGGTGAACGACGTCGAGCGCATGCGCTATCACGGCGACCAGTTCTACTTGAAGTCGCCGGACGAGATGGCACAGGTGTTCGGCGACTTCCCGGAGGCGATGGCCAACACCGCGCGCATCGGGGAACGGTGCAACGTGGACCTCGGGCCAACGGTGCACCAGTTGCCGAAGTTCGACGTGCCGGCCGGCCACACCCTGGACGACTATTTCGAGCGGATGGTCTGGGACGGTTTCGCGCGGCGGCTGCCGCGACTCGAGGCGCTCCTGGCCACCGGGCGGCTCCGCCACACGCTGGACGAGTACAAGGACCGGATCGCGTACGAAATCGCGATGATCACACGGATGAAGTACGCCGGGTACTTCCTGATCGTCTGGGATTTCATCCGCTACGCGCGCGAACAGGGCATCCCGGTCGGGCCGGGCCGCGGATCGGCCGCCGGAAGCGTCGTGGCCTACTGCCTGAACATCACGGACGTCGACCCGCTGCACTTCGACCTGATTTTCGAGCGGTTCCTGAACCCGGAACGCGTGTCGCTGCCCGACATCGACATCGACTTCTGCGAGCGCCGCCGCGGCGAGGTCATCGAGTACGTGACCAGGAAGTACGGCCGCGAAAACGTCGCGCAGATCATCACGTTCGGGACGATGAAGGCCAAGGCGGTCGTCCGGGACGTCGGCCGGGCTTTGGACATCCCGTACGCCGAAGTGGACAAGGTCGCCAAGCTGATCCCGGCGGCCCTCGACATGACGCTCGACAAGGCGCTGGCCGAGAACCCGACGCTCAAGGAGCTCGAAACCAATGACCACCGCGTGAGGGAACTGCTCGAGGTGGCG
>DASVIS010000197.1:0-6885 GCA_036381995.1 Vicinamibacterales bacterium | reverse complement strand
CGATCCCGGACCAGATCGCGGGCATGAAAGAGCTGGCCTCACGTTTTCCCTGGATCGACCTGTCCCGGGCAGGCATCTGGGGCCACTCCGGCGGCGGGTTCGCCACGACCACGGCCATGTTCCGCTTCCCTGGCTTCTTCGCGGCCGGCATTGCCGAATCGGGCAACCACGACCAGCGGCTGAACGAGGACGACTGGGGCGAACGGTACCAGGGCCTGGTCGCGCGCAATCCAGACGGCACCGACAGCTACGCGCCCGAGGCGAACGAGGAGTTCGCGAAGAACCTCGAGGGCCACCTCCTGCTGGCGCACGGGACGATGGACACGAACGTGCCGCCGTACCAGACGCTGCTGGTGGCCGACGCCCTGATCAAGGCGAACAAGGACTTCGACCTGTTGATGCTGCCGAATCAGAACCACGGCTACGGAACGGCATCCGCGTACATGATGCGGCGGCGGTGGGACTACTTCGTGAAGTGGCTGATGCGCGTCGAGCCGCCGAAGGAGTACCAGATGCAGGGGGCCCAGGCGCCCGCGCCGCCACGGGAGCCGACGCGGGCCGACATCCTCCGGGGCGCGTGGGGACCCTACCGCGCAAACAACGACCTGCTGTCGTACGACCTCGACATCCGTGTCGATCCTGAGAGGAAATACATCAGCGGAAAGAACACCATCCGGTTCCGGATGCTGAAGGACGACACGCGCATCCAGCTCGACCTGGTGGACGTTCTCAACGTCGACAAGATCCTGCTCGGCACGACGACGCTGAAGTACCAACGCGAGGCCGGCGCCGTCTTCGTCGATTTTCCGTCTCCCCTGGCGAAGGGCCAGGTCTACGCCATCGACTTCTACTACTCGGGCCAGCCGAAGGAGGCGGGACGATTCGGCGGGATCACGTTCCAGAAGGACCCCGCGGGGCGTCACTGGGTCAACACCGCGTGCCAGGGCATCGGGGCGAGCGTCTGGTGGCCCAACAAGGACCAGCAGCAGGACGAGGTCGAGAACATGCGGATCAGCGTCGCGATCCCAAACGACCTCGTGGACGTGTCGAACGGGAAGTTCCTCGGCAAGACCGATCTCGGCGACGGCTACACGCGCTGGGACTGGCTGGTGCAGTACCCCATCAACAACTACAGCGTGTCACTGAACATCGGGCACTACGTGCACTTCTCGGACACGGCCAACGGCCTGCCGCTCGATTTCTACGCCCTGCCCGAACACCTCGAGAAGGCAAAGACGCAGTTCGCCCAGGCACGCTCGATGATCGAGGCGTTCGAGCACTACTTCGGCCGCTACCCGTTCGAGAAGGACGGTTTCAAGCTGATAGAGGCACCCTACTCCGGGATGGAGCACCAGAGCGCGGTCACCTACGGCAACCGGTTCGCCAACGGGTACCTCGAGCGCGACTGGACCGGCGTCGGGATCAGCACCAGGTTCGACTTCATCATCATCCACGAGAGCGCCCACGAGTGGTTCGGCAACGCCGTCACCGCGGCGGACATCGCCGACATGTGGATCCACGAAGGCTGGGGCACCTACATGGAGGGGCTCTACGTCGAGCACAGGTGGGGGCACGACGACGCCATCAGGTATCTCAACGGCTACAAGTCGAAGGTGCGCAACCGCGAACCGATCATCACGCCAAGAGGCGTCAATCGCACTCCGCCGCAGGATCAGTACTTCAAGGGCGCGCTGTTCCTGAACACGTTGAGGAGCGTCGTGGACGACGACCGGCTCTGGTTCGCGTTGATCAAGGCGTGCTTCCAGGAGTTCAAGTACCGCGACATCGCGACCGAGGACATCGTGGCCTTCTTCAACCGGGGGACCGGCCGCGACCTGACGCCGATCTTCGACGAGTATCTCCGCGAAGCGCCGCTGCCGACGCTCGACTTGCAGTTCTTAGGGGATGGCCAGTTGGCCTACCGCTGGACGGCCGGTGTGAAGGGCTTCAACATGCCGATCAAGGTGGGCCGGAAGGGCCAGTGGCAGGTCATCAGCCCGACCACGGAGTGGAAGGTGATGGCGACCGCGTTGAAGAAGGAGGACTTCGACGTGGCGACGGAGCTGTACTACGTGAACGTCAGCAAGCAGTAGCACGACTGGTCGCGCGTGCAGACGTCAGGAATGCTGGCGGCCGGCGACCCTGTCTCCCCACTTCCGCCCGCCCTCATGCCGGCACACGCGCGGGGGTGCACCCAGAGCGCCGCGTTCGCAACGCGGAGGTCGGACGGAGAGAACCCTCAGGACCGACTCCTCATCCCCAGAACCGACTCCGCATCGTCAGCGCCGACTGACCGCGTGAGTTCCCGACTGACGTTCGTCAGTCCCGACTGACGTTCGCCAGCCCCGCCTATGCCCCTTCGAGTCTGAATTCCGCGTAGTCGAACCAGAATCCGAGGCCGGTGAGGGCGTCGATCTCGGCCTGGACGATCGCTTCGTGGCCGGTCTCGATCTCGACGAAGCGCGCGAACAATTTGCGCTCCTCGTTCTTCAGCTCAGCAACCATCCTGGCGAAGAACTGCGTCGCCTCGATCTCGAGGGCCAGGGCCTTCTTCAGCATATCGAGCTCGACGCCGAAGTCCTGCTCGCCCATGCGCTTCGTGAGCTTGCCGAGCGCGCCGTCGATCGCCTCCTGTGACGGGATGGCGGTCTCGAGCGCCGCGGCCGTCACGGCCCCGGTCTTCTCCCACTCCGCCAGCCGGCTCTCGAGGTACTGCACGTGGCGGTCTTCCTCGTCGGCCAGCACGCCGAAAATCTTCCGCGCGACCGGATCCCTGAACTTCTTGGCGGCCTCCGAGTAGACGTGCCGCACCTCGAGTTCGAACTCGATTCCGGTCTTGATGGCCTGTTCGATCTTCACGCTCGATACCTCCGTGTCAGGTGGTCTGATCGATCATGATACTACGGCCTCGAACACGCCCGTCTGACGGTTCTTTCGTACCTTGTTCCATGGGAAACAACACCCGTTCATGGCGACATAGACGCCCGCCGGGAGCACCTGCACGAACGACAGGGCCGATCCGAGATTGAACATCCCATCCGAGCTGCCGAACGCGTACGGAATCATCGCCCCGGTGAGGACGATCGTCTTTCCCTCGACGCCCGTGGCGTTCGCCAGCGCGGCCGCCGTGTCGACCATCGTGTCGGTGCCGTGCGTGATGACGATCATCGCCTCGTCACACTGGCGGCAGTTCTGCACGATGGCCTGGCGGTCGGCATCGCTCATGTCCAGGCTGTCCAGCATCATGATCGTGCGCAGGTGCACGTCCGCGCGGCAGCGGCCGAGACGGAGCATCTCGCCGACATGCGAGTCCTGGAACACGAGCTGGGCCTTGATCTCGTCGTACTGTTTGTCGAACGTCCCGCCGGTGATGAGGATGCGGATGGGCATATGCGCCAGTGTACAATCAATGTCCATGTCCCACTCGACTGCGTCCGTGCTCTCCGCCCTGCTCGCTCGCCGGATCCTGGTCCTGGACGGCGCGATGGGCACGATGGTGCAGCGCAGGGGACTGACCGAATCGGACTTCCGCGACACGCGGTTCACCGGCCACCCCCGCGATCTGAAGGGCGACAACGACGTCCTCGTCCTGACGCGCCCCGACGTCATCCGCCAGATCCACGACGAGTACCTGGCTGCCGGCGCGGACATCATCGAGACCTGCACGTTCAACGCCACGGCCATCGCGCAGGCCGACTACGGGCTGGGGCCGATCGTCCGCGAGATGAACGCCGCCGCCGCCCGACTCGCGCGCGACACCGCCGACGCCTGGACGGCCCGAACGCCCGACCGGCCGCGGTTCGTCGCGGGCTCGATCGGGCCCACCAACAAGACGCTGTCGATGTCGCCGGACGTCAACGACCCGTCGTTCCGCGCGACCACCTTCGACCAGGTGCGCGACGCCTACGCGGAACAGATGCGCGGCTTGATCGAAGGCGGATGCCACATCCTCCTGATCGAGACGATCTTCGACACGCTGAATGCCAAGGCGGCCATCGTGGCCGCGCTCGAGGTCTTCGAAGAAACCGGAGCGGAACTGCCGTTGATGCTCTCGGTGACCATCACGGATCGGAGCGGCCGCACGCTGTCGGGTCAGACGGTGGATGCCTTCTGGACGTCCGTCGCTCACGCCAGGCCCCTCGCCGTCGGCGTGAACTGCGCGCTCGGCGCCCGTGAGATGCGCCCGTACCTGGCCGATCTGGCCCGGATCGCCAACACGTTCGTCAGCTGCTATCCCAATGCCGGGCTGCCGAACGCGTTCGGACAATACGACGAGCAGCCGGCCGAAACCGCGGAACTCGTGCGCGCGTTCGCCGGCGACGGCCTGGTCAACATCGTCGGGGGGTGTTGCGGGACGACGCCGGATCATATCCGCGCCATCGCCCTGGCGGTCGAGGGGGCAACGCCACGAGTCGTGGAGGAGTCGGCCGATGCCTTCACCCGCTATGCCGGCCTCGAGACGCTCACGATCCGTCCGGACAGCAACTTCCAGATGGTTGGAGAGCGGACGAATATCACCGGCTCGGCGCGCTTCCGGCGGCTGATCACGACCGGCGACTTCGCTCAGGCTGCCGACGTGGCGCTCGACCAGGTACGGGGCGGCGCGAACATCCTCGACGTGAACATGGACGAGGGGATGCTCGACTCCGAGCAGGCGATGACCCGGTTCCTCAATCTGATCGCCACCGAACCGGAGATCGCCCGGCTGCCGATCATGATCGACAGCTCGAAGTGGTCGGTCATCGAGGCGGGACTGAAGTGCATCCAGGGCAAGCCCGTCGTCAATTCCATCAGCCTCAAGGAAGGCGAGGACGAGTTCCTCCGCCGCGCCAGGACGATACGCCGGTATGGCGCCGCGGCCGTGGTGATGGCGTTCGACGAGGCGGGCCAGGCGGACACCGCCGCACGGAAGATCGCGGTACTCGAACGCGCGTACCGGCTCCTCACCGAGCGCGCGGGATACGATTCGACCGACATCGTCTTCGACCCGGCGGTGCTGGCGATCGGCACCGGCATCGAGGCGCACAATCGGTACGCGATCGCCTTCATCGAGGCCACGCGCCACTTGAAAGCGGCGTTTCCGCTGGCCAGGATCAGCGGCGGCATCAGCAACCTCTCGTTCGCGTTCCGCGGCAACGACGCCGTGCGCGAGGCGATCCACTCCGCGTTCCTGTTCCACGCGATCCGCGCCGGCCTCGACATGGGCATCGTCAACGCCGGCCAGCTCGCGGTCTACGAAGACATCCCGCAAGACCTCCTCGAGCGGGTCGAGGACCTGCTGTTCGACAGGCGGCCCGACGCCACGGAACGGCTGGTGCAGTTCGCCGGCTCCGTGCCGGGCGAGGTCAGGAAGAAGGAGGTCGAACTCGCGTGGCGGGCCGGGTCGCTCGAGGCCCGGCTGTCACACGCGCTCGTCCACGGCATCCTCGATTTCATCGAGACGGATCTCGACGAGGCGCGCCGCCGCTACCCGAGGCCGCTGTCGATCATCGAAGGGCCACTGATGGACGGCATGAAGGTCGTCGGCGAGCTGTTCGGCTCCGGCCGGATGTTCCTCCCGCAGGTGGTGAAGAGCGCGAGGGCGATGAAGAAGGCCGTGTCCTTCCTCCAGCCGTACATGGAAGCCGACAAGGAAGCCGGCGGCCAGCGGGCGCAGGGCCGCGTGCTGCTCGCCACCGTGAAGGGCGACGTCCACGACATCGGCAAGAACATCGTCGGCGTCGTACTGGGCTGCAACAACTACGACGTCATCGACCTGGGGGTCATGGTGCCTGCCGCCCGGATTCTGCAGGAGGCGGTGGACCAGCGCGCGGACATCGTCGGACTGAGCGGGTTGATCACCCCGTCGCTCGACGAGATGGCGATGGTTGCCCGCGAGATGGAGCGTCGCGGCTTCACCGTGCCGTTGCTCATCGGCGGCGCCACCACGAGCCGGCAGCACACCGCCGTGAAGATCGCGCCCGAGTACAGCGGGCCGACCGCCTACGTGCCGGACGCGTCACGCGTGGCCGACGTGGTCGGCCGTTTGTTCAACCCGGACACCCGGCCGGCGTTCGAACGGGAGAACCGGGCCGAACAGGAAGCGCTTCGCCGGAAGTACAGCGCACCCAGGGAGCGGCACCTGCAGACGATTGCCGCCGCCCGCGCCAATGCCGCGCGAATCGACTGGCAAGCCGAGGTTCCGGCGGTTCCGGCGTTTATCGGGCGGCGCGTGATCGACGATCTCCCTCTCGAGCACCTGCTGCCGTTCATCGACTGGACCTTCTTCTTCGCCGCCTGGCAGGTGAAAGGGCGCTTCCCCGCCGTCCTCGATCATCCCGAGCACGGCAAGGCGGCCCGCGAACTCTACGACGACGGGCGGAAGCTCCTGAATGAAATCGTGGCCGGCCGCCTGCTGACGGCGCGCGGAGCGTACGGCTTCTGGCCGGCGGCCGGCGACGGGGACGACATCGTCGTCTTCGACGCCGAGGATCGGCGGCGCGAGAGGGCGCGCTTCCCGATGCTTCGCCAGCAGGAGGAGCCGAACGACGCCGGCCCGAACCGGAGCCTCGCCGACTTCGTCGCGCCGGCGGACAGCGGGGTCCGCGACTACCTCGGCGCGTTCGTCGTGACCGCGGGCCTGGGGGCCGACAGGCTCGTGTTGCGGTACCAGCAGCAGCAGGACGACTACCGCGCGATCATGGTGAAGGCGCTGGCCGACCGTCTGGCCGAAGCGTTCGCGGAGTACCTGCACGCCGAGGCCAGGCGCGAGTGGGGCTACGGCCGCGAGGAGCGGTTGGGCCCCGACGGTCTCCGCGCGGAGAAGTATCGTGGAATCCGACCGGCGATCGGGTATCCCGCGTGCCCCGATCACCAGGAAAAGCAGCGGCTGTTCGATCTGCTCGA
>DASVIS010000196.1:0-2665 GCA_036381995.1 Vicinamibacterales bacterium | reverse complement strand
CTATTCTGTTCAAGGAGGTCACGATGCAAATGAAACAGGGCGAGCAGTACGCGTGCAAGAAGTGCGGATGCAATGTCACAGTAACGGTAGCCCCGTCGGTGGCCGGCAAAGGCGGCCAAGGCTCACTCGTGTGTTGTGGTGAGAAGATGTCCGCAAAGTCCTAGACCACAGCGGGAAAGGGAGATGGGGGCACCGCTTTCAGCGTCGCCTGGGAAATATCGTTTGCCGGGACGGCGTGCGCCGCCGCCATGATCACCGGATGTTCTCGGTTTCGCCTTTTCATGTCACGTCTTGTGCGAGCCTCCGCTCCGCGATGTGCTCGACTGCTTCAGCCAGGTCTTTCGCGTCAAGGCGTCTTCCCAGCGACCTCGAGGGCCGCGGCCGCGGCGCCGGCCGCGCCTTTCGACCAGTCTTTATGGCGCCCTGTCGGATTAAACCGTTCTCCTGCACGGGCCTGCCACTTCTGCCCCGGCGCACACCCGAGGATTCTCTTGAGACTCGCGGCTGTCACCCTGACGACAAGCAAGCCGCTCTCGGCCGCAGCGACTTCGGTGATGGCTTCTGCCTTGATGGCTTCGATGGAAGACTTGAAACGACCCGACGACGATCCTAGCAGTGCGATCGTCGAGCGTCGGCGCTTGCCGGCGGGCTCGAATAGGGCGACAAGCCGTCGCAAGAGACCTGTCAGATCGTCTCCGGACCGCGCCTGGAACTGAATCGACGTGATCGACTTGATCACGAAGGTCTCGCCAGAGCCCGTGGTTTGCGCGATGACGACCGCGTCCTTGGTTGGGCTCACTCCGAAGATCATGCGCCTATCCTGGCAGAAATGCAGCGCAAGCGCCAAGTCACGTCTGCGCGGCAGGCGGCCATCTCCCCTCTCGTGCGTGTGGATCGGGACCAGGGCATCGAGAAGAACCTGGACGCCGCGCCGGTCCAGAACACGATGCGCGACAATGTGAAGTACAACGTGAAGAACGCCGTCCTTCCGCTGATCGGAGAAGTGATCGCGCAAGCCCTGCGCTCGGAATCGGCGTCACGCCTCCCGACCCACCATCGCCCTCCCGGCCGCGTCCGGCGCCAAGGCCATTTCCTCCAGCCGGATACGCTGGCCAGCAGCACCAGGTTCACTATTGAAAAGACAACCAGGGTGATGAACGCGCGCATCAGCAGGGGCAGGAAGACGAATTCCAGGGCCACTAGCAGGTAATTGGGATGCCGGAGCCAGCGATAAGGCCCGGAACGCTTACGTGTCGCTACCGAAGACTCGAAACGCCTTGTCTTCGTTGCACTTCGCCCCCACGGCCAGTACCCTTGCCGATCGCTATGCTCGCACTCGTCGTCGCTGTCCTCGCCGCCCTTCGAAGTACCCTTCGGTGCCGTCTCGAACTCACCGCCGAGATCCTCGCCCTGCGGCACCAGCTCGTCGTCCTCCGGCGCCAGGCGCCGAAGCGGCTGCGTCTTCTCCACACCGACCGCTTGTTCTGGGTGATGCTGTCCCGCATCTGGACAGGCTGGCGGCAAGCCGTGCAGATCGTCACGCCTGATACCGTCGTCGCCTGGCATCGTCGTGGATTCGCCTTGTACTGGCGTTGGCGATCCCGGCCGCGGGGCACAGGCCGACCACCCGTCGCCAAGGACATCCGAGACCTCATCCGGCGGATGCCGACCGCCAACCCGCTCTGGGGCGCACCGCGCATCCACGCCGAACTCCAGAAGCTCGGCATCGACATCGCCGAAACGACGGTCGCGAAATATATCCGCCGATGGCCTACGAACCCACCCTCACAGAGCTGGCGCACCTTCCTGAGCAACCACGCGTCGCAGCTCGCCTCGATGGACTTCTTCACCGTCCCGACCGCGACCTTCCGCGTGCTCTTCGTCCTCGTGATCTTGTCCCACGACCGGCGGCGCATCGTCCACTTCAACGTGACCGCGCATCCGACCGCCGAGTGGACCGCGCAGCAGATGCGCGAAGCCTGGCCATACGACGAAGCGCCCGCCTTCCTGACCCGCGATCGCGATGACATCTACGGATGGACCGTGCGAAACACGCTGCAGGCCATGGGCATCCAGGAGGTCGTGACCGCACCCCACTCCCCTTGGCAGCACCCCTTCGTGGAGCGCGTGATCGGCTCGATCCGCCGCGAATGCCTCGACCACGTCATCATCTGGAACGAGAAGGCGCTGCGGCGCCACCTCAGACGATATTTCGCTTACTACCACGCCTGGCGCCCTCACCTCTCCCTGGAAAAGGACGCGCCGATCCCGCGAGCGACCCAGCCACTCACTGCCGGCAGGATCGTGCAGGTCCCTGAAGTCGGCGGTCTCCACCATCACTACGAACGGCGCGCCGCGTAGGGACAAGCCGCTCCAACCCCAGTCCGTACCCCCCGCGACCACGGAGTCGCGACGGTCCATGTGTGCCAACGCCGCCGGCGGACGGCCGACAAGCGCGCGCTCCAACGCCAACCGCCCTGTCTCCCGCTCGCCGTTCAGGCCCCATCACTCCTCGCCGCCGGCCCCCTCCGCTCCCCCGAACCGGGGCGATCGAGTTTCTGGTAAGGACAGGAGTTCAAGGTGGCCTGGTACGGCACGCTGCGGCGCGCGGGGACGCGCGACCTCACCTTCCATGACCTGCGGCACGAGTTCGGGTCGCGGCTGA